>NZ_JBSGUS010000004.1:0-150935 GCF_053608045.1 Kribbella sp. NPDC055071
CGCTGCGCGATCTTCGACCCTTGACCCACACCACCGCGACCAGGGAAGGATCGCAGCTGTCCCGGAGCCGCTGACCCGAGTGGTCGCACATCGGATGTGATCACGGAGTGGACTGTGGTGAGGCTGACGCTCGGGGTCCGTGCGGGGTGTGATCACCGGGAGTGGACCGTGGTGAGGGCTGGGCTGGGTCTTTCCGGAGATAAATCTGCGGATAGCGACCAGGAAGTTCCGGAAAGACGGCGGCGGCCGTGGTCGGGCGTATCGAGTCGTGGCGAGTGGTTCGGGCCGGGTTTCGAGTCGTGGATATCGGCGAAATTCGCCGCCGATTCCTGACCCGGATCCACGACTCGATACCCGGGCGGGCACCGGCCAACACACTCCCGCAGCGGAAACCGCCACAACCAACCTCTCCCGGGCACCCGGCTATCACCGCCCCCCCGCGTGCACCCGGCTATCACCACACTCCGCCGCGCGCACCACCTGAGCGCACAACAGCCATCCCCCGAGGCGGCAAACGGACCAGCTGCCGCGAAGCGGTGTCCGCATCAACCCACGCACCCGACACACGAGCCGGGATATCCACGGCTGTTGTGGGTTCTCTGCTGGTACGAGCGGGGCGAACCCACAACGCCGCCGGATATCCCGGCTCGTGCAGGTGGGCGGGTGTTGTCGTGATGCTGGCTGTGGAGCCTGTCAGGGTTCGAGGAGTTGGTAGTCGGTGTGGATCCGGCCGGCGGGGGTCAGGAGCAGCAGATCGATGCCGATGGCAACGGTGTCACCACCGCCGACCGGAACCATGGCCCACCGGAGCTTGACCAGGTCGCGGAGCGCGGCGACCTCGCCGTGCCGGCGGAACTCGTACTGTCCGGTGCCGACGAATTCGTCGTACGCGCGGGTCACGCGGGCGACGAGTGCTTCGTGGCCGCGGGATTCCAGGGTCGCGGTGACGCCGATCTGCGCGGCCCGCTTGGCGATCTCCTCGGGTGGTTCGACGAGGTGCACGGCGTCGCCGGTCCACAGTTGCTCGATCGACTCACGGCGTACGTCCGGGTTCGGCTCGTTCCACAGGGCTATGTAGCGGTCTGCGAGTTGTTCTGCTGAGTTGTTCACATCTCGAGGCTGCCGGTGGCGTCGGTGGGCAACAATTCCCTGCCGGGTATCGCCTGATCGGTTGTGGACTGTCGGTATGGACTGTCGGTGGCGTGCGATAGACAGCAGACATGGCATCTGACTTGGCGGCCGGACTTCGGACGTGGCGCGCCCGGCGGCGGGTGAGCCAGCTGGAGCTCGCCGTGCGCGCGGGGACGACGCAGCGGCATGTGAGCTTCATCGAGAGCGGACGGTCCGTGCCCGGGCGGGACATGATCATCCGGCTCGCGGAGTCGTTACAGGTGCCACTGCGCGAGCGGAACGAGTTGCTCCTCGCCGGCGGATATGCGCCCGCGTACGGCGAGACGCCGTACGACGGATCTGGGCTGGCGGCGATCCGATCCGCGCTCACCAGCGTGCTCGACGGGCATCGACCGTACCCGGCGATCGTGGTGGATCGGCGGGGTGAGCTGGTGCTCGCGAACCGCTCGTTCGAAGCGTTGGTGGCGGGGGTTGCGCCGTACCTGCTGGAGACGCCGGTGTCGGTCCCGCGGCTGCTGCTGCACCCTGACGGGCTGGCGGCGCGGATCGTGAACCTGCCGGAGTGGTCCTGGCACGTGATCGACGCGATCGGACGCGAGGCCGCGCTCACCCCGTGGGCCGGGGCGGACGTGCTGCTCGAGGAGCTGATCGCGATGGTGCCGGCCCGGCCGACGACCGGGCCGGATCATCTCGGGTTCGCCGTACCGCTGGTGCTGCGGTCGGAGTACGGCGAGCTGCGGCTGGTGACCACGCTGAGCAGATTCGGTACGGCGACCGATGTGACCGTGTCGGAGCTGCGGATGGAGGCATTCCTGCCCGTGGACGAAGCGACGGCGGCGGGGCTGCGCGCGCTCGATCCCACTATGCTTCAGCGGGTTGGAGTGTGAGTTCCGAGGAGAGGACGGCATGGTCACCGCGATCGTGTTCATCAAGGCCGACGTCGCACGCATCCCCGAGGTTGCCGAGCAGGTGGCGGCGATCGAGGGCGTCAGCGAGGTGTACTCCGTCACCGGCGGGCTCGACCTGATCGCGATGATCCGGGTCGCGCGCCACGACGACCTGGCCACCGTCATCCCGGACCACGTGAACCGGGTGCCCGGGGTGCTGAGCACCGAGACGCACATCGCGTTCCGCGCGTACTCGACCCACGACCTGGAAGCCGCCTTCAGCCTGGGCCAGGAGGACGGTGTCTGAGCCGCGGGATCTGACACGAGCTGAAGTTACGGTTGGCGCATGAGTAACCCTCCCGAGGGCTGGTATCCGGACCCCACCGGACAGCCGAACACCATCCGCTGGTGGAACGGGAAGCAGTGGACCAACCGCACCGAGCACGAAGAGCCCACCCCCGAGAACCCCACCACCCCTCAAACCGAGAACCCTCAGGCTGCCGAAGTTGGCCCAGCTCAAGCTGGCGAAGCCCAGAGCGGCGGGACCCAGGGCCCTGCGACGCAGAGCGGCGGGACGGAGCGTGCTGCGACCCAGGGTGCTCAGACGCAAGGTGCTGCGACCCAGGGTGCTGCGACGCAGCGTGCTGCGACGCAAGGTGCTGGGCGGCAGTCTGGTGGGCTGCAGTCGGTTGGGTCTTGGTCGGACGGACCTCAGCAGGGCGAGGCTCAGGGCGGTGGAGCTCAGGGCGGTGGAGCTGGGGGCGGTTGGTCTCAGCCTGCCGCATCGAGTGCGGCAGGGCATGCGGGCCAAGAGGCGGGTTGGTGGAGTACGCCGGCGACCCCGCAGCAGTCTGCCCCGGCGAACCTCGCTGAACGGCCGTTGTCCGCGGTGCGACCGTCCAACCCGCCTAACACCGACGATCTGGCTGACACGGACGATCTGGCCGGCACGGACGATCTGACTGACACGGGCGATCTGGCCGGCACGGGCGATTTGGCCGGCACTGGCAACACAACCGGCTTGGGTGACGGTGCCGCGGGGTTGAGTGCGTTTGAGCGGGCTCGGGCTACCTGGGATGCGCCGGTGATCGCACCAGCACCACCGCAGCACTGGTCGCGACGCGAGCCGACCGAGCTCCTCGACGACACGGACGACGACGTCGAGACCCCAGCGACCGGATGGACGCTGACGCTCGCGCCTGACCTGCCGGCAGACGCTCCAACCGCAGGGTCCGACACCACCAATGAATCCCCCGCGTTGGCGGCGCCGCCAAGCGGTACGACGGAAGCCAGCAGCGGACCGGTGGTAGCGCAGGAGGAGCCGGCGCAGAGCTGGTCGGACGTGAGCTGGACCGAGGCCCCGACGGTAGCCCCGAAGCCGCGGGAGGACGTCGTACCGGCTGCTGAGGTGCCGGCTGCTGAGGTCCCGGCCGGTGAGGTATCGGCTGCTGAGGTATCGGCTGCTGAAGCGCCGACTGCTGACGTACCAACTGGTGAAGTGCTGGCCGGTGAGGTGCCGGCGGTTGCTCAGACCGGCTGGGATGGGCCCTCGGATGACGACGAACCTACTCAGGTCCAGGCGGCTTGGAGCCTGCAGCCCGAGGACGAGGACGATCCGCAGACCACGCCGGCGCCGTCGTGGGGATCCGAGCAGGACGACGACCTCACCGAAGAGCAGCCAGGCTGGGGTACGCAGGCCGCTGAAGAAGAAGCACAACAATCCTGGGGCGCTCCGGCCGCAGAAGCGCCTACTCAACAGGCCGCGGCACCTGAGCTGGACAACGGCTGGACCACACCACCTCCCGGGCCTGGCGGACCGACGCCGGCCTGGGAATCGCAGCAGTCCGCCACACCTAACCAGAACACCAACTGGGCGCCCACACCCGAACAGACCCCGGGCTGGGGAACTCCTGCCCCCACACAGCAGACCGAGCAGACTCCAGCGAACGAGCAGGACAACGGGTGGGGTGCACCGGCCGCCGGACCGCAACAGCCTGCCGCGGCCTGGGGCGAGCAGCAGGCCGGTGTCGGCGAGGTGGACAACGGGTGGGGTACGCCAACTGCTGGACAGCAAGAGGCTGCTGCGGGTTGGAACGAGCAGCAGGCCGGTGCCGCCGAGGTGGACAACGGGTGGGGCACGCCTCCTCCGGGGCCGGGCGGGCCGACGCCTGCCTGGGAAACCCAGCAGGGCGGCGGTGCAGGTTGGGGTCAGCCTGGTCAGCAGGCGCCGGGCGACGGGCAGCAAGCCGCCGGTGGCGGACAGCAGGCGGTTGGTGGTGGACAGCAGCCGGTTGGTGGTGGACAGCAGCCGGGTGATGGTTGGGGTGGGCAACAGGACGGCTGGGGTACGGATCAGCAGGCTGGTGCGGTGGGTGGGCCGTGGGCGGCTGCGCAGGCAACCGCCGACGTCGGGCCGTGGGCCGGCGCACAACAGGCCGGAGACGGGCAACAGGCTTGGGGCAACGGCCAGCAGACCGCGTGGGGTGAGCAGGGTGCAGCGCAGCCAGCAGGTTGGGGTGGGCAGGGTGGGGGGCAGCAGACTGGTTGGGGTGGGGGGCAGCAGGAGGTTCGGGTTGGTGGGGGGAAGCGGGAGAAGTCGGGGGGTAAACCGAAGCGTGAGAAGCCGGCCAAGGCGGCTGGGGGCGGTGGTGGGCCTGCTGGGGTGAAGCTGCCGTTGATTCTTGGTGGCTCGGTTGCGCTGGTGATATTGATCGTGGCGGTGATCGTCTTGGTTGTGAAGCCGGGCGACGACAAGAAAGCCGACCCGCAGAACTCCGGTACGCCGACAGTCCAGCCGACCGGCAGTCAGCCGACGAGCGGCCCGACCGGGGCGAGCACCACCAAGCCTGGCCAGTCGAAGAACCCGAAGCTGCACGAGGGCGACGCCCGAATCTCGTCCGATGCGATCTCGTTCCCACGCCGCAACCCGCCGTGGTCGGACCGGAAGCGCCTGGCACCTGAGCTCCTGAACTCCAGCGGCCAGTACGTGACCCTGCAGGAGAAGGTCAACGGCGTCGACAACTGGCAGGCCGACATCTGGGTCGGCGGGCTCGGCACCGCGTCCGGTTTCAACGACGACCCGAAGGCGACCGCGGCACAACTGCTGGTCGACATCCGGCCCTACCTGTACGGCGACATCCCGGTCACGTTCAAGGGGGTCAGTAGCGGCGCCGTGAAGCGGTCGGACAAGTCGGGCTGGTTCTTCCAGCAGACCGTGACCGCGAAGTCGGCCGCGGTGACCGCTCGAGTGCTTACCCTGACGGTGGCCGTTTTCGACCTCGGTGACGGCACCGCAGTCGCGTACGTCAGCGACATCCCACCCTCGCGTCCGGATCTGAAGGCGGCCGAAATTCAGGCCTACAAGGGAATCAACGTTGGCTGAGAACGAAGACCAGACCCCGCGCCCGCCGGCGAGGCACAGCGCGCCCCCGCGCAACACGCCCCCGGGCGGCCCCGGTGACGGCTCGCAGCCTGGCGAACACCCCCAGTACGGCGAGCGCCCGCAGCCACCCGCCGACGACTCGTGGTTCACCTCCGCGCCGCCTGCCGCGGCCGACCGACGTCCCACGGCAGGCGACGCACTGGGTGGTGCTCCTGGTTCGGCCGACGCTCTGTTCGGGCAGTCCCCTGCACCGGCACCGCCGCCTCCCCCGCCGACGCGCCCACAACACTCAGCACCACCACCTCAGCAGCCGGGCCTTCAACAGCCAGGCACTCAACAGCCAGGCCCTCAACAGCAGTGGCAGCAGTCGGTCCCTCCCCCACAGCGCCCCCAGCAACAGCAGCGTCCGCAGCCACAACAACCTGGCCAGCCGATGTGGGGCACCCAGCAGCCAGGCCCAGGACAACCACGGCCCCAGCAGGTTGGGCCTCACCAGAACCAACCACAGCACCCGGGCCAGCAGCCGTACGGACAGCCGCAGCGGCCGGCCCAGCACCAAGGCCCCGGACCGCAGCAGCCGTCTGCCCAGCAGCCCTATCGCCAGCCAGAGCAGCCGGCCTACCAGCACCCGAATCCGCCGCGTGGGCAGCACTCGGCGCCCGGGACGCAGAGCCCGCCGTACGGACAGCAGTACCCCGGGCAACCGCCGTACGGACAGCCGGCTCGGCCAGCGCAGCACGGCGGACCAGGACACCCGCAGCCGGGTGGGCCGGCCGGGGATCCGCCGTACGGGATTGTGGGACGAGCGAGCGCTGACACCGGGACGAAACCACGGATGATCGGCGCGCTGGTCCTGGTGCTCGCCGCCCTCGCCACCACCGGACTGAGCGTCGGCTGGATCTGGTCGAAGGCCGACGCCGTCACCCCGGTCGCGCTCCCGTCCGGCAACCCGGCGCCGATCACCACGATCAGCCCGTCGTTCACGCCGTCCCCGACGCCGACCCCGAAGGGCCGCGTGGTCGGGACCAATATCCTTGCCGCGAACAACGACACGATGCCGCTCATGAGCCCGGCCTGGGCCAACTACGACGAGTACACCGGCCTGTCGGGCGGCGCCGCCACCTGGTTCGTCGTACACGACAAGTACGACGGCAAGAGCGCGGTGTGGGGCAACTACGTCGCGTTCGGGCAACTGGCTCCGGACATCAAGTACACCAACACGCCAGCCGGTCTGCGGACGGCGGCGGGTCAGGCCGGGTCACGCGCGATCGTCGGCCTGTACAACAAGGATGCGCAGCTGCTGCCCGGCACAACCCACAAGGTGATCAGCGTCAACGGCCATCCCGGCCACGAGGTCGTCGCGAAGGTCAAGGTCAGCGTGCCGAAGCTGAAGGAGACCTTCTCCACCGTGATGATCGCGGTCATCGACCGCGGCGACGGTACCGCCGACGTCGCGATCGCCGACATCGCCGGATCCACGCCGGCCTGGCAGCAGATCTGGCGGAACAAGGTCGCTCAGATCAAGATCAACCCGTAACCGCAGCAGGGGCCGGCAGCAACAAATCCGCCGGCCCCGGCAGCGAAATCAGCTCCGCACCTCGGCACACGCCCGGATCCACCGATCCAGCGTCTCCTTCGCAGCCCCCGAGTCGATCGCCTCAGCGGCGCGGTCCATGCCACGACGGATCCGGCTGGTGATGTCGCCCGGCACCGGCTCATACGCGGCGAGGGCGGCCCCGGCATTCAGCAGTACGACGTCCCGCACAGCCCCCGGCTCACCGTCGACCAGCGCCCGCACGACCTTCGCGTTGTACGACGCATCCGCGCCCTTCAACGCTTCCGCCGTCACCGGCTCGATCCCCAACTCCCGCGGATCCACCGTGAACGGACCCTCGACCGTCCCGCCACCGACGACCCACACCTGTGACGTCGTCCGCGTGGTCAGCTCGTCAAGCCCGTCGTCCCCGTGGAACACGAGCGCGTCGATCCCGCGCCGCGCCAACACACCTGCCACCAACCCGGCGACACGCGCGTCCGCCACCCCGACCGCCTGCGCGGACGGATCTCCTGGGTTCGCCAACGGCCCCAGCAGGTTGAACGACGTCGGCACCCCGAGCTCGCGTCGCGGTACGGCGGCATTGCGCAGCGCAGGGTGGAAAGCAGACGCGAAGCAGAACGTGATGCCGGCTCGCTCCGCCACCTCCTCGACCTGCCGCGCGGTGAGGTCGAGCGGAATCCCCAACTCCTCCAGTACGTCGGCAGCACCACACGCCGACGAGGCCGCCCGGTTCCCGTGCTTGACCACCTTCGCGCCCGCACCGGCCGCGACGATCGCCGACATCGTGCTGATGTTCACGGTGTGGGCTTGGTCACCGCCGGTACCGACCACATCCAGCGTCCGGCCGGGAACGGTGACGCGCGTGGCGAAGTCCCGCATGGTCGCGACGAGACCCTCGACCTCGGTCACCGTCTCGCCCTTGGACCGCAACGCGATCACGAACCCGGCGAGCTGCGCCGGCGACGCCGCGCCGGAGAGGATCTCCTCCATCGCCCACGCGGTCGCGGAGGCATCGAGGTCCTCCCGCCGCATCAACGGGCCGAGCACGTGCGGCCAGGTGTAGGCGGTCATCGACTGACCGCGCGTCAGGCGGTGGTGGCGGGCAGCTTCGCCAGCCGCTGCCGGAGCAGGTCCGAGGTGACCTCGGCCAGCCGGACCGGGTCGAGCGGGTGCGAGACCGCGCCCTCGGCCCGTGACCAGGTCGCGAGCCAGGCGTCCTGCGGGCGACCGGTCAGCACCAGGATCGGCGGGCACTGAAAGATCTCGTCCTTCAGCTGCCGGGCGATCCCGAGGCCACCGGCCGGCACCGCTTCGCCGTCCAGGATGGCCAGGTCGATCCCGCCCTTGTCCATCGCCTTGATCACGGCCGGCTCGGTCGCGCACTCGAGGTACTCGAGCTCGGGCAGATCGGCGGACGGCCGCTTACCCAGGGCCAGCCGGACCGACTCCCGCGTCGTACGGTCGTCGCTGTAGACCAGGACCTTCAGCGGACCCTCTGCACTCATCGACCCATCCCAAGTTGTGAACCGGTAGTGAACCTTGCATCGAACACGGGGAATGCTACCGGGGCGCCTGCTCGGCCCGGCGAGCCTGTTCCTCCAACCGGTCCAGCCGGCGGTCCTCCCGGCGCGCCTCCCGCTGCGATTCCTTCACCCACTGGACGAAGAGTACGGCGAAGAAGACCACGCCGATGAGGTCACCCGAGCCCCAGAGCAGACCGCCCGCGATGTACTGGTCCCGCAGTGGTGACGGTGGCCAGGACCGGCCGAAGCTGGTGTACCAGTCCTCGGCGATCAGCTTGTTCGCGGACATGATCGTGATGCCGAGGAAGGCGTGGAACGGCAGCGTGAGGAAGGTCAGCATCAACCGGAACGGATAGATCACCCGCCCGGGCACCGGGTCCAGGCCCAGCAACGGCCAGAAGAACAGTGATCCGACCACGATGAAGTGCAGATGCAACAGGTCGTGCAACACGGTCGAGTGCAGGGTGGCGTCGTACCAGCCACTGAAGTAGAGCGCCCACGGGCTCAGGACGAACAGCGTGAACCCGATCAGCGGGAAGCACAGCACCTTGGCGACGCGCGAATGCAATACGGAGAGCAACCACTTCCGCGGACGCTGTGGGAGGGTCCGCAACGCCAGCGACACCGGGGCGCCGAGCGCCATCATCAACGGCGTCAGCATCGACAAGATCATGTGCTGAGCCATGTGCACGCTGATCAGCACCGTGTCGTAGGTGCCGAGCGCCGACTGGGTCGCGACGAGAGCACTCCCCAGACCGAGTCCGACGAAGGCGAACGTGCGGCCCCGGGACCACTTGTCACCGCGCTTGTGCAGGCGATGGACGCCGTACAGATAGAGCCCGGCCAGCACGGCGATCACACCGAGTAACACCGGCTCGAAGGTCCAGGCCGTGAGCAACCGAAGCGGCGTGAACGGCTCGATCTGGTCGCCCGGCGTGGCGTGGAGGGGAAGCACGATTACACAGTAGAAACCATTAGTTGACGACATGCATGGGGGTGGTCGTGGCAGTTGATGCGGGGACCGACATAATGACGGCGTGGCCACTGCAACCGCGCTCCCAGCGTCTCGTGAACACGGACACCACGACCGTCCCAGCATGGTCAGTGTCGGCACGATCGTCTGGCTCTCGAGCGAACTGATGTTCTTCGCCGCGCTCTTCGCGGCGTACTTCACGATCCGGTCCGTGACGACCGCTTCCGCTGCCGCTGGGACCCAGACGCTGTGGGACTTCTCCACCGGGCACCTGAACGTGCCGTTCGCCTCGGTGAACACGTTCATCCTGGTCGCGTCGTCGTTCACCTGCCAGGCGGGTGTGTTCGCCGCCGAGCACGGCAAGGTGGGCCGGACCGGCGCGCTGCTGAACCCGCGCTCCTGGGGTATGCGTGAGTGGTTCGTCCTCACCTACCTGATGGGCTCGGTCTTCGTGGCCGGCCAGGTCACCGAGTACGCCACCCTGGTCCACGAGGGCATCACGATCTCGTCCTCGCCGTACGGGTCGGTCTTCTACCTGACCACCGGGTTCCACGGTCTGCACGTGACCGGCGGTCTCATCGCTTTCGTGTTCGTCCTGGCCAGGACGTTCATGGCTCGTAAGTTCACCCACGAACAGGCCGTTTCGGCGATCGTCGTGTCCTACTACTGGCACTTCGTCGATGTGGTCTGGATCGCCCTGTTCGCGACCATCTACCTGCTCAAATGAGTGAGAAGAGATCTTCCTTGTCACCGGCGCGCTTTCTCTCCGCACGTCGACGGCACCGGTCAGCCGGCCTCGTCGTGCTTCTGTTCGGCCTCCTGGCAGTGGGATCGGCGTACGCCGCCTTCGCCCCTGACAACGCGGTCGCGGACAACTCGGCCCAGTCACAGCAGATCGAGGAGGGCAAGAAGCTCTTCGCGGTCGGCTGCTCCAGCTGCCACGGCCTGAACGCCGAGGGCGGCACGAACGGCGGGGGCAAGTTCACCGCGCCGTCGCTGATCGGTGTCGGCGCGGCCGCGGTCGACTTCCAGGTCGGCACCGGCCGGATGCCCGCCCAGCAGCCGGGCGCGCAGATCCCGCGCAAGCCACCGGTCTACACGCAGGAGGAGATCGAGGCGCTCGCGGCGTACATCGCCTCCCTCGCGCCCGGCCCGGCGGTCCCGGCCTCGGAGTCGTACGACGTCAGCAAGGCCACCGACGAGCAGGTCACCCGCGGCGGCGAGCTGTTCCGGACCAACTGCACGGCCTGCCACAACTTCGCCGGTCGCGGTGGCGCACTGCCGAACGGCAAGTACGCGCCGTCGCTGATGGGTGTCAGCGAGAAGCACATCTACGAAGCGATGCTGACCGGCCCGCAGCAGATGCCGGTCTTCTCCGACCAGGTGATGCTGCCGCAGGACAAGGCCGACATCATCGCCTACCTGAAGACGCTGGAGACCCAGAAGGACCCGGGCGGCTTCGGTCTCGGCCGGCTCGGCCCGGTCTCTGAAGGCCTGTGGGGCTGGCTGGTCGGTATCGGCCTGCTCGTCTGTGTCGCGGTGTGGATCGGCGCCAAGGGCGTCAAGGCCAAGGGGGCGAAGGCCGAATGAGCAACGACAACCTTCCGGTGAAGGCCGGGGACGACCACGGTCACGACGTCGTCGTGGCCGAGCCGATCCCGGACCCGGGCATCGAGCCGCACGAGTACCGCATCACCGACATCGACGCCAAGGCCGCCGACCGGGTCGAGCGCCAGGTGTCGACGATGTTCACCCTGGCCGGCCTGCTGGCGCTGGGCTCCTGTGTGGCGTACTTCGCCATCCCGCGGGACGCCGAGATCCAGTTCGGCCCGCTGTCCGGCAACGCGAACAACATGACGCTGGGCCTGTGCCTCGGGCTCGCGCTGTTCCTGATCGGCGCCGGCGCGATCCAGTGGGCCAAGAAGCTGATGGTCGACGAGGAGATCGCCGAGGACCGCCACGACGCACACTCCTCGCCCGAGCAGATCGCCGACATCACCGAGGCGTTCAAGCAGGGCACCGCGGAGTCCGGGTTCACCCGGCGCAAGCTGATCCGCCGCTCGCTGCTGGCGAGCATGGGTCTGCTCGGCCTGCCGGCCATCGTGTTCCTGCGCGACCTCGGTCCGCTGCCCGGCCGCAGCCTCTACAACACCATCTGGGCCAAGGGCATCCGGGTCGTCAGCGACGTCACCGACCGCCCGATCAAGCCGGCCGACCTGGTGGTCGGCCAGCTGGTCAACGCGATCCCGGCCAACCTCCCGCCGCTGCAGGAGCAGAGCGCCGTCGAGTACCAGAACGCCCGTGCCAAGGCCGCGGTGATCGTGGTCCGGATCCGGCCCGCGGAGATCCGCACCAAGCCGGGCCGGGAGAACTGGGGTGTCGACGGCATCCTGTGCTACTCCAAGATCTGCACCCACGTGGGTTGCCCGATCTCGCTGTACGAGCAGACCACGCACCACGTGCTCTGCCCGTGTCACCAGTCGACGTTCGACCTGTCCGACAGCGCCAAGGTCGTTTTCGGGCCTGCCGCTCGCCCGCTGCCTCAGCTACCGTTGGCAGTGGACAGCGAGGGCTACCTGGTGGCACAGAACGGCTTCGACGAGCCGGTTGGCCCGAGCTTCTGGGAACGAGGGTGACTGCAGTGTCCGAGACAAAAGAGTTCCCCCCACCGGTCAAGTGGGTCGACGACCGACTCGGCATCGGCAAGATCGGCCGGAAGAACCTGCGCAAGGTCTTCCCGGACCACTGGTCGTTCATGCTCGGCGAGATCGCGCTGTACAGCTTCATCATCCTGATCCTCACCGGCATCTTCCTGACGCTGTGGTTCAAGCCGTCGATGGGCGAGGTCGAGTACCAGGGCTCGTACAGCCTGCTCAAGGGCCTGCACATGTCGGAGGCCTACGCCTCCACGCTGGACATCTCGTTCGACGTCCGTGGCGGTCTGCTGATGCGGCAGATCCACCACTGGGCCGCCGTACTGTTCATCGCCGCGATGATGGTCCACCTGCTCCGCATCTTCTTCACCGGCGCGTTCCGCAAGCCGCGTGAGCTGAACTGGGTGATCGGCTTCGGGATGCTGTTCCTCGGCATCATCGAGGGCTTCATCGGGTACGGCCTCCCCGACGACCTGCTGTCCGGTACGGGTCTGCGGATCACCCAGGGCATGATCCAGGCGTCACCGATCATCGGTACCTACCTGAGCTTCTTCATCTTCGGCGGCGAGTTCCCCGGCGACGAGTTCGTCTCCCGGTTCTTCACCGTGCACGTGCTGCTGATCCCGGGGTTGATCCTGGCGCTGGTCACGGTCCACCTCTTCCTGGTCGTGTACCACAAGCACACCCAGTACGCCGGTCCCGGCCGGACCGAGAAGAACGTGGTCGGCTACCCGCTGATGCCGGTGTACATGGCCAAGGCCGGCGGCTTCTTCTTCGTCGTCTTCGGCATCACCGCGCTGATGGGTGCGCTGATGCAGATCAACCCGGTCTGGCTGTACGGGCCTTACAACCCGTCAGAAGTCACGGCGGGTTCCCAGCCCGACTGGTACATGGGCTGGCTGGAAGGCTCGGTCCGAATAATGCCGGGCTTCGAGTCGCACTTCTGGGGCGTCACTCTCAGCTGGAACCTGCTCATACCTGCGCTACTCGTGCCTCCACTCTTCGTCACGCTGGTCGCGGCGTATCCGTTCATCGAGGGCTGGATCACCGGAGACAAGCGGGAGCACCACCTCCTGGACCGGCCGCGCAACATGCCGACCCGGACCGGTATCGGTGCCGCGTTCATCACCTTCTACGGCCTGCTGTGGATCGGTGGCGGTAACGACCTGGTGGCGACCCACTTCAACCTCTCGCTGAACCACGTGACCTGGTTCCTCCGGTTCGCGGTGTTCCTCGGTCCGGTGCTGGCGTTCTGGGTGACTCGACGGATCGCGATCTCGCTGCAGCGTTCCGACAACGAGCGGCTCCTGCACGGGCTCGAGTCCGGTGTGATCGTCCGCTCCCCCGATGGCGCGTACAGCGAGAAGCACACGCCGGTCTCGACGTGCGAGGCCTATGCGCTCACCGCGCACGACCGGACCGTGCCGCTCGACATCGGTCCGGAGACCGACGACAACGGCGTCCGCGCCCCACGCCGGGCCCTCAACAAGCTCCGCGCCCGGCTGTCGCGCTTCTACTTCGCCGACGCGGTCCAGAAGCCGACGGCCGAGGAGCTCGAGACCGGCCACGAGCACGCTCACGACGCGGACGAGATCCACGACCTGAGCGAGACCGAGACCTACCGAGAGGTCACGCGCGACCGTTCGTAGTACTCCGCACCACCCGAAAGGCCCCGGCACTTGCCGGGGCCTTTCGCTTTATCCCAGTGCTGTTGAGACGGCGGCCAGGTAGGCCTTCACGACGGTCTGGTCGTGTGGGTCCAGTGCTTCGGTGGTGGTGATCAGGCGGTCGAGTAGTGGGCCGAAGAACTGCCAGCCGAGGGCGACTGCGGAGTCGGAGACCTGAAGGCGAGCACTCCGACCGTCTGAGCGGCTTCTGAGCCGTTCAACGTGCCCGGCACCCTCCAGCCGGTGAATGACCGCTGTCGTCGCCTGAGAGGTCATACCGAGCTGCTCAGCCAGCCACCCCGGCGTCGCCTCCATCCCGGCCCGCTCAGCATCGAGCAAACGGACAAGCGCCCGTACGTCGGTCCCGTGCAGACCCGTCGTCCGCGCGAACTCCCCTACCGCCAACTCGAGCCGCAGCGCGACCTCCCGCAGCCGATGCACCAACTCCAACGCCGCCGCCCGCTCGGGGTCCGCCGGCACCACTCCTTCTCGCATACCCCTCAAGTTACCTCACTCAGTGAGCTATTCTCGCGTCATGACCTTCCACGACGCGTACGACGTTCTCCTCGGCCGCTGGGGAGTCCCGATAGAGCAGCTCGACGTCAGCGGCACCCACGTCATCGCCTGCGGCCCCACCTCCGCCCCTCCGGTCGTCCTCCTGGCCGGCCATGGCGCAACCTCAGCCGTCTGGTTCGCCGTAGCGCCCCAACTGGCGCAACACCACCGCGTCTACGCCCCGGACCTCCCCGGCGCCCCGGGCCGCAGCACCGCCAACCCACCCCGCACCATCGAGGACCTGGTCAGCTGGCTAGCCGCCGTACTCCAAGAGCTCCACGCAGAAGACCCACTCCTGGTAGGCCATTCCTACGGCGCCTGGACAGCCCTCACCTACGCCCTCCACCACCCCGTCCCGAAGCTGGCCCTCATAGACCCCACAGACTGCTTCACCGGCATCAAACCCACCTACCTGGCCCGAGCCCTCCCCATGCTCCTCAAACCCACCGAGTCCCGCTACAAGTCCTTCATCCACTGGGAAACCCAGGGCGTACCGGTTGATCCCGACTGGGTGAACTTGGCCGCCCTAGGCACGCTCGAGCCCAGCACCCGACCAGTCCGGCCCCGCAGACCATCGACGGCCTCAGGCACCCCAGATCTGCTGGTGGTCGTGGCAGATCGCTCCAAGGCGCACGATCCGGATCGCGTAGCCGAAAAGGCGAAAGCCGCGGGGGCGAGTGTGGTGCGGATGGCTACTGCCACCCACCACTCGCTCCCCGCGGCTCACGGTGCCGAGCTCGGCGAGATCCTGCTCAAATGGTCAGCTCAGGGCTGAGCCGGCCTTGTAGGCGGACCACTTGGTGTTCCAGTCGGTCCAGCCGTTGCCTGGTTCCATGTGGCGGGTGGTGCCGGTGACGATGACGGGGTCGCCGCGGAGGGTTTGGTTGTAGTACCACTGGGCATTCGCGAGGCTCATGCCGACGCAGCCATGGCTGACGTTGGCGCTGCCTTGGCTGCCGCCCGACCAGGGGGCGCCGTGGACGAACTCGCCTGAGCTCGTCACCCGCTGGGCCCACTTCACGTCGGGAATGTTGTAGTAGTTCGGGTCGCCGGGCTTGAGGCCGATCGTGGCCGCGTCCATCCGCTTGACGGGGAACTTCTCCATGATCACCTTCACCCCGCTGCGGGTGGTGAAGCCGTCCTTGCCGGCGGTGATCGGGATGGTCCGGGCCAGCTTGCCGCTGATCGTGACGGTCATCGAGTGCTTCTTGACGTTGATGTTGGCGATGACCGACTTGCCGATGCTGAACTGGATCTTGCGGCTGGCCGTGCCCCAGGTGTTGTTCCCGGCGTTCACGCCCTGGGTGGCGATGTCGACGGTGACCTTGGTGCCGGCCGGCCAGTAGTTCATCGGCCGGTAGTTGACCTGCTTGCTGTTCACCCAGTGCCAGCTGCCCGTGACCGGGACCGACGTGGTCACCTTGAGCTGCTTCTCGACCGCCGCGCGGTCCTTGACCGGGTTGTTCCAGAAGATCTGGATCGGCAGCGCCACACCGACGGTCTCACCGTTCAGCGGGACCACCGAGGCCTTCAGCGTCTTGGTCGCCTTCAGCGTCTTGAACGTCGAGCTGATCGGCACGGTCGCACCATCGGTGCCCTCGGCCGAACCGCTCACCGTGTACGTCGCGCCCGGCTTGAGCAGCGCCGCGGACGTCCACTGCGTCTTGTCCGCGTTGAAGGTGCCTTCGACCTTGTCGCCGTCGTCGTCCTTGAGCGTGACCGTGGTCAGCTTGCCGGCCGTCGAAGTGACGGTCACCGGCTTGTCCGGCTGGACCGACGCCGCGCCCTTGGCGGGCACGATCGCGATCGCCGCTGAGGCCGGGTCCTGCGACGGCGTCGTCGAGGCACCCGGGGTCGTCGAAGCGCCCGGTGTCTCGTTGCTCTGCGTCGTCGACGCGCCCGGCGTCGACGGGTTGTTGCCGGCTGCCTTCGTGTCGCTGCACGCCGTGCCGGCCAGCAGGACCATGCAGACGCCAACCACGGCAAGGCCGTGCTTCCTCACCGAACTGCTCACCATTCCCCAGTTCTCCCCTGTTTCGTCAAACCGCCGTCAGGGTATCTCGTCGTACCGACAGACCTACGCAACGCACCGCCACCGGAGTGGTACGGACCACAACTGCCCACCACCGGTGACACCTCTACAGACGCACGAAAACGCCGCCCGGTTCGTTCCGGACGGCGCCTCGTACGACGCTCAGCTAGTGAGCGTGATCACCTCGGTAGTACTCGAAGATGAATCCGCTCAGCGTGACGATGCCGATCGCGCAGCCGGCGATGAACAGCCACCAGCCGAAGACGATGCCGAGCACGGCAACCGCCAGGGTCAGCGCGGTCCACAGCGGCCACCACGAGTACGGCGGGAAGAAGCCGAGCTCACCGGCGCCCTCCGCGATCTCGGCTTCCTTGCGATCCTCCGGCCGCGGATCCATCCGGCGGGCGGTGACACTCAGGTAGAACGCCACCAGCAACGACAGGAAGAACGTCATGACCAGAGCCGTCGTGCCGGTCGGGTCGTTCGACATCAGCCAGTAGATCGGCGCCACGACCAGCACGAACACGCTCAGGATCCCGAAGACCCAGGCCTCGACCTTCACGCCTTGTCCTTCCCCTCAGCGTCGATATCCGACTGGTCCGCGATGACCTGCTCCAGGTGCTCTACCCGGCCCTGGTCCTCGCCGGCGTCCAGCAGATTGTCCTTACCCGCGTTGTTGGCCGGGTACTCGGCCAGGGCGAGGTCGGGGTGGTGCAGGTCGAACGCCGGGCTCTCGGACCGGATCCGCGGCAGCCTCTCGAAGTTGTGCCGCGGCGGAGGCGAGCTCGTCGCCCACTCCAGCGACCGTCCCCAGCCCCACGGGTCGTCGACGCCGACCTTCGGCGACTTACGCGACTTGTAGACGTTGTAGAAGAACGGCAGCATCGACATCCCCAGGATGAACGCACCGACGCTGGACACCTCGTTCAGCGTGGTGAAGCCTTCGTTGGGGCCGTAGTCGGCGTACCGGCGTGGCATGCCTTCGACGCCGAGCCAGTGCTGCACGAGGAACGTCGTGTGGAAGCCGATGAACAGCAACCAGAAGTGCAGCTTGCCCAACCTCTCGTCGAGCATCCGCCCGGTGAACTTGGGCCACCAGAAGTAGAACCCGGCGAACATCGCGAACACGACGGTTCCGAAGACGACGTAGTGGAAGTGCGCGACCACGAAGTACGAGTCGGACAGCTGGTAGTCCAGCGCCGGCGACGCGAGGATGATGCCGGTCAGACCACCGAAGAGGAAGGTGGTCAGGAAGCCGATCGCCCAGAGCATGGGCGTGTCGAACGAGACCGACCCGCCCCAGATCGTGCCGATCCAGTTGAAGAACTTCACCCCGGTCGGCACCGCGATCAGGAACGTCATGAACGAGAAGAACGGCAGATTGACCGCGCCGGTCACGAACATGTGGTGGGCCCACACCGCCACCGACAGGACCGCGATACCCAGCGTCGCGGAGACCAGGCCGATGTAGCCGAAGACCGGCTTGCGGCTGAACACCGGCAGGACCTCGGTGATGATGCCGAAGAACGGCAACGCGATGATGTAGACCTCGGGATGGCCGAAGAACCAGAACAGGTGTTGCCAGAGCAATGGACCGCCGTTCCCGGCGTCGAAGACGTGAGCCCCCAAGGCTCGATCCGCCTCCAGCATCAGCAGCGCGCCGGCCAGGATCGGGAAGGCGATCAGGACGAGGATCGACGTCACCAGGATGTTCCAGGTGAAGATCGGCATCCGGAACATCGTCATCCCGGGTGCGCGCATCGTGATGATCGTGGTGACGAAGTTGACCGCACCGAGGATCGTGCCCAGACCGGCCATGTACAGACCCATGATCCACAGGTCACCGCCGACACCCGGCGACCGGACCGCGTTCGACAGCGGCGCGTAGGCGAACCAGCCGAAGTCGGCCGCGCCGCCCGGGGTGAAGAAGCCGCTGATCGTGATCAGGCCGCCGAACAGGAACAGCCAGTAGCTGAACATGTTCAGCCGCGGGAACGCCACATCCGGCGCACCGATCTGGATCGGCATGATCTCGTTGGCGAAGCCGACGAACAGTGGCGTCGCGAACAGCAGCAGCATGATCGTGCCGTGCATGGTGAAGAGCTGGTTGTAGACCTCTTCGTTCACGATCTGCAGGCCCGGCTTGGCCAGCTCCGCGCGGATGACGAGCGCCATCACGCCGGCGATCAGGAAGAACGCGAACGACGTGATCAGGTACATGTGCCCGATCAGCTTGTGGTCGGTGGTGGTGAGCCACTTGACCGCGATCTGGCCCTTGCTGCGCCGCCGCGGTATCGCGGTGGTGGCCCCGATAGCGCCGGTGCGCTCGGCGAAGTCGGTCACTTCTCGCCCTCCTGCTCCCCGTGACCAGGAATCGTGGTCGCGTCCTGGCCACCGGTGGCGGCGCCGGTCTGGCCCTTGGCGGCCAGGTCGCGCAGATGCGCGTCGTACTCGTCACGGCTGACAACCTTGACGGTGAAGATCATCCGGCTGTGGTAGAGCCCGCAGAGCTCGGCACACTTGCCGGCGAAGGTCCCGGTCTTGGTCGGGGTCAGCTCGAACCGGTTGGTCCGGCCCGGGATGACGTCGAGCTTGAAGTAGAACGACGGCACCCAGAAGGAGTGGATGACGTCCGGCGAGGTCAGGTCGAAGTGGACCGACTCGTTCACCGGCAGCCAGAGCTCGGCGGGCTGGGACAGCGTGCCGGTCTCCCAGACACCCTGCTGCCCGTCGACGGTGTCCTTGTAGTTGAAGGTCCACTGCCACTGCTGGCCCACCACGTTCACGGTGTGCTGCGGGCTGTCCGACATCGCGGTGATCTTGTCGCCGTGCTCGACGGTGTAGAAGAACAGCACACCGATGATCGCGAACGGCGCCAGCGTGTAGAGCACCTCGAGCGGCAGGTTGTACCGCACCTGCCGGGGTGCGTCGTCGTTGCGCTTGCGGTACCGCACGGCGACGTACAGGATCAGGGCCCAGACCATCACACCGACGATCAGCGCGGCGATCCAGGCGCCGATCCAGAGGCTTCGGACGGCCTCGGTCCGGTCCGACGCGCCCTCGGGCAGCCCGAGTCGCTTCCACTGCTCAGTGGTTTCCGACGAACAACTCGTCAGCAGCAGGGTGCCCAGCACCGTTGCAGTACCGACCAGCAGGCGTCGCTTCGCCGGACGTGTGGCACGGGCAGAATCTGCCGCGCGCTCCTCCACTCCGGGCGTGCCGTTCGAACCCACGGGGCGCCTTTCCCTTCCCAAGTGAGACTGACGACCAAACACTACTGGACACCTGTCCCGCTCTCGCGCATAGGTAGGGCTTAGCGTTTCCGGTGTGAACGAGCGTGCCTATCTGGATGCCGCGTCTGCCGAGGCTCTCCATCCGGCAGCGCGGGAAATGTTGCTGCAGGCAGTCGATTCCGGGTGGGCCGATCCGGTTCGGCTGCACCACGAGGGACGGACCGCGCGGCTCCTGCTCGACAATGCCCGGGCAGTACTGGCCGACGCGATCGGAGTGCGACCGGACGAGCTGTATCTGACGACGTCCGGTACGGCGGCCATCCGCACCGGACTCACCGCGATCGGGGCCGCCCGCAACCGTATTGGGACCACCGTTGTCCACAGCGCGGTGGAGCATTCCGCCGTACTCCACACCGCGGAAGCCAACGGCTCAGAGGTCGGTGTCGACATGCTGGGTCGGGTTGACCTGGATGCGTTCACAGATGCGGTACGGCGGCCTGGTGTGGCCGTGGCCGCGTTGCAGTCCGCTAATCACGAGGTCGGTACGCGTCAGCCGATCGCAGCGGCCGCTGAAGCGTGTGGCGACGTACCCCTGTTTGTTGACGCGTCCGCGTCGGTCGGGCACGACGCCGTACCGGCTGGCTGGTCGGCGTTGGCGGCCAGCGCGCACAAGTGGGGCGGACCGGCCGGTGTGGGCCTGCTGGCGATTCGGAAGGGCACACGGTTCATCCCGGCCTGGCCGATGGATGAGCGGGAGGACGGCCTCTCCCCCGGCTTCCCGGATATCCCGAACGCACTGGCTGCCGCGGCTGCTCTCCAGGCCCGCCTGGCCGAGGCCGAGTCGCTGAACAAGCAGCACAGGGCCTGGATCGACGAGGTGCGACGACGTGTGGCCGCGGACATCACCGATGTCGAGGTCGTGGGTGATCCGGACGACCGCCTGCCGCACGTGCTCACGTTCTCCTGCCTGTACGTCGACGGCGAGGCCATCGTCACCGCCCTGGACGCAGAAGGCTTCGCGGTGTCGAGTGGATCTGCCTGTACTTCGAGCACCCTGCGACCGTCCCATGTACTCGCGGCGATGGGCGTGCTCACCCATGGCAACGTCCGCATCTCGCTGGCGCGGACCACGACGTACGCCGAGATCGACCGCTTCTGCACTGTGTTGCCCGGGATCGTCCAGCGGATCCGTGCGGAGGTGGGGATGTGAACGTCGACCTGGACTGTCGCGGCCTGCTCTGCCCACTCCCCGTGATCAAGCTGGCCAAAACACTACCGACCGTTGCCATCGGCGACACCGTCACCGTGCTGGCCGACGATCCGGCCGCAGCCACCGACATCCCCGCCTGGTGCCGCATGCGCTCCCAAGAGCTGGTGTCGGCAGCCGAAAACCAGTACGTGATCCGACGGATCAGCTGAAACACTCCGGCCCATGACCGACTTCGCCCACAAGCCGACGCTGACCGGCGACCTCGTGATCCTGCGGCCGGTGGACGAGGGCGACTACGACGCGCTCGCCCGGGCGATGGACGATCCGGAGGTCACGCGGCTGACCGGAAGCCACGGCGAGATCGGCGAGGAGCAGGCGCGACAGTGGATGCGCACTCGCAAGGACCAGACTGACCGCCTCGACCTGGTGATCGTCGACCAGGCGTCCGGCGAGGTCGTCGGGGAGGCTGTGCTCAACGACTGGGACTCCGACAACCGGTCCTGCAACTTCCGCATTCTGATCGGACCGGCCGGCCAGGGCCGTGGCCTCGGTACCGAGGCCACTCGGCTGATCGTCGGCTACGGCCTCGAGGAGGTCGGACTGCACCGGATCAGTCTCGGGGTGTACGCGTTCAACCCGCGGGCGCAGCGCGCGTACGAGAAGGCAGGCTTCGTGGTGGAGGGCCGGCTGCGGGACGCCCTGCTGTGGGACGGCGAGTGGGTCGACGAGATCGTCATGTCTGTGCTGGCGACCGACTGGCTACAGTCCAAGGCGTGATCGACGCCGAGCGAATCGCCGTACTGACCGGAGCCGGTATCTCTACCGCGTCCGGTATCCCCGACTTCCGCGGCCCGCAGGGTGTGTGGACCAAGAACCCGTCTGCGGCCGCGCTGTTCGACATCGACGAGTACGTCGCGAGTCGGGCGGTCCGTGTGGAGGCCTGGAAGCACCGCTTAGCCACACCGGCCTGGACCGCCGAGCCGAACGCCGGCCACCTCGCCCTGGTCGAGCTGGAACGCCAGGGCCGGTTGACCGGCTTGATCACCCAGAACGTCGACGGCCTGCACCAAAAGGCCGGATCGTCACCGGAGCTCGTCCATGAACTCCACGGGACGATCTGGTACGTCGACTGCCTCACCTGCGCCCGTCAGATCCCCATGGCCGACGTCCTCCCCCGACTCGAGTCAGGCGAAGAGGACCCCAGTTGCGAGGTCTGTGGCGGCATCCTGAAGTCCGCGACGGTCTCGTTCGGCCAGTCCCTGGACACCGCCGTCCTCGAGCGCGCCGCAGCCGCAACTGAGTCCGCCGACGTATTCGTCGCCATCGGCACCTCCCTCCAGGTCTACCCCGCCGCGGGCTTCTGCGACCTGGCCCTGACCGCCGGCAAACCCCTGATCATCCTCAACGCCCAAGAAACCCCCTACGACGCCGAAGCCACCACAGTCATCCACACCCCCATCGAAACCACCCTCCCCACCCTCTTCACCTGACCTTCGCAGCCGCCGACGGATCCGCAACGAGGTGTCCGACAGATCCGCAACAGGGAGCCCGACAAATCCGCCTGGCCGACCGCCTCGGCGATCGGTTCCACTTCGGCGTGGTGCTTCATACGGCACCGGAGGCGACCAGGTTCGGCGCAAATCTCGCCGCACTTCCGGTCTCCGTGCTCTGGGAGACAGTGACCTGACCGCGACCTCCGAGGCCTTCCCACGATCGCAGCTGCGGGCTAGCGTCCCCGGCAGGTTCTGGGTGGGAGGGGTGCTTCATGAGCAGGTTCGGGCGATGGCCGGCCGGCGTGACCGCGTTGGCGCTGGCAGTGCTGGGATTGGGTACGGCGACGTCCGCTCCGGCGCACGTGGTGGCCGAGCGGGTGGTCAGGCTGGCGGGGTCGCTGCAGAGTGAGCTCGGGTGTCCCGGTGACTGGGACCCTGCGTGTGATGCGACCAGTCTGGGTGCGGGAGCGCCGTACGCGAGGGTCTTCGACGTACCGGCCGGCTCGTACGAGTACAAGGTCACCGTCAACGGGGGCTGGGACGAGAACTACGGCGCCGGCGGGGTGCTGAACGGCCCGAACATCCCACTGCGAATCGAGGGGCCGGCCAAGCTCGCGTTCAGCTACGACGACACCAGCCATGTCGTCTCGGTGAAGCCGGTGGAGCTGGCCGGGCCGACCGTCACTCCGGCCGACAAGACGCTGTCGTCGCCGAGTCTGCGCAAGGACCTCACCAAGGAACGGTTCTACTTCCTGATGGCCGACCGCTTCGCCAACGGCAACAAGGCGAACGACGCCGGCGGTCTGACCGGTGACCGGCTGCAGACCGGTCTGGACCCGACCGACAAGGGCTTCTACCACGGTGGCGACCTGGCCGGGGTGATGCAGAAGCTCGACTACATCAAGTCGCTCGGTACGACGTCCATCTGGCTGACACCGTCGTTCAAGAACCGGCCGGTGCAGGGCTCGGGCGCCGACGTGAGCGCCGGGTACCACGGCTACTGGATCACCGACTTCACCCAGATCGATCCGCATCTCGGTACCAACGCGGACATGCAGCAGCTGATCAAGCTGGCGCATGCGAAGGGGATGAAGGTCTTCTTCGACATCATCACCAACCACACCGCGGACGTGATCGACTACAAGTCCGGGCAGTACGGCTACATCCCCAAGTCGACAAGTCCTTATAAAGATGCCAACGGCAACGTTTTTGACGACAAGGCGTTCGCCGGCGGGGACACCTTCCCGCCGCTGGACAAGAACGTGAGCTTCCCCAACATCCCCACCTTCCGCACCCCGGCCGATGAGACAGTGAAGGTGCCGGCCTGGCTGAACGACCCGACGCTGTACCACAACCGCGGTGACTCGACCTTCGCCGGTGAGTCCGCCGAGTACGGCGACTTCGTCGGGCTGGACGACCTGTTCACCGAGCAGCCGAAGGTCCGCGACGGGATGATCGACGTCTACAAGACGTGGGCCGAGTTCGGGATCGACGGGTTCCGGATCGACACGGTCAAGCACGTGAACATCGAGTTCTGGCAGAAGTTCTCGCCGCAGATCCTGGCCGCGGCCAAGAGCGCCGGGTCGAAGAACTTCTTCATGTTCGGCGAGGTCTTCGACGCGAACCCGACGTTCATGTCGACGTACACGACCAAGGGCGCACTCCAGGCCACCCTCGACTTCGGCTTCCAGCAGAACGCGGTCGCCTACGCCAAGGGTGATTCGAGTACCAAACTGCAGGACCTGTACGCGAACGACGACTATTACACCGACGGTGACTCGAACGCGTACCAACTGCCCACGTTCCTCGGCAACCACGACATGGGCCGGGTCGGCACGTTCCTCAAGCAGGATGGCGCGAACGGCGCCGAACTCCTCGCCCGGGACAAGCTCGCGCACTCGCTGATGTTCCTGACCCGGGGTCAGCCGGTCATCTACTACGGCGACGAGCAGGGTTTCACCGGGCCGGGCGGTGACAAGGACGCGCGACAGGACATGTTCGCGACCAAGACGGCCGACTACGCCGACGACGAGGTGGTCGACGGCTCCGGTACGACGACCATCGGCAGCAAGGACCGGTACGACGTCAACGCGCCGATGTACCAGCACATCGCCGCGCTGGAGAAGCTTCGCGCCAAGTATCCGGCGCTGTCCGACGGCCGGCAGGTGCACCGCTACGCGTCGAACACCAATGGTCTCTACGCCTTCAGCCGGCTCGGTAACGACAACGTCGAGTACCTCGTGGTCTCGAACAACTCGACCACGGCGGCGTCGGCGACAGTGCCGACGTACGGGCCGAACACCTGGCTCAAGCCGGTCTATGGCGGCTCCAAGGCGGTCAAGACCGACCGCGAGGGCAGAGTGGTCATCAGCCAGGCACCGCTGTCCGTGACCGTCTACCAGGCGCAGAGCCGGGTCCCGTCCCCAGCCAAGGCGCCTGCGGTCTACATGAGCTCGCCTGAGCTCGGCGCGACCGTTGGCGGGCGTGCGGAGATCGCGGCAGCGGTTCCGGCGAACACTCCGGTGACCGTGACCTTCGGCTACCGCCCAGTGGGTACGACGGCGTGGCAGCGGCTCGGCTCCGACGACAACGCGCCGTACCGGGTCTTCCAGGACGTTTCCGGGCTCCCCAAGGGCACACTGCTCGAGTACCGCGCGGTGCTGCGTGATGTGGCCGGCCACTACTCGGTCTCCAGCTCGTACGGCGTTGTCGGCGACGCACCGGCTCCGGGTGGTGGCGGTGGGGGCACGGGTGCGGTCGTACAGCCTGCCAACGTGAGCGTGCCAGGTGATCACAACACTGAGATGGGTTGTGCCGCGGACTGGTCGCCCGACTGCGCGCAGGCGCAGCTGACGCTCGACCCGAAGGACAAGGTCTGGAAGGGCACCTACAACATCCCGGCAGGTGAGCACGCGTACAAGGCGGCGATCAACAAGACCTGGGACGAGAACTACGGTGCCGGCGGCATCCTGAACGGCGGCAACATCTCGTACACGGCACCTGCGACCCCGACCACGTTCTACTACGAACACGGTCGGCACTACGTCACGTCGAGCGCCGAGGGGCCGATCATCACCGTGCCTGGCTCGTTCCAGTCCGAGCTGGGCTGTCCGGCCGACTGGGATCCGTCCTGCATGCGGCCGTGGCTGACCGACGAGGACGGCGACGGGACCTACACGTGGTCCACCAGCGAGTTGGGAGCGGGCAGTTATGAGGCGAAGGTCGCACACAACCTGTCCTGGGACGAGAGCTACCCGGCGAACAACGTGGCCGTCTCGGTCCCGTCGGACGGCCTGGTCGTCACGTTCTCGTACGTACTCGCGACCCACCAGTTCACGGTGACGACCTCCAAGCCGGGTGCGCAGCCGGATCTATCGCAGGCGAAGGCGTACTGGCTCGACCGCAACACTCTCGCCGTACCGGCCGTCGCGCACCCGGAGCGGTCGCGGTGGCGGCTGCACTGGTCCGACACCGGGTCGCTGAAGGTCGACGCGAACGACATCGGCGGCTCGTCGGTCGGACTCCGCTACGACTCCCGCGAGGTGAAACCCGGGTACACGACGCTTCGCCTCGACAACGCCGACGTCCGCAAGATCCTCAAGGGTCAGCTCGGGCTGGCGCAGTACGACGACGTCGGTCGGTTGCTCGACGCAACAGGTGTGCAGATACCTGGAGTGCTCGACGATGTCTACGGGAGCGCGACCAAACGCTCGTACGGCGTCACCTGGCAAGCCGGTGCACCGACCTTCACGCTGTGGGCGCCGACGGCTCAGAACGTCAAGCTGTTGATCGGCTCCTCGGCACTGCCGATCAAGCCCAACGACGACGGCTCCTGGTCGATCAAAGGCGCGCGCTCGTGGAAGAACGCTCCCTACCGGTTCGAGGTGACGGTCTTTGCGCCGAGTACCGGCAGGGTGGAGACGAACATCGTCACGGACCCGTACTCGGTCGCGCTGACGACAAACTCGACGTACTCCGTCGCCGTCGACCTCGACGATCCGAGCGGGCAGCCGGCGTTGTGGTCGAAGACGCCGGCGCCGAAGCTGGCGCGGGGTGTCGACTCGACCATCTACGAACTGCACGTCCGTGACTTCTCCATCAACGACCCCACCGTCCCGGCAGCACACCGTGGCACCTATCTGGCGTTCGCCGATGAAGGCGATGGCACCAAACACCTGCGAGCGCTGAAAGCTGCGGGGCTCAACACTGTTCACCTGTTGCCGACGTTCGACATCGCGACGATCCCTGAGACCGGACAGCAGACACCGGCCTGCGACCTGAAGGCGCTGCCGCCGGACTCGGATCAGCAGCAGGCGTGCGTGACGGCCGTGGCCGCGAAGGACGGTTTCAACTGGGGCTACGACCCGTTCCACTGGCTGGCGCCGGAGGGCTCGTACGCGACCCAGAAGGACGGGCTCGCGCGCGTCTCGGAGTTCCGCACGATGGTCGGCGGTCTCCACAAGTCGGGCCTGCGCGTCGTACTGGATCAGGTGTTCAACCACACGCCGGCCGCAGGTCAGGCACCGACCTCGGTGCTCGACAAGGTTGTGCCCGGCTACTACCAGCGGCTCAACGCCACCGGAAAGGTCGAGACCTCGACCTGCTGCAGCAACGTCGCGACCGAGCACGCCATGGCCGAGAAGATCATGGTCGACGGCACGGTGAGCTGGGCGAAGAACTACCACGTCGACGGCTTCCGTTACGACCTGATGGGTCACAGCAGCAAGGCGAACCTGCTGAAGATCCGGGCCGCGCTCGACAAGCTGACCCTGGCCAAGGACGGTGTCGACGGCAAGCACATCTACCTGTACGGCGAGGGCTGGAACTTCGGCGAGGTCGCCAACGACGCGCTGTTCGTCCAAGCTCGCCAAGGGAATCTCGGCGGGACCGGGATCGGCACGTTCTCCGACCGGATGCGTGACGCCGTCCGGGGCGGAGGTCCGTTCGACGACAATCCGCGGATCCAGGGCTTCGGTTCCGGCGAGGCCGGCGACCCGAACGGCGACCCGATCAACGGGACTCCCGATGAGCGCGCGAAGCGGCTCGCCCATGACACCGATCTGGTCCAGCTCGGCCTGGCCGGCAACCTCCGGTCGTTCACCTTCAAGTCCGCGGAGTCCGGTGCCGTGGTCCGCGGAGATGGCGTCGACTACAACGGCGCACCGGCCGGGTACGCCGATCAGCCGGACGAGGTGATCAGCTACGTCGATGCCCATGACAACGAGACGTTGTGGGACACGCTGACCTACAAGTTGCCGACGACAATGACCATGCCGGACCGGATCCGGATGAACACGTTGTCGCTGGCAACGACCGCGTTGGCGCAGACGCCGTCGTTCTGGCATGCCGGCGCCGATCTGCTCCGCAGCAAGTCGCTCGACCGCAACTCCTACGACTCCGGCGACTGGTTCAACACCCTCGACTGGACGGGCGTCGACAACGGCTTCGGCCACGGCCTACCGCCGAAGGCCGACAACGAGGCCAAGTGGCCGTTCATGCAGCCGCTCCTGGCCAACCCGGCCCTGAAGCCGACCGCCGCCGACGTCACCACCGCCTCGACCGCAGCCGCCGACCTCCTGAAACTCCGCTTCTCGACCCCACTGTTCCGCCTGGGCTCGGCCGAGCTGATCAACACCAAGGTCAGCTTCCCGCTGAGTGGTACGACGCCGGGCGTGATCACCATGCGCATCGACGACACCGCCGGCCCCAATGTCGACCCGGCGCTCAAGGGTGTCCTGGTCGTCTTCAACTCCACCGGCTCGGCCGTCACCCAACAGATCCCGGGCCTCGCCGGTGCCGGTCTGACCCTCTCCCCGGTCCAGGCCGCAGGGTCGGATCCGGTCGTGAAACAGACGACCTGGACCGCCTCCAGCGGCACCGTCTCCGTCCCCGCCCGATCGGTCGCCGTCCTGATCCAGTCCTGACGACGTCCGCTCAGCTCAGCTGAGGAGATCGGCCAGGACCTGGCCGGTCTCCGGGGTCGTCATGGTGGTCCCGGCATACGACAACGTCAGCTGCCGGGACAGGTCGGGCGCGTGATAGCTCAGCGTCAGGTAGCCGAAGATCCCGCCGGTGTGCCCCCACACCACCTGACCGTCAGGCAACTGCCGCCGCTCGATCCCCAGCGCGTACCCGTAGCCGTCGTCAACCGGCACTACGGTCAGCATCGCGTCCTGCTCGGCCTTCGCCAGGAGTTCTCCCCCGAGCACCGCGGCGTAGAACCGGTTGAGGTCCGCGGCCGTCGACACGATCTCTCCGGCCGCCCAGGCCTGCGACGCGTTGAACCGCGCCAGGTCGACCCACTCGCCGGCGACCTCCAGATACGGATGGCCGTGCGGCTCGGGGAGGTCCACGTCATCGCCCGGGACCAGGGTCCGCTCGAGCCCGAGCGGCTGCAGGATTCGAGTGCGTACCTCATCGCCGTACGGGTTGCCTGTCACTGCCTGGATCAGCAGGCCGAGCACGACGTAGTTGGTGTTCGAGTACGACCACGACGTACCCGGCTCGAACACCTTCGGCCTGGTCAGTCCGGTCTGCAACGCGTCCGCTGGATCTCGGTGCAGGTAGCGGTCCAGCAGATGCCGGTCGTTGGGCAGGGCGTCGGTGTAGTTGTAGAGACCGCTCGTATGGTTGAGCAGTTGCCGCAGGCTGATCGTGTCCGGTACGCCGGGCACCCACTTGCCCACCGGCTCGTCGAGGCGCAGCTTGCCCTCCCCGACCAGCTGCAGGACAACGACGGCCGTGAACGTCTTGGTGACGCTCCCGACCCGGAACCAGCCGTCCGGATCGACCGGCCGGTTGGTGCCGAGCTCGGCGACGCCGCTCGAGCCGATCCAGGTTCGTTCGGGAGACCGGTAGTGCAGGAGCACCCCGGCCGCGCCGTCATGGACCAACGAGTCGAGGTACGTCTGCATCTGGTTACTGTGCCACGACGTCAGGGCACCCGGACGGTGAGTGCGGAGGGATCTACCGATGCGGTCAGTGTGCGGCCGGCGGGGATGGGGTCGCCGTCCAGTTGGCGGCGTACCGGGGTTTCGGCTGTTATCCGGATCTGTTGGCCGGTGAAGCGTTGGATGTGTTGTTCGCGGAGGGACTTCAGCACCAGGCCCAGGACGACGCGTGGCCAGTGGCTGACCCGGCGCGGTGCCAGCACAACCGCGTCGATCATGCCGTCGTCGGGTTGTGCGTCGGGCAGGAGGGGGATGTTCGCCTGGAGGGTGCCGACGTTGCCGATCACCACGGTCCGCGCGCGGCGTCGTACCGGCGGGTGGTCGTCGACGACGATCTCGACCCGGACGAACGGGTGGTTGAGGTTCTTCAGCGTGGACACGACGTACGCGGCCCAGCCGACGCGCTTCTTCAGCTCGTCCGGCGCGTCCGCGATGATCGCGGCGTCCAGGCCCATCCCGGCCATAACGACGAACCGACCCTCGGGCAGGTCGTCGCCTTCGATCACCACGCTGTCGATCCGGCGCTCGTTGCCGCCCAGGAGCTCGGTCAGCGCGATGTCCAGATCCAGCGAGATCCCGAGGTTGCGAGCCAGCAGGTTCCCGGTCCCGGCCGGCAGGACCGCGACCGGGATGTCGGTCCCGGCGAGTTCGGAGCAGACGACGCGGACCGTGCCGTCCCCACCGGCGACCACGACCAGGTCGACGGCGGCCTCGAGCGCGCGCCGCGCCATCGTGACGCCCGCGTCGTCCGCGGTCGTCTCGAGCCACAGCGCCACGTCGTGGTCCCGTCCGGTCAGCGCGGCTTCGACGGTACGGCGGAAGGTGTCGGGCACCTTGATCGGATTGACGATCACGGCGACCCGCTTGGCAGAACTCACCTGATAAATGTCCGTTCGGGGAGATAGCGTGCTTGGCGTGAGCAGACTTCCACGGAGTAGAGCAGAAGCCCAGGGGTTGTCCACCGCCGCGCTCGACGCGTTTGTGGCGGCGCTGGACGCGTCGAAGCCCGAGATCCAGACACTGATGCTGCTACGGCACGGTCACGTCGTGCTCGAGGAGGAGTGGTCACCCTACCGGCTGACCGACCCGCATCTGCTCTTCTCGGTGTCGAAGAGCTTCACCTCGACCGCGGTCGGTCTCGCGATCGCCGCCGGCCTGCTCTCGCTGGACGACCAGGTGATCTCGTTCTTCGGCGCCGACGAGCTGCCCGAGAAGATCAGCGACAACCTGGCCGCGATGAGGCTCCGGCACCTGCTGACCATGACGACCGGTCACGACGAGGACACCGTCGAGGCGCTCGGCCGGGACCGCCGGATGGTCAAGATCTTCCTCGGTCTCGACGTGCAGCACGAGCCGGGCACGGTGTTCGTCTACAACACTGGCGCGACGTACATGCTGTCCGCGATCCTGCAGCGCGTGACCGGCGAGGGGTTGCTCGACTACCTGCGGCCGCGGCTGTTCGAGCCGCTCGGCGCGACCGAGGCGACCTGGCAGGTGTCCCGCGAGGGCATCACGGTCGGCGGCTGGGGACTGAGCATCAACACCGAGTCGCTGGCCTGCTTCGGGCAGCTCCTCCTGCAGCGCGGCGAGTGGGAAGGCAAGCTGCTCGTCCCCGCCGAGTGGTACGAGGCTGCGACCTCGAAGCAGGTGTCGAACGACAACCAGGAGAATTCGGACTGGAAGCAGGGTTACGGCTTCCAGTTCTGGCGTGGGCGCCACAACACCTACCGCGGCGACGGCGCGTTCGGCCAGTTCTGCCTTGTCCTCCCCGAGTACGACGCGGTCCTCATCACCACGGCTGCGACCTTCGACATGCAGGCGATCCTCGACACCGTCTGGGATCATCTCCTGCCCGCGCTCAAGGGCACCGAGGTCACCCCGGTCCCCCGCCCGGAGCGGCTCGAGCTCCCACCGCCGTCCGGCCCCGCACCCGCTGGTGGCGACGGCCACACCTACCGGTTCGACCACACCGACGTCACGGGCCTGAGCGCCGTTCGCCTCGAGCCGGACGGCACCGGCGTCTTCGCTTTCACCGACGATCATGGTGGTTCGTACGAGGTTGTCTGTGCGGCGGGCGACTGGAGGGAAGAGTCAGCGGCCGGCTCGGTCGACGCGCTCCCGGAGACCGGGAACCGCGTCGTCACCAGCGCCTTCGCCGACGGCGACGCCTTTGTGGCGACCATCCGCTCGGTCGAGACCCCGTTCGCTGCGACGTTCGCCTGCCGGGTCGACGACACCAGGATGATCGTCGACGTCCAACTCAACGTCTCCTTCACTCCCACCGCGTACACCCTGACCTCGGAGGTCTGACCGCTCAGCAGAACGCAGCCTGCAGGACCTGGGGATAGCCGTTGCCGACCGGAATCGGGAACTCGTCGGCCAATTCCTTCGCGACGTCGAACCGCGTGCCGACGAGCACCAGCTGCCGGCGCCCGTCGGCCGTGCTCATCGACACGCTCGTGAAGCCTGGCCCGCTGCCGGTCGCACCCCAGAGCACACCGTCACCGCACGGGGACGGCATCCCTTCGACACCGAGACCATATGCGGTCGTGGGAGAAGACGGCACCGTCGTCAGCAACTCTTTCTGTTGCGTGGCCGGCAGCAGGAGACCTCCGAACAGCGCTCGGTGGAACCGGGACAGGTCGTCGACTGTGGAGACCATCGCGCCTGCCGTCCAGTCGTACGACGGGCTGAACGTGGTCATGTCCTGCATGGGCTCGCTCAGGTCGTAACCATGCAGGTGCGGGCCATGGAGGAACGGATCGATCGTCGGAAAGTAGGTGTTCCTGAGGCCGAGCGGCTTCAGCAAGCGCGCGGCAATCTCGGCGGCAGGGGTGTGCCCGGTGACCTTCTCGATGATCTTGCCGATGATCAGGTAGTTGGTGTTGGAGTACGCGTACGTCTCCCCCGGAGCGTTGGTCGGCTGATGGGCCAACGCCATCGCGATCACGCGGTCCGGGGTGTAGACGTACGACCGATCGCCGCGATCCAGGTACGGCGTCCAGAAGCCGCGCTCGGTCGTCGGGTCGTAGACACCGCTGGTGTGGTTGAGCAACTGGCGGAGGGTGATCCGACGGTCCAGCCCGTGGAACCAGCGAGACGCACTGTCGTTGATCGAGAGGCGCCCTTCCGCCTCGAGCTGCAGTACGACCGTGGACACGAACGACTTGGTGTTGCTGGCGATCCGGAATCGATCGGCGACGCGGGCGGGCTCGCCGGTCCGAACGTCGGCGACACCGTCGGCCAACGCCGTCACCTTCGCGCCGTCACGCACTTGTACGACCGTCGCCGTAAAGCCGTCGGTGACGGTCTGATGGACGGCCTTGCCGAGAGCCGACTCATCGGCCCCAGCCGCCCCCGCTGGTAGGAGTGCCGCGAACGCGAGCATCGGAATGATCAGGCGGTAACGCATCAAGGTTCGTCTCACCCGCTCACCCTCTCCGGGCTCAGGTGTGTCCTCAATCACGCTAGGACCCGGTCCCGTAGGGGACCTAGGTCCCCTACGGGACTCATGGGCCCGGGGCAACGAGTGAGGGCCTGATCGGGCACGGGGGTGTTTCCGAACATGCAGCATCCCCGCGTTCGGCGCCCACGGCGCGATCCGGCTGCCTACCGTCGAGGCTGCCACTGTCATCGTGCAAGGGAGAGAACCACCGATGCGTTACACCTCGTTGCTAGCGGCAACCGGATTGCTGATGTCCGGTCTGGCCCTCGCCGCACCCGCACAGGCCGCGCCGGCCGCCGCGACCGCCCCTACCAGCACCGCCGCACTGCCTGTCTGCAAGCCGTTGATTCCGGCCAAGTTGGTCATGCGCGCCCGGAAGACCACGTACACGATCGGCCTGGACAAGAACTGCCCGGCCAGCGTCTACAACGCCGACTGGAAGGGCGTCCAGCCCGGCGACGACGAGACCAACTACCTCAACTTCACCAACCTCCCGGCGGACAAACACTTCGCGAACCTGGAGCTGTACGCGTTCACCGACCCGACCGGCAGCGTCGGCTGGGGCCCGGCGCACGCCGAGGATCCGTACGCGACGGACGCCGCCGGCAACAACGTCGCGATCCTAGGAACGCTCGCCACGACCCAGAAGTTCGCGTCGTCGGCCACCATCACCGCCGGCCGCAAGGGCGCGCAGACGACCGTGGTCGCGAAGGCCGGTTACTACAACCCGAAGACCAACAAGCTCACCCTCTGGCCGAACAAGCAGGTCAACCTGCAGTACAAGGCGCCGGGTACGACGGTCTGGAAGCACCTCGCCAAGGTGACCACCAACAAGTCCGGTGCGGCGACCTTCGTCTGGTCCCCGAACCGGACCATGCACTACCGCGTCTACGTCCCGCAGGCGAAGACGATCTGGGACTTCTTCTCGGCAGCCATCAGCAAGTAGAGCTGCTCTCCGGATTCCTCTCACCCTCCCGTGGGGTGAGAGGAATCCTTTACAGCGCTGTTACACGCGGCGACGACGCCGGAAACCGGCACGCCCTGAACTACAAGAGACCCGCCGAACCGGCGGGGCGCCCCTAGGGTTCCGCTGCCGAGGTCGGCAGGCCTGGTCCGAGAGGGGAGGCGGTGCTTCACGACGGCGGAGGCTGTCAGGACGGCGTCGCTCCACGGCGGGACAAAAGCCCGGGAGGCCTTGAATGGCCCCGGGCTGCCGTGCATTCCGGGCCGATCCGACGGAGGCCGGAATGTCAGCCACCCCTGAAACACTGACCTCACCCATCGACCAGCGCGACACCGACGATCTGGGCCGGTTCGGCTACGCCCAGCAACTCTCGCGCCGGGTCGGCAGCTACGCCTCGTTCGCGGCCGGCTTCTCGTTCGTGTCGATCCTCACCACCGTGTTCCAGCTCTTCGGGCTCGGATTCGGCTTCGGCGGTACGGCGTTCTTCTGGACCTGGCCCATCGTCCTGGCCGGTCAACTGACGGTCGCGCTGTGCTTCGCCGAGCTCGCCGCCCGGTACCCGTTGTCCGGGGCGATCTACCAGTGGGCGCGGCGACTCGGCGGCGCAGTCGTCGGCTGGTTCGCCGGCTGGACGATGGTCATCGCACAGATCATCACGCTCGCAACCGCGGCGATCGCGTTGCAGGTTGTCCTGCCCGCGGTCTGGTCCGGCTTCCAACTCGTCGGCACGGACTCTGCCTTGTCGTCGAAGGACGGCGCCGCCAACGCCGTCGTACTGGGCTGTCTGCTGCTCGTGGTGACCACTCTGATCAACGCGACCAGCGTGCGGATCACAGCCATCATCAACTCGGTCGGCGTGACCTGCGAGCTCGTCGGCGTCGTACTGATCGTCATCTTGTTGACCAGCCGCGCCGAGCGCGGACCATCGGTGGTTCTGCATACGACGAACCTCGACAGCTCGACCGGGTACGTCGTACCGCTGCTCATCTCGGCATTGATGGCGGCGTACGTGCTGGTCGGCTTCGACAGTGCGGGTGAACTGGCCGAGGAGACGCACAAGCCGCGCGCGACCACGCCCCGGACGATCCTCCGCGCTGTCATCACCTCCGGGATCGGCGGCGCGTTCCTCATCATCGCCGCATTGATGGCGGCGCCGTCGCTGACCGACGGCGATCTCGCCACCCAGGGACTCCCCTACGTGCTGACCAGCCGGCTCGGCACGACCGCAGGCAAGCTGCTGCTCCTGGATGTCGCACTCGCCGTCTGCGTGTGCACGCTGGCGATCCAGACCGCGGCCGCCCGGATGATCTTCTCGATGGCCCGCGACAACGTCCTGCCCGGGTCGGCGCGGCTGCGCCAGGTGTCCCGCCGTACCGGCACTCCGGTCGCGGCGACGATCGTGCCCGGCGTGCTGGCCGCTGTCTGCCTGGTCGTCAACGTGGGCAACGCCGGTCTCTTCCTCGGCCTCGCCAGCGTCTGCATCATGCTGCTCTACATCGCCTACCTGATGGTCACCACGCCGCTGCTGGTACGTCGGTTCACGGGCAACGGACTCTCCGCGGGGGTGGACGAGAACGGGCGGCCGTTGTTCTCACTCGGGCGCTTCGGCCTGGTGGTCAACATTCTCGCGGTCACCTACGGACTCGCGATGGCGATCAACCTCGGCTGGCCGCGGGCCGACGTGTACGACCCGGCGGGCGAGGCGTGGTACCTGCACTACCTTCCGCTCCTCACGCTTGCGATTGTCGCGATCGGCGGTGTCATCGCGTACAGCAGCCAACGTCGGGCCTACCACTCCTCGACCGCCACCGCAGTCGAAGGAGCGACCGCATGAGGCACGAGATCCCTGGTGCCGCGGCCTGGTCCGTACCGGTCCGCGCGAGCCGGGCCATCACGCTGTCGGCGCTCGGCGACGGGGCGAACGCCACCGTGCTGATCATCGGCGCCGACCGGCTCGACCGCCTGAACATCCCGGACACCCTGAAGTCGCAGATGACCGCGCGAGTCCGAGCCGGCCTGGTTCTGATGTCGGACCGTGGCCTCGCGCTGGCCACCGTCGTCGCCTCGACGCTCGACTGGCACGACTGCCTCACCGGGCACGGTCCCGACCAGCTCCTGCGGCTCGAACTGGCCAAGCACGGTTTCGGCCCGGCCGACCTGCACGGCTGCATCAACTTCTTCTCCAAGGTCGGCATCGGCGACGACCCGCAGGCCTCGCTGAGTTTCGTCCCCGACCACGCGCACGCCGGCGACAGCGTCACGTTACGGGCCGAGCAGGACCTGCTCATGTTCATCTCCACCGCGCCGCATCCGTTGTCCAGCACGGATCCAGCGCCCATCGCAGTCCAGATCGAAGCAGCCGACTCCGAAACTCCAGAGCTGCGGCCCGAAGCGATCCGTGCTCTCGAGCTGACCCGGGAGTTGATCGCGTGAGCCTGCTCGAGACGAACGTTGCCCTCGACACCGTGGTCGAAGCCGGCGACGGCGCGCTGCTGACCGTGCCGGCGAACGGTCGGCTGCGGATCGTCGACCTGCACGGCAACCAAGCCGTGGACACCTTGTTCTACGACGCCCACGACATCGACAACCGCTACTCCGCCTTCGACACGATCCGCGCCCAGCAAGCCGTCTACCTGACCACAGGATCGCGGCTCGTATCGACCGATCGCGACGAACTGGCCGTGATCACCGACGACACCTGCGGCCGGCACGACACCGTTGGCGGTGCCTGTTCCCAGGAAAGCAACGTCATCCGGTACGGCGTTCACACCCGGCATCAGCACGCCTGCCGCCAAACGTTTCTCACCTACGGCGCGCCGGTCGGCATCGGGCAGCGACAGCTGACCCACAACGTCAACTTCTTCATGAACGTCCCGGTGACCCCCGCCGGTGACCTGAGGTTCGACGATGGCCTGTCCGCCCCCGGCCGGTACGTCGAACTCACCGCGAGCCGGGATATCTTCGTCCTGATCAGCAACTGTCCGCAGATCAACAACCCGTGCAACGGCTGGAATCCGACGCCGGTACAGCTCCTGGGCTGGTGGTGACGATGGCCGTCATCACCGTGATCACCGCGGGAATCCAGACCACCGTTCAGGACCTCGCCGGACGACCCGGGCTGTGGGACGTCGGCGTACCCCCGTCGGGAGCAGCGGACGAACTCAGCTTCGCCCTGGTGAACGCCGCGGTCGGCAACCCAGCCACCGCGGCCGGGCTCGAATGCGTGGTCGCCGGACCGAAGCTGACCTGCGACGAGGACCGACTGATCTGCGTGGGCGGGTCCGTCACCAAGGCAACCATAAGAGGGAAGGAAGGAAAGAGGGGGAGGAGTGAGGACGGCTGGCGGGTGCGACCCGGGCTGGTGGTCCAACTGCCGGCCGGATCCGTCCTCGACCTCGGTCCGCTCGATGGACCCGGTCTGCGCGGATATCTGGCGATCGAGGGTGGGCTGGATGTCCCGCAGGTGCTCGGCAGCCGCTCGACCTTCGTGCTGGGCGGGTTCGGGGGGTACGACGGCAGACCACTCGCGGCGGGTGATCAGCTGCCATTAGGTCGTCGGGAGAACCTGCTCACGCCGCTGTCCGTAGAGCTGCCCAGGATCGACGGCAACTGGCGGGTCCGGGTCATTCCCGGACCGCATGGCGCGCCGGATCACCTGACTGCCGAGGGCGTCGAGGAGTTCTTCGGCACCGAGTGGGTTGTCGACCATCGATCCGACCGCACCGGCGTCAGACTGACCGGCCCGATGCCGGGCTGGGCACGCAGCGACGGCGGCGAGGCCGGTCTGCATCCGTCGAACGTGCACGACTCCGCGTACCCGGTCGGCGGGATCATGCTGTCGGGCGACACCCCGGTCATCGTCGGCAAGGACGGGCCGTCGCTCGGCGGCTTCGTCGTACCGGCTGTGGTGATCGAGGCGGACCGCTGGATGCTCGGGCAGTTGAGAGCCGGGGACACCGTCGCGTTGGTCCCGGTCTCGGTCGACACGGCCGCCGCGGCGATCGAGGAACGACGTACGTGGCTCGCGGACCTGCGACAGCCCCCGGCGCCGCCGGTCCCGGTCGTCGCGGGCGCGGCCCGTCCGGAGGTGCTGCATCAGTCCGACGGCACCCCGCCGTACACGATCCGTTGCGCCGGCGAACGGCATCTCCTGGTCGAAGCCGGTCCGGCCGAGCTCGATCTCACCGTCCGGGTCTGGATCCACCTCCTGGCCCAGGCGTTGCGCGCGCAGCGGCCGGAGGGGGTTACCGAGATCGTGGAGGGCGTGCGATCGATACTGATCGCGGTCGACTCCGCCCGGCTCGGGTTGATCGAGCTGGCGGAGCGGCTGGCGTTCCTGGCGGCCGGGCTGGCGGACCCCGAGACCGTCGTCCTGCCGGCCCGGGAGGTGACGTTGCCGATCGCCTTCGACCATCCGGAGGCGCACGAGGCGATGCGCCGGTACGCGACCTCGGTCCGGCCGGACGCGCCGTGGTGCCCGGACAACGTGGAGTTCATCCGCCGGGTCAACGATCTGCGACACCGCGACGAGGTGTTCGAGATCGTCCAGCAGGCGACATACCTGGTGGTCGGCCTCGGCGACGTCTACCTCGGCGCTCCGGTCGCCGTGCCGATCGACCCACGGCACCGGCTCGTCACGACCAAGTACAACCCGGCCCGGACCTGGACGCCGCAGAACGCGGTCGGGATCGGCGGGATCTACCTGTGCGTGTACGGCATGGAAGGGCCGGGCGGGTACCAGTTGGTGGGGCGGACCGTGCCGGTCTGGCGGCTCGCCCCCGACGACGAACAACCGTGGTTGCTCCGCCAGTTCGACCTGATCAGATTCACTCCGGTCAGCGCGGAACAGCTCGCTCACGAGCGGGCTGAGATCAAGGCCGGACGGGCGGACCTGCGGGTCGGTCCGGCCACGTTCTCGATCGCCGACGTACGCCGGATCGAGCAGGAGGCACCTGTGGATATCGCCACCATCCGGGCGAAGCGCCGGGCCGCGTTCGACGCCGAGCGCGCGAGGTGGGGCGCATGAACAACGCCTGGATCAGCACGGTGGACCCGGTGGAGCCCCGGCCCGGGCCGCTGCACGGGCTCAGGATGGCGCTCAAGGACAACATCGACCTCGCCGGGGTGCCGACCACTGCCGGCGATCCACGCAACACCACACCAGCGACCCACAGCGCCTTCGTGGTGGACCGACTGATCGAAGCCGGTGCGGTGCCACTGGGCAAGACGAACCTGGACCAGTACGCGACCGGTCTCGTCGGCACCCGATCGCCGTACGGCGCGTGCCACTCGGTCTTCTCCGCCGAGCATGTGTCGGGCGGCTCGAGTTCGGGCAGCGCCGTCGCAGTCGCGAGCGGGGAGGTCGACTTTGCCCTCGGCACCGACACGGCCGGGAGTGGGCGCGTGCCGGCCGCCTTCAATCGGATTGTCGGCATCAAACCATCGCGCGGTCTGGTCTCGGCCCGAGGCGTGGTTCCGGCGTGCCGGTCGCTCGACTGTGTGACAGTGCTGGCGCGCTCGGTCCGTACGGCGCGGCGCGCCTTCGAGGTGATGGTTGCCTTCGACCCCGACGACGCGTGGTCACGGCGGTACGAATCGCTGCCGCACCACCGGCCTGGTCGCGATCCGAGCAGCCCGGCGGTGATCGGCGTACCCGATGTGGCGCTCGAGCTCGACCCGCTGCACGAACAGGCGTGGCAGCAGACGCTCGACCAGGCGGATCGCCTTGGCGACGTAGTGAAGGTTGATGTGCGGCCGTTGCTGGAGGCAGCAGAGTTGCTGTACTCCGGGCCGTGGCTGGCCGAACGCTGGTTGGCGTTCGGGGACAAGCTGGACGACTCGCCGGCGGTGGATCCGACCGTACGGACAATCGTCCGGGCGGGTGCTGCTTTGACAGCGGCGGACGCCTTCGCCGGTTTCGATCGGCTTGCGGCGTTGGCGCGGGCGAGTGAGCATTTGTGGACGCAGCTCGACGCACTCCTGCTTCCGGTGACGCCGGGGCATCCGACGCTCGCGGAGGTCGCCGCGGATCCGATCGGCGCGAACAGCCGGCTCGGACGGTTCACGAATATGGTCAACCTGCTGGATCTCTGCGCTGTTGCGTTCCCTGGTCCGGATCGAGCCGACGGGTTGCCGTTCGGGGTGCAGTTGCTCGCGCCGGCGGGACACGATCGGGTACTGATCGACCTGGCCGACCTGTGGTGCGGTCCGGAGGAGGTCTTGCTGGCGGTTGCTGGTGCGCACCTGAGCGGCCAGCCGCTGAACCACGAGCTGGTACGACGGGGTGGGCGGCTCGTGGCGGCGGCCCGGACTGCTTCGTCGTACCGGATGTATCTGGTCGACGGGCCGCGACCGGGACTGACGCCGTCGGGTGATCCAGGGCCGGGGATCGAGGTCGAGGTGTGGAGCTTGCCGACGGCCGAGCTCGGTGGGTTCGCGTCGACCGTCGAACCGCCGCTGGCGATCGGGCCGCTGGAGTTGTCGGACGGACGGCGGATCCTCGGGTTCGTGGGTACGGCGGATGCCGCGGATCCGGCCCGCGACATCACGTCGTACGGCGGATGGCGCGCGTACCTGGGCCGGGAGCGGTAGCTTCGGCGGCATGAGTGTGACCGCCGCCGAGCAGACTGTCCTGGACCGTGTCGACGAAGACCTGCTCGTCCGGGTCACCACCGACCTGGTGCGAGCCCGTGGCCAGAACCCGCCCGGCGAGGAGGCTGCGACCGTCGCGGTCCTCGCGGCCGCCGGGCGGGAGCTCGGGCTCGACGTGGTCACCACGCCGGTCGAGCCCGGGCGGGACAACGTCTCGATCACGGTTGCTGCGGGCAACGGTCCTGGGTTGTTGCTGCTCGGGCACACGGACGTCGTGCCGGTCGGTGACGGCTGGTCCACGGATCCGTTCGGTGCGGCGATTCGGGATGGGCGAATCTACGGCCGCGGCGGATCGGACATGAAGGGCGGTCTCGCCGCCGCGTTGGTGGCTCTTGCCACCCTCCGCGGGACCGAGTTGAGTGGTCCGGTCGAACTGGCGGCCGTGGTCGACGAAGAGGAGACCGGCAAGGGCATCCGCGCGTACGTCGCTCAACCGCAGCGATCCTTCGTCGGGTGCATCACCGCGGAGCCGACCGACCTGCAGACGATCATCGCGGCGCGTGGCGACTCCTACCTGCGCGTCGCCGTCCACGGAAAGGCGTGTCACGCAGGTAACCCGGCCGACGGCGCGAACGCGATCTACGGCGCGGCCACGGTGATTGCCGAGATCGAGCGCCTGCATGCCGAGTTGGCTGCGGATCCGCATCCGTTGCTCGGTCCCGCGACCTGGAGTGTGGGTCAGATCAACGGCGGCACAGGCGGTTCGATCGTGCCGGCCGAGTGTGTGCTGGTGGCCGACCGACGGCTGCTGCCCGGCGAGTCACCTGCGCTGGTCCTCGACAATCTGCGCGAGCGCGTCGGCGCGCTGCGACTGGAGGACCGCGGGCTGACCGTCGACCTGGAGATGCCGATGGAGATGCCGGCCTTCGAGACCGCGGCCGACGCGCAGCTCGTCCGGGTCACTGAGGCGTCGCGGGTCGACGCCGGTGGACCGGCGATTCCTTTGGCCGGGTGGACCGCTGCTTGCGACGGTGGGTATGTCGCCCGCGATCTCGGCGTACCGGTCGTTGTCCTTGGCCCCGGTTCGGTCACGACGCAGGCTCACCGTGCCGATGAATCGGTGCCGATCGCCGAGCTCGTCACGGCGGCGCGCGCGTACACGCTCGCCGCACTCCGGCTACTTGGTCAGGCCCGCGGCCAGGAGTTCGGCGAGGTGCTGGGCTCGGCGTGAGGTGCCCTGGGCGATCTGGGTGCGGCAGCTGAAGCCGTCGGCCAGTACGGCGGTTGCTTCGGGCAACGATCGTACGGCGGGGAGCAGGACCCGCTCACCGATGGCTTTCGAGACGTCGTAGTGATCGCGTTCGAAGCCGAAGTTGCCGGCGAGTCCGCAGCACCCGGAGTCGGGGATGGTCGCGTCGATGCCGGCCGCCGACATCAGCCGGCGGTCGGCGTCGAATCCGAGCACGGCGTGCTGGTGGCAATGGGTCTGCACCAACGCCTCTCCCCCGACCTGCGGCGGTTCCCAGCCGGAGTCGACCAGGAATTCGGAGAAGGTCCGGGTCGCCTTGGCGGCCTGGTCCGCGAGCGGGTTGCCGGCCACCAGATCGGGTGCGTCGTGGCGGAGGGCCGCCGTACAACTCGGTTCGAGGCCGATGATCGGCGTACCGGCGGCGAGGTGCGGCGCGAGGACCTGGAGCGATCGGTTCAGGACCCGCCGAGCCTTCGTCAGCTGACCGGTGGAGATCCAGGTCAGCCCGCAACAGACCGGCTTGTCCGGGAGCACCACCGCGTACCCGGCCGCCTCCAGCACCTCCACCGCCGCCCGGCCGATCTCCGGCGCGAGGTGATCGGTGAACGTGTCCGGCCACAGCACCACCTTGGTCCCACCTCTTGGGCTCTCACGGCCCGCGAACCAGGAAGTGAACGTCTGCCGAGCGAACGACGGGACCTCACGCTCGGCCGCGATCCCGCCGAGGCGCTTGGTCAGCCGTAGCCGGGTGAAGCGGTTGGCCAGCGCCGGGATCGGCCGGGCGAGGCGCGCCCAGAGCGGCAGCCAGCCCATGGACCAGTGCGACAACGGCCGCCGCCACGGACGGCCGGCGTAATGGTGCTGGGTGAACTCGGCCTTGTACGTCGCCATGTCAACATTCACCGGGCAATCGGACAGACATCCCTTGCAGGACAGGCAAAGGTCCAGCCCGGCACGCACTTCCTCCGAGCGCCAACCGTCGGTGATCACGTCGCTCTGGAGCATCTCCCAGAGCAGGTGAGCACGCCCACGGGTGGAGTGCAGCTCCTCGCGGGTCACCTGGTAGCTCGGACACATCACGCCGCCCGAGGTCTGCCGGCACTTGCCGATCCCCACGCACCGCCGCTGCGCCTGCGCGAAGTCGTCACCGTCGTCCGGATACGCGAAGAGCGTCAACAGCTGACGATCCTTCGCCGGCCCGTCGTGCCGGATCGCCTGATCCAGTGGTGGCGGGTCGACGATCATGCCCGGGTTCATCACGCGAGCCGGATCCCAGAGCTGCTTGAGCTCGGCGAACAGCCGCACGCCGTCGGCGCCGTACATCTTCGTCAGCAGCTCCGAGCGCGCCCGCCCGTCGCCGTGCTCGCCCGACACCGATCCGCCGAGCCCGACCACAAGGTCGGTCGCCTGCTCGACGAACTCCCGGTACGTCGCGATTCCGCCCGGACTGAGCAGGTCGAAATCGATCCGCATGTGCATGCAGCCCTCGCCGAAATGCCCGTACGACGCTCCCGACAGGCCATGCCGGCCGAGCAGTTCGTCGAGGCCGCGAAGGTACGTACCCAGACGCTCCGGCGGTACGGCGGCATCCTCCCAACCACCCCACGCCTCGGCACCGTCCGCCCGCCGCGTCGCGAGTCCGGCCGCATCCGTGCGGCACCGCCACAGGACACTCTGCGCGCCGGGATCCGGCACCAAGGAAGCCCGGGGATCCGTCGCCGTGGAGGCTGTCGTCGTGCCGAGCTCGTCGAGTAGCGCCTGGGCCGCGCGGGTCGCGAGCACCTCGTCGTCGGCGCCGAGCTCGATCAGCAGCCAGGACCTCCCGGCCGGCAACCCGGCCCGGATCGCGGCGTCGCGAACTTCGGCCGGCAACCGCTCGACCAGGTCGCTGTTGATCGACTCCATCGTCAGCGGATGGTGCCGGAGCACGGCCGGCACACAGTCCGCGGCGGCGATCGCGTCGGCGAACCCGAGCACGCACAGGACCTTTGCCTTGGGCAACTCACTCAGCCGCACGGTCGCCCGCAGCGTCGCCGCCAGACCGCCTTCGCTCCCGGACAACAGCGCGGCCACGTTGTACCCGTACTCCGGCAGCAACCGCTGCAGCGCATACCCGGAGATCTGCCGGCTGAACCGCCCGAACCGCCGCCCGATCAGCAACTCGTGCCGATCCACGAACGACTGCAGCGCCCGGTGCAGCTCCCCCTCGCGCCCGGGCCGCGCCGCAGACCGCGCTCTGTCCCCGGCCGACTCGAGCACCAGCCGATTGCCGTCGGCAAGTATCACGTCCAGCGACCGCAGATTGTCCGCCGTCGTTCCCCACGCCACCGAGTGCGCGCCGCAGGCATTGTTGGCAATCATCCCGCCGAGGGTCGCCCGGCTCCCCGACGACGGGTCCGCCCCGAACGCCAGCCCGTACGGCTTGGCTGCGGCCAAGAGCTGCGTCAACACCACACCCGGCTCGACCGTCGCCGTCCGGGCGTCCGGGTCGATCTCCAGGATCCGGTTCACGTGCCGCGATGCGTCGATCACCACGCCACCGATCGAGTTGCCGGCCATCGACGTACCGCCGCCGCGCAGCACCACCGGCGCACCGGCAGCCGCCGTGAGCGCGACCGCGGTCGCCAGCTCGTCGACATCGCTGGGCACAACCACCAGATCGGGTACGGCGCGGTAGTTCGAGCCGTCGGCCGCATACAGCGCCCGGGTACGCGGATCGTCCGCGACCACTCCCCGCAGCTCCTGCCGCAACCCGGCCAGCAACCGCGCGACGTCGTACTCCACGCGAACAATCTACGTTGACTCTGACACGGTGTCAGACCGTAGACCGGCCGCATGACGACAACGGCAACAGAAGTTGCGGAACAGATTCGAACGGGCCAGGTCACGTCGCGCGAGGTGACTGAACAGCTTCTCGAGCGGATCGCGGCCGACGATCGGGTCAATGCGATCGTCGAAACGCGGGCGGAGTTCGCCCTCCAGGCCGCGGACGCCGCCGACCGGGGCGGGTCTGGGGTGTTGCACGGGGTTCCGATGACGGTCAAGGAGTGCTTTAACGTGGCGGGGATGCGGACGACCTGGGGTAACCCGGCGTTCGCGGAGTACGTCGCGGATCGGGATGCGGCTGTGGTCGAGCGGCTCACCCGGGCCGGCGCGATCGTCGTCGGCAAGAGCAACGTCCACACGATGCTCGCGGACTTCGGGCAGACGACGAACGAGATCTATGGGCGGACCAACAATCCCGCTGACGCCAGCCGCACGCCAGGCGGGTCGAGTGGTGGCGGCGCGGCCGCACTCGCCGCCGGGCTGAGCTATCTGGAGTACGGGTCGGACCTGGTCGGGTCGATCCGACTGCCTGCGGCGTACTGCGGTGTCTATGGGCTGAGGCCGACCTCCGGACTGGTACCGCTGGACGGTTTCCAGCTCCCCGGACCGCCCGAGCTGCCGACCGAGCTGCCGAACTTGTCGACCATCGGACCGCTCGCACGATCGGCGGCCGACCTCCGCACCGCGCTAAGGGCGACCGGCGGGCCATCAGACCCGTATTCCTGGGAGCTAAGGCCCTCGCGGCGGGAACGGCTGGCGGACTTCCGGGTCGGCGTCGTCACGGACCATCCAGCCGCAAACGTGTCGAGCGAGGTTGGCGCCGTACTGTCCGACACGATCGATCGCCTCGCCCGGACCGGCGCGAAGATCGTCGAAGGCTGGCCCGACGATGTCGATCCGGTCGATCAGGCCGAGGCGTTCGGCGCCCAGGTCGAGCTGTTCTTCGCACTGCACGGCGGAGCGCCGTCGTCGATGCCCCTTGCCGGACTGGTTGAGCAGGAACGACGCCGAATGGCCGCGCGAATGAGGTGGCAGCGGTACTTCGACGACATCGACGTGTTCCTCTGTCCGACCAGCTTCACCACGGCGTTCCCGCACGATGATCGCCCCTTCGACGAGCGCACGATCACGACGTCGTACGGCGAGCAGCGGTACGACGCCCAGGTGTTCTGGATCTCGCACGCTGCACTGACCGGACACCCCGCCCTCAGCATGCCGATCGGCCGGACGCCCGAGGGTCTGCCCGTCGGCGCGCAGGTGATCGGTCCGCGGCACGAGGACGACACCGCCATCACCTTCGCCGAGCTCCTGGCTGATTGACTAGGCCTCGGAGAGGGGGTCCGGACATGTTCGCGATCGGAGAGTTTGCGCGGCACGGCCGAGTGTCGGTGCGGATGCTGCGGCATTACGACGCGATCGGGCTGCTGCGACCGGCGTACGTCGATGCCGGCACCGGCTACCGCAGTTACACCGCCGGCCAACTGGCCGATCTGAACCGGATCGTCGCGCTCAAGGATCTCGGGTTCTCCCTCGAGCAGGTCCGAACGATGATCGTCGACGAGATCAGCCCGGCCGAGGTGCGCGCATTGCTGACCATCCGGCGTGCGGAGTTGGAGGCAACCGTCGCCGAGAGCCATGCCCGGCTTGCCCAGGTCGAGTCCCGCCTGCGTGGTATCGAGGGCGACGCACCGGCCGCCGACGTGGTCGTCAAGGAACTCCCCGCGATCCGGCTCGTCGGGCTGACCACCACGGCCGCGAGCTTCACACCGGAGGACATCAGCCCGGTCGTTCATCCGCTCTGCGCCGAACTCGGCCGCAGACTCCCCGACGCCACGGTCCGTCCGGCCGGCCGCCTGACCTGCCTGTACGCGCGAACTCCGCAGGCTGAGGACGAGGTCGTTGTGTGGGCGACGGTTCCGGCCGCGGTCGATGCCGGGAGCAACCTCAACGGTCTCGAGGTGATCGATCTACCGGCGACGCGCGTCGCGACCCTGGTCCACCGCGGTCCGATCGACCAGGTGCTGCCCGGGTGGCAGGCGCTGGCCCGCTGGATCGATGACAACGGATATCGGTCCGGCGAACCCGCCCGCGAGCACTATCTCGACTGCCCGGACGACCCCGCCGACTGGGTGACCGAACTCCAGGAACCCCTGATCAGTCCTTCTGATCAGTCCTTCTGATCAGTCCTTCTGATCAGTCTTTCTGATCAGTCTTTCTGGGCCAGCGACGCAAGCCCCGCGGTGATGACGGCGATGCCGAACTCGAAGCGCTCGTCACCGGTGGCACCCGCGGTCAAGGACGACGCCAGCGCGACCGTCAGCGGATAGCGGTCGGCAGGCAGGTTGTCGAAGAACGCACGCATCTGAGACACGAAGCCGGCGACGTCATCCTCGCTGAAGCCGGCGGCCCCCTGAACGCTCTCCTCGAACGCGACCGCGGTGACGTACAGCGGGATCAGGTCGACCGCCCAGGCGGCCGCCTGGTCCGGGAGCTTGCCGGCCTTGAGGATCGCGAGGATCCACTCGGTGCTGAGCAGCGCGCGCTCCCCCAGCGGAACCTGACCGATCGCCGCCCGCGCGACCCCCGGGTTCGCCCGCATGACGCGGAGGATCTCGCGCATCGCGTCCTTGAGCTGCTCCTGCCAGCGATCGGGATCGGGGTGCCGCGGGATGTTCATCTGCTCGGCCGCGCGCTCGACCAGCAGCTGATCGAGCTCTCGCTTGTTCGCGACGTGGGCATACAGGGAGGCGGCGCCGGTGCCGAGCTCCTGAGCGATCTTGCGCATCGAGACCGCGTCGTACCCGTCCTTGACCATCAGCCGCATGGCGGTGTCCACGATCCGCGCGCGGGTCAGCGGCTCCTTGGCCGGACGCACGGGTTTCGCGGGACTGATCGGCTGCCAGGGCGACTGGGTCATGGGACCACTGTAGCGAACACCGTACTTGACGAGAACAGTGTTCGAGAGTAGAACAGTGTTCGTTGACGAACACTGTTCGACGGACGCCGATCCATCATCGAGGGAGCCACCGATGAGCACCGCCACCACCCACCCCGCGACAACCACCCGCACGACCGGGACCGCGCCGTACCGCTGGCGCTGGATCGTGCTGATGACGATCCTGATCGCCGAGATCATGGACCTCGTCGACGCGACGATCGTGAACATCGCCGCGCCGTCGATCCGCGCCGAGCTCGGCGGGTCCGAGTCGGCGATGCAATGGATGCTGGCCGGCTACACGCTCTCGTTCGCGATCGGGCTGGTCAGCTTCGGCCGGCTCGGCGACCGGGTCGGGCGGCGGCGGCTGTTCGTGATCGGCGCGGTCGGGTTCACCCTCGCCTCCGCGATCTGCGGACTGTCGACGAGCCCCGAGCTGCTGATCGGCAGCCGGTTCGCGCAGGGTCTGCTCGGCGCGGTGATGATCCCGCAGGGGTTCGCGATCCTGAAGGCGATCTTCCCGCCCGACGAGATCGGCAAGGCGTTCGCGCTGTTCGGCCCGGTGATGGGCCTGTCGGCGGTGGCCGGCCCGATCCTCGCCGGCGTCCTGATCGACGCGAACTGGTTCGACGCCGGCTGGCGGATGATCTTCTTCATCAACGTCCCGATCGGTATCGCGGCTCTGATCGGCGCCCTGCGGTTCATGCCCGAGGTGAAGACGCCGGGCGCACCCCGGATGGACGCGATCGGCGTCGTCCTGGTCAGCCTCGCCTCCGCCCTGCTGATCTACCCGCTGGTCCAGGGCCGCGAGCTCGGCTGGCCGGTGTGGACCATCCTGCTGATCGTCGCCTCGATCCCGGCGTTCGCCCTCTTCGGTTGGCGGGAACGTCGTTCCGGCAACCCGGTCATCGACCCGTCCCTGTTCCGCAGCCGTGGGTACGTCGCCGGCCTCGGCGTCATCACCACCTTCTTCCTGGGAATGTCCGGCTTCATGCTGGTCTACAACCTGTTCACCCAGCTGGGTCTGCACTACAGCCCGCTGAAGGCCGGCTTCGCGATGGTCCCGTTCTCCCTCGGAATCGCGATCGGCGCGCCGCTGTCCGGCGGCCTGCTCGCACCGAAGCTCGGGCGGACGGCGCTGCAGTTGGGTGTCGCGGTGATGACCCTGGCGATGGGTGGTGTCTGGTTCACCTTGCACATGTACGGCGAGGCGACCACGATCTGGAACCTGGTTCCGGCGACCCTGGCCACCGGGATCGGTGCCGGACTCGTGTTCGCGCCCCTGTTCGACATCATCCTGGCCTCGATCGACGACCAGGCCGCGGGCTCGGCGTCCGGCGTACTGACCGCGATGCAGCAGTTCGGCGGCGCGATCGGGGTCGCGGTGATCGGCACGATCTTCTTCCAGCTGCTACCGGCGCACGCGTTCCTCGGTGCGACCAAGACGACCGTCCTGGTCGCGATCGTCCTCTTCGTGATCAGCTTCGGCGTGACCTGGTTCCTGCCGAGGCGAGCCCGCGAAAACGCTATTCATTAGCTGCGGCGCACACTAGTCCGGGCATGACGAAGCCCCCGCACCACCTGGTGCGGGGGCTTCGATCAGAGACTCAGTTGAACGAGTCGCCGCAGGCGCAGGAGCCGGTCGCGTTCGGGTTGTCGATCGTGAAGCCCTGCTTCTCGATCGTGTCCACGAAGTCGATCGACGCACCCTTGAGGTACGGCGCGCTCATCCGGTCGGTGACGACATTCACGCCACCGAAGCCGGCCACCACGTCGCCGTCGAGCTCGCGCTCGTCGAAGAACAGCTGGTACCGCAGCCCGGAGCATCCACCCGGCTGAACGGCGACCCGCAGCGCGAGGTCGTCGCGGCCTTCCTGCTCGAGCAGCGCCTTCACCTTGGCGGCGGCTCCATCGGTGAGGATCACACCCGTGGCGACGGCCTGCTCGGTCTGCGCTTCAGTCATTCCTGACTCCAGTCATCTCTCAAGTGCCTGCCCGCACCACGGCAGGCACGGAAAATCCGCTGTCATCGCGGACCAACAGCATCCGATCCACGATCATTCCCATGGTCGCACACCAATTTCCAGGATCAACTACCCGTCTCGTTACTCTTCAGCGCGCCCAGGTGCGGGCGACCCGCTCCGCGACCGCCGCGAGCGAGCCGTGCGGGTCCGCGAAAGCCCGCTCCTCCCCGACCAGCTCGACCAGCGAGTACGCCGACTCCACGCCCATCGTCCGCATCTCCCGGGCGCCGATCTGGACCTTCCCGGCCAGGACGACGCAGGGCCGCATCGCGTCGTTCGCGACCTTGGCGACTCCGGCGATCACCTTGCCGTCGCGGGACTGGAAGTCGAACGCACCCTCGCCGCTGAGGACGAGATCGACCTGTGCCGCCTTCTCCTTCAGCCCGGTCAGGTCCGCGACCAGGTCGATCCCCGAGACGCGCTCGGCACCGAGCAGCAACAGCGCGTAACCGAGTCCACCGGCCGCGCCGGCACCCTTCTTGTCCGCGGTCTTGCGGTCGGCCAGCTCGGCGAAGTTCGTCAACCAGCCGTCGACCACCGGCTTGCGGTCGTCGGTGATGCCCTTCTGTTTGCCGAACACGCTGGTCGCGCCGCGCAGCCCGAGCATCGGATTCTCCACGTCACTCGCCGCGACGAACTCGATCCCGGCGACCCGCGTCAGTGCCGGCTCCAGATCCACCGCCGTCAGCGCGGCGAGACCCGCGGCCCCCGACTCGAGACTGCCGGCCGCCGTAGATCCGGCTGCCGTAGATCCGGTTGCTGGGGCTCCGGCTGCTGGGGCTCCGACGGCGGTCGCGCCGAGTGCGGCGAGCAGGCCGGCGCCGGCGTCGTTCGTCCCGGACCCGCCGAGTCCGAGGATGATCCGCTTCGCCCCCGCGTCGACCGCGGCCGCGATCAGCTGACCCACGCCGTACGTCGTCGCGTCCTCCGGCCGCCGCAGCTTCGGCTCGACCAGGTGCAACCCGCACGCCTGCGCGCTTTCGACGTACGCCGTCTCCCCCGCCACCAGCACCGTCGCCGGGGTGTCGTCGCCGAGCGGGCCACGGACGGTGACCGACAACAGCGTCCCGTCGACCACCGCGGAGAGCACGTCGATGAAGCCCGGTCCACCGTCGGCCATCGGCGCCACCAGCACCTCGGCGTTCGGGTCCTTCCGCCGCCACCCCTCCTCGATCGCCGCAGCCGCCTCAACGGCCGTCAACGTGCCCGCGAACTTGTCCGGCGCAATCAGAATCCGCATGCCGCCCATCCTCCCGCACCTCACCCGCAGATCAGGCATCCCGTCCACCCCCGCAACCAGACCGGCGCTGCCACTTCCTGCAACCGTCGCCCGGACGGCCCGCTCGGACGGCATGATCTGGGGGGTGACTGGACGGGATGGATTGATGACTGTGCGTCGGACGCTGGCTGCGGTACTGGTGGTTGGGCTCGCTGTGGGCGGGTGCAGCGGGCAGACCGACAAGACCAACGCGTCGAGTCCGCCCAGCGCCACGCCGAAGCCGACGCCTCGGGTCGGCGAATCGATTCCGAGCGCGCACGAGGTCTGGTCGGTGGCGATCACGCCGGACAGCAGGTTCGCGTACGTCGCCAACCCCGAGGACCTGACTGTCGTCGATCTGCAGAGCCGCAAGACGATCGATACGGTGGCCTTCATCTTCGAAGGCGGGAAGCAGGTCCGGTTCAGCCCGGACGGCAAGCAGGCCTACCTCGCCGGGGACGGGGGTGTGCGCATCTTCGACACCTCGAACCGGTCCCAGCTCGGCAAGGTCGAGTTCGACGGCAGTTCGTTGGAGGACCTCGTCGTCGCGCCGGACGGCCGGTACCTGTACGCCGCGAGCGACGGCGACGGCGTCGTACGCATCGATGTCCGCAAACGCCGCGTGGATCAGATCGTGGATGTGCCGCTCGGGACCCGGGGTGGCATCGCCCTCTCACCCGACGGCAAGCGCGTATACCTGACCAGCGCACAGTCGACCGGTGAGCCGATCAACGCGGTGACGGTGGTCAACACGGTCACCGGCAAGGTGGTCAAAACCCTTACGTTGCCTGGAGAGACGCCTGACGACGTGGTCGTGACACCGGACGGGAAGCGAATCTTCGTCTCGTACCACACCAGCGAACTGGACCGGCCCAACTTCGTCTCCGTGGTCGACGCCGCCAGTCTCGCCGTCGTCGGGAAGATCCCGGTCAAGGGGACGACCGACGCGATGGCGATGACCCCGGACGGACAGCAGATCTACGTGGCGGGTGTGTACGGCTCGGACAAGCCGATGGACATCCACTCGGAGCTGGAGGTCATCGACACCACCACCGACGCCGTCACTACGACCGTCCCGCTCGAGACGAATGCGAGGGACCTCGAGATCGCCCCCAACGGCCAGCTGGCACTCATGGCGGGTGTGGCCAGCAACGCTCTCGTTCCTATCCAGCTCGGGTGAGGCGTTAATTTCACAGTTTGGGCAGTGATGTGTACCACGCGGGGTGAGGGGTGCGGCGTGGCACGATGTGTGATGTGACGACGATCGCAGAGGGGTCCAAGTCCCTCCCGTTGCTGTTCCTGGGTCAGAGCACCGATCCGCACTCCGAGCGTGGTGTCGAGTGCCCGGGCGCACTGCCACCGGCCTCCGACCCGGATCTGGTCGAGCGGGCGCTGAAGGCCAAGGCCGCGCTGGGTGACCAGGTGTTCGTACTGGGACACCACTACCAGCGCGACGAGGTGATCCAGTTCGCGGACGTGACCGGTGACTCGTTCAAGCTGGCCCGCGACGCGGCCAACCGGCCGGACGCGCCGTACATCGTGTTCTGTGGTGTGCACTTCATGGCCGAGTCCGCCGACATCCTCACCAACGAGAACCAGACCGTGATCCTGCCGGACCTCGCGGCCGGGTGCTCGATGGCGGACATGGCCCGGATCCAGCAGGTCGAGGCGGCCTGGGACGCCCTCGCCGACGCCGGGGTCGCGGACGTCACCGTGCCCGTCACCTACATGAACTCCAGCGCCGACATCAAGGCCTTCTGCGGCCGCAACGGCGGCGCGGTCTGTACGTCGAGCAACGCCGACACCGCGCTCGAGTGGGCCTTCGAGCAGGGCGAGAAGGTGCTGTTCCTGCCGGATCAGCACCTCGGCCGCAACACCGCCGTACTGAAGATGGGCATCTCGCTCGACGAATGCGTCGTGTACGACCCGCACAAGCCGGGCGGCGGGCTGACCCGCGAGCAGTTGGCCGCGGCCAAGATGATCCTGTGGCGCGGACACTGCTCGGTGCACGGTCGATTCACCGCCGCCGCGGTCGACGACGTCCGGGCGCGCGTCCCAGGCGTCAACGTGATCGTCCACCCCGAGTGCCAGCACGAGGTCGTCACGAAGGCGGACCTGGTCGGCTCGACCGAATACATCATCCAGACCCTCGAGACCGCCGAGCCCGGTACGTCGTGGGCCGTCGGCACCGAGCTCAACCTGGTCCAACGGCTGGCCAAGCAGCACACCGACAAGAACATCGTGTTCCTGGACAAGACGGTCTGCTACTGCGCCACGATGAACCGCATCGACCTCCCCCACTTCGTCTGGGCCCTCGAGAACCTGGTCGCCGGCCACGTCGTCAACCCCATCAAGGTCGACGCCGACACCGAGAAGTACGCCAAACTCGCCCTCGACCGCATGCTCGCCCTGCCAGGAAAAACCGCCCGCGACTAACCACCCTCACCCACCCACCGGCCCGCGGGCCGGCCGCTCAGCCCTCGGCGCCCCGCCCGCCGGCCCGCCCACCGCCGTGCCCGCCGGCGCGCCCACCGCCCACCGCCCAGCGCTCCGGCCCCGCGGCCCCGCGGCCCCGCGGCTCCGCGGCTCCGCGGCTCCGCGGCTCCGCGTCCCATTTCAGGGGCCGACCCCTCACGTGGGGGCTTGCACCCTCGAATTTCGGATGCCACACCCACACTTTCAGGGGCCGACCCCTGAAAGTGCGTGACGCGGCGCGCTGTGCTCACGCGGTGGTGTTCCGGCCGTCGGTGCGGCGGGCTGGAGTGTTAGGGGGTACGACGTGAACGACTCAGGGCAGACCGGATGCGGCCGGCAACCCGGGAAGGGTGCTCGAAATCGGACCAGGTGGTCCGGACAACCTGCAAACCCAGAGCCCGCAGTCGGTCCTCACGGGCCTTCTCCCGGATCAGCACCTCGGGCGATCCCTCGGCGTACTTCAGCATCCCATCGAACTCGACGATTGTTTCGTACCCCGGAAAGTCGAAGTCGACCCGGCCGACGAAACCGTCCTCATCTTCGTACCCAACCTGCAGCTCCGGCGTCGGCAGACCGTGGTTGTGCATCAGCACCCGCAGTCGCGACTCGCCGACAGACTCCGACCGGCCGTCACCGAAACCGATCGCCAGCCGGGCGGTTGGGCTGCCCGCCCAAAACTCCGTCGCATCCAGGATCCTCAGCAGTTCTTCGTCGCCGACCGCGTGATTCCGGAACGCGGCATCGATGAACACCACCGCGGCCTCGAAGGACGTCGTACAGGCTGTTTCCACCACGGCCCGGGCCAACGTTGTGACTGGTAGGCCGTCGCATTCAGTCAGGTCGGCGGGTAACAGGCGGCCCCGGTGATACCGGATCCCCGCCACCGGACCGCTGTGCCTTCGCTCGTCCAGCCGGCTCAGGTGGGCTTCGGACAAGTCGATGGCCCAATGCGGCGATTGATGCAGAACGAGCGCCGACTGGTGGCTGACGACGAAGGACCCGGGTCGGACCGAGTGCATCGCCGCGTGGACGAGGCGCCGATGCTTATGCAGTTGCCGATCCCAGGCCGGAAATGCGCTCAGGTCTACGACTTCGGCGTACCGGCCGTGGCGAATGCGTTCCCACCGACCGGACTGGAGACGGTCACGTATCTGTTGTGGCGTGTACCCGCAGTTCAAGGCCTGACTCCGGCTGAACACCCCGCCCTGGCTGGACGAAACCAGCTTCAGCATCGGATTCATCCACCCAGCATGGCCGAATCGACCCGCCGCCCGCCGCCTGTCCTCCCGCCCCTGTGGATAACCCAGTCCCACAGCCCATCACAAGCCCATCACAAGCTCAGAGGCTGACCCCTGAGTTTGTGGGTTGCGCGGCGAGAATCTGCGTCCGCCCCCCTAAATTTGAGGGGCCGGCCCCTCAAATGGGGGTGGGAGGGAGGGGGACCGGGTGGGGTGGGTGGGTCGGGGTGGGGTGGGTCGGGGTGGGGTGGGTCGGGGTGGGGTGGGTCGGGGTGGGTCGGGCGGGTCTGGGTTAGTGGGAGACCTTTGCGGGGGCGTACCAGGTGGCGAGGATTTCGGGGAGGCGGTCGGGGCCCCAGCGGTCTACCGGGGTGATTCGGGTGTGGAGGGACGCCAGGCCTTTGGCGAGTTCTCCTACTACGTCGCCCTGCCAGGGGACGGCGACGCCTTCGCCGGGGCCGACGATGACGGCCGGGCCGCCGCGGTTGACGCAGACCACCGGGCAGCCTGAGGCGAGGGCCTCGGTCACGGCCCAACCGGCGGCTTCCCGCAGCGCCGGGGCCAGGAGGGCATCAGCGCGGAACATCGCGGCGAGGACGTCCTCCCGCGGGAGCTGGCCGGTGAACTCGACCCGATCGCGAACGCCGAGCTCCTCGGCGAGCCGCTCCGCGCGGCGCCAGTCCGGACCGTCGCCGATGATCCGGAGCTCCCAGCTCGACGCCTCCGGTCGGGCCAGCGCACTGATCGCGAGCAGCACACCCTTCCACGGGATCAACCGTCCGACGAACAACGCCGTTTTGATGCCGGGGGCACCGAAAGGCTCATACGGGCCGGACGCGGTGAAGCGGCGGATCGCGACGTTCGGCTGAACGACGATCTCGCGCGCGTACGGCCGGAACACCTCGGCAACATCGTTGTTCTGGGCAACCATCAGGTCGGCGCTCTGGGCCAGCTTCCGGCCGGTGATCCGGCGCCGGATCCCTGTGTACGTACGCCGGACGAGCTCGGCCACGACCCCACGGCCGCCGAGCCAGTTCGCCATCGACAGCGGCGCGGTCGTCGATCCACCGACCGGTCCCCAGATCACCCGCGCCGACGACTCCCCGACCACCCCGGCGGGCATCCAGTCGACCGCGAAGGTCAAGTGATGGATCACATCGAACGTCTGCTCCGCATGGAGCCGGGTCGCCGTACGACGCGCCAACCCCTGCCACAACGGGTAATACCAGTACACATCCGACGGCCGCCGCCGCAGCCGCAGGACCCACTTCGGAAGCTCGAGCGGTACGACGGTCAACGACGGAACCGGCCGGATCGCCAGCTCAGCAGCGATCTCGTGCGCGAACTTGCCGCGGGTCAGCAGCCACACGTCGTGGTCCCGCGCGGCCGCCTTCGCCCAGGCCCAACCGGCCCCCGGCTCCGAACCACCCTGCGGCCGGCACGCGTAGGCACTGAGTAAGACCTTCGGCCGGGCCGGCATCAGCTCATCCCCTCCAGAAGCCTGCGCAGATCGGTGCTGGACGTCGAAGCCGTGTACGGGAAGTAGTGCACCTCCGCGCCGACCTCACCGAGCAGCCTCTCCAGTCTCATCCCCTTCTCGGTGCCCTTCCAGTCATCACCTTTGAAGAGAATGTCGTACCGCAGCTGTTTCCACATCTCGAACTTGTCGCTGGACCAGTCGCTGACCACCTCGTCGACCAGATCAAGCGCTCGGATCACTTCCATCCGCTCGTCGTGCGGGACCACCGGCGGACGCCCTTTGATCCGCGCGACCACGTCGTCCTCGACCACGCCGGCGATCAGGTGGTCGCAGTGCTCGCGAGCCCGGCGCAAGATGTTCAGGTGGCCGATATGGAACATGTCGTACACCCCGGGCGCGTAGCCGACGGTGCCCATCACCGGCGCCATCAGCCACCCTCCGCCGGTTGCAGCGCCGCCATCTCCCGGTACCACTTCGCGATCGCGGCCACCAGGAACAACAGGTTCGCCGCGAGCAGAGCGCCGTACAGGGCAATGAAGAGCGTCGGCGTGCCGAAGGTCAGGAAGATCAGGCACAGGACGCCGTAGTCGGTCGGTGCGATCAGCAACGACTTGAGCACGGAATCCCCACGCTCGTTGGGTTTCGGCGCTCCGCCGTGCCGCCGGCGCAGCTGGTCGATCAGGATCAGCCCGAAGAACAACACCGACGACATGCAGACGTAGCCGAGCGGGATCAGCAGCAACAACTCGTTGCTGAAGTCATCGAAGCGGAAGAACGAGATCAGTACGGCGCTGTGCAGCAGCACGATCTTGATCGAGTCGATCATGTGGTCCAGCCACTCGCCGAGCGGTGAGCCACCGCCGCGCAAGCGTGCCAACTGTCCGTCGGCCGAGTCGAGGCCGTATCCGAGCACCAGCAGCGCGGTCACCGCGAGCGCCATCCCGAACGACGGCCGCAGTGTCGCCACCAGCACGATGCCGACCAGCGAGCAGAAGCCACTGGCCAGACTCACCTGGTTGGGCGTCCGATGACCGAGGAACGCCGCCGCAGCGAACACACGCCCGATCCGCCGGTTGACGAACCGCGAGTACGCCGGAGTCCCCGCCGACGACTTCTGCGCCCGCGACAGCTGCGCCACCGTCTCCCGCAACGAACTCATGCGACCGAGCTGCGGGATTGCCGTTGGTCGATGGCGGCGCGCAGGATCGGGCTGCGTGAGCCGCGGCCGACCGGCAGGACGCTGATCAGCTCGGCAGGGATCCCGGCCAGCTCGTCCTCGCCCAGCACGCCGTCCATGCCACTGGCCGCGAACATGGTCCGCGCCCCGACCACGCCGGTCAGCCACGCGGCGCCAACACGATCGACCTCGACCACCTCGTCCACGCACCGCAGGTGCCCGACGATCTGGGCCCGCTCCGGCAGCGGCACGAACGGCCGCGCTCCCCAGGCCTGCATCGCCCACTCGTCGGTCAGCACGCCGACGACCAGCCGGTCACAGCCCTCGCGCGCTCGCTCGAGCACATCGACATGGCCGACGTGGAACAGGTCGAAGACCCCGGCCAGACATCCGATCCGCGGCAAGCTTCCATCCCCCTGCAGCTCCGCGAGAGAGCCGTTCGTCAATGAGCCGGTGGTCTGTGAAACCGGGCCGACGCGACCCCCCGCGTCAGGCGCGACCTTATACCGTCCTGGCACGGCCCGCCCAGCGTCCCTGTCGGGTCCGGCCGCCGTCGGCGTGCCGGGCGATCGCATCGGTGTAAATCCTCTCCGTGGCCAGAAGGTCACGCTCCGGAGTGAAGCGCTCGAGATAGACCTGTCGGGCTCGCTCGCCGAAGGTTATCGAAGTCTCCGGCTCGGCCAGCAACCCCATGGCCTTCCGCAGTCCCTCGGTGTCGCCGGCCTCGAACAACGCGCCGGTCTCCCCGTCATCGACCAGCTCCGCCAGTGCTCCGAGCCGGGACGCGACCACCGGCACGCCGTGCGCGAATGCTTCCACCACCACGAGACCGAAGGTCTCATACGAACGCGCCGGTACGACGGCGACGCGCGCTGACCGGAGCACTTCCATGCCGTCCGCCCACGGTAGTTGACCAAGCACCTGAACGGACAGGTCCCGCCGGGCCCTCGCCTCGGCCTCGGCGCGGAGCGGACCGTCGCCGACGACGACCAGCGTGCCGAGCGAGGAATCCCAGGCCCGCAAGAGATCCGCGAAGCCCTTGTCCTCGACCAGCCGGCCCAGGAAGACCACCGCGTCGCCCGCACCGCTGCGCACCGCGCCCGAGGGCGGGACGGCGTGCGGCTTCACCACGAACAGCTCCGGGTCGTACCCGGCTGCGACGTACCGCTCCTTCACGAACTCCGACGGCACGACGAACGTGGCGACGTAGCGCTGCCAGGTATGCAGGCTGTTGTGGATGCCGATACTGGTGGCCAAGGGCAACGTCTGGACGCGCGACTCCCGGTAGCAGCTGTGCCGCACCGCAGCGAGCGGAAGCTTGCCGATGCAGGACTCGCACGGCCGGCCGTCACGCTGCAGGACCGCATTCGCACACAGGAGCCGGAAGTTGTGCAGGGTCGCGACCACCGGCAGGTCCAGCCGGGACGCCGCGCGCAGCACCGACGGGCTGAACAGCGGGAACGTGTTGTGCACGTGCACCACGTCCGGCCGATTCTCCTGCAATAGATGTGTTAAATCGCGTTCCGCCGAAAATGACCACACGGAGCGGACCGGTAACAGTGCGCGATCTTTCCGGCTCATGGCGGCGATATCGTCGCTGTTTCGCACGTACAGGTCGATCTCATGTCCTGAGTTACCCAATAAATCAACCGTTTGCGCGACGACAGTGTTCTCACCACTGGGTTGACCCGTCCGGTAACGGTTGTGCAACATGGCGACCCGCATGGCACTACCTTAAGTCTCGCGGTGGCTACACCTGGTTTCAGGGAGCAATGCTTTGAGGAAGTTGTGGTTCGCAGCGCTCATCGCTGCCGCGCTCGCCGTTGTTACTGTCGCGCTCCCGGTCATCGCCACCGAGAACAACGCCACAACCGCGGCCAGGTCACGCGTCGTCAGCGATCCCGGCACCTCCGGCGTTCTGCCCTCGCACCGCAAGCCGAAAGCCACTCCCACGGCGACCTCAGCGCCCAAGGGCAACAGCACTCCGTCGAAGCGGCCCGGCTCGGGCAAGACCACCGCGAAGCCGTCGACCACCCCGACGAAGCCCACGGCCACTCCCACTACGACACCTACCGCGCCGCCGGTCGAGACCGTGAGCTCGGACGAGGCGGGCCCCGCGGTCGCCGGTCCCTGCAGTGGAGTGGTGATCCAGCCCGGCCAGAACGCCCAGTCGATCATCAGCGCCAAGCCCGCCGGTACGACGTTCTGCTTCGCCGCCGGCCTGCATCGCATCAGCCAGACCCTGCGCCCGAAGGCGAACCAGGTGCTCGCGTCTGCCCAGCGAGCCGTCCTGACCGGATCGGTCCCGCTGACCGGCTGGACGGCGTCCGGTGCGAACTGGGTGGTGCGTGGTGCGCTGCCACCGGCGTACGGGCTCAGCGGGCAGTGTGAAGACAACGTCGCCAACATCTGTTCGTTGCGCGAACAGGTCTTCCTCGACGGGACGCATCTGACCCGGGTGTCGAGTCTCGCGAAAGTTGCCCCGGGCTCCTTCTTCGCCGACTACGCGGGCGACGCGATCTACCTGGGCAGCAACCCCACCGGCCACACCGTGGAGATGTCGAAGACCGCGACCGCCATCGAGTCGAACGCCGCGGGCGTCGTCGTCCGCGGTCTGACCATCGAGCACTTCGCCAGCGCACCACAGGCCGGAGCGCTCGTGTCCGGGCCGAGCTGGACGGTGACCGCGAACGACGTCCGCTGGAACCACGCCGTCGGCGTGATGCTGGTGCAGGCGAACAAGACCAAGGTGGACAAGAATCTGATCCACCACAACGGCCAACTCGGACTCGGGCAGTACGCCTCGGCCGCGGCCGCCGTGACCAGGAACGTGATCAGCTCCAACAACACCGACGGCTTCTGGATCGCCGACTGGGAGTCCGGCGGGATCAAGTCGACCCGGTCCTCGGGCACGGTCAGCGGTAACACGATCAAGGCCAACCGGGGGATCGGGATGTGGGCCGACGTCGCCGACGACGGCCGGGTGATCAGCTCCAACCAGATCATCGGCAACGCCGCGGACGGGATCCGGTTCGAGATCAGCCGGAACGGGACGATCGAGAACAACGTTGTCAGCGGCAACGGGTTCGGCACCGGCCGCGGATCCGGTACGTCGCTGTGGGACGGCGGCGGGATCAACATCAACACCTCGTCCGGCGTGACCGTCCGCGGGAACAAGGTGTCCGGCAACGTCAACGGCGTCACGATCCAGTCCCGCACCCGCGGCACCGGTCCCTGGGGCACCTACCTGCTGCGGGACGTCACCGTCGCCGGCAACACGATCGAGATGACCAGCGGGACCCAGGCGACCGGGATGGTGCAGAACGCCGGGGCCGCGGTGCCGGCCGGCGAAGTGGTGTTCAGCGGCAACAAGTACGTACTGGACGCGCTCGGCGCCGCCCGGTTCGCCCGGTTCGGCGCCAAGCTGACCGCGGCCGGCTGGCAGGGCGCCGGCCTCGACACGGTCGGCACCTTCCTCGCGAACTGACCGCAGTGCGTGACGGTTCGGTGATGAGGGCAACAATCCGTGACCAGGTGCGGCGATCGATTGCCAAACGCAACATTATTTGTGCGGAACGTATTGCCCTGACTACCTGAGGTGGTAGTAATCTGCTGTCCGAAGCCGCGCCTTGGGGGGTGCGCTCCACGGCTTGCCCCGTGCCCCCGGAGGCTCCGCGATGAAGACAGCTACCGCCCTCGTGGCAATCGTTGCAGTCGGCACCTTTGCCGTTGCCGCCAGCACCTTGCCCGCACAGTCCTCGCCGTACAACGCCGAGGACAACACCCCGGTCCCGGTCGACCTGTTGCCCGGACTGGTGACCGACGACGAGCCCACACCTCCCCCACCACCCGGTGCCGACTATCCGGCCGGCCCTTCGCAGGCTCCGGCCTGCTCCGGCGTCACGATCAAGCCTGACCAGGACGCCGCGCAGCTCGTCGACGCCGCACCGACCGGTACGACGTTCTGCTTCACCGCCGGCCTGCACCGGATCGCCGAGCCGATCCACCCCAAGGCCAACCAGGTCCTCGGCAGCGACGAAGGCGCCGTACTCACCGGGTCGGTCCCGCTCACCAAGTGGGTCGGATCCGCCGGCGACTGGGTGACCACGGGAGCCCTGCCCCCGGCGTACGCGCAGACCGGGCAGTGCGAGGACAACAAGGCGAACATCTGCTATCTGCGCGAGCAGGTCTTCCTGGACGGCAATCATCTGACCCGCGTCGCCACCCGCGACAAAGTTGCCCCTGGCACCTTCTACTCCGACTACGCGGCGAACCTGATCTACGTCGGCGACAACCCGCAGGGCCACGCGGTCGAGATGTCGAAGACGCCGACGGCGATCGAGTCCGGCGCGAGTGGCGTCGTCGTTCGCGGCCTGACCATCGAGCACTTCGCGACACCGCCGCAGAGCGGCGCGATCGAGCTCGGCCTGGGCTGGAAGGTGTTCGCGAACGACATCCGCTGGAACCACGCAGTCGGCGCGATGCTGGTCAACGCGGACGGCGCCGTCCTGGAGAAGAACCTGGTCCGCAACAACGGACAGCTCGGCGTCGGGCAGTACAGCACGGCCCGCGGCACGATCTCCGCCAACGAGGTGACCGGGAACAACACCGACGGTTTCTGGATCGCCGACTGGGAGTCGGGCGGGATCAAGACCACCTGGTCGAACGGCGGCTCGGTCACCGGCAACCTGATCAAGGCCAACCGCGGTGTCGGATTGTGGAGCGACGCGTACGACGACTCCCGGTCACTGGATCACAACCAGATCGTCGACAACGCGGCGGACGGGATCCGGTTCGAGATCGGCCGCAACGGCGTGATCGAGGACAACGTGGTCAGCGGCAACGGCTTCGGCACCGGCCGCGGCTCCGGCACGTCGCTGTGGGACGGCGGCGGAATCAACGTCAACACGTCCTCGCACGTGAAGATCCGCGACAACGTGGTCGCGAACAACGTGAACGGCATCTCGATCCAGTCCCGGACCCGCGGCAGCGGCCCGTGGGGCAAGAACGTGCTCCGCGACATTGTTGTCTCCGGCAACCAGGTGACGATGCGCGGCGGCACCACCGCGACCGGCATGGTGCAGAACTCCGGCGCCGTCATCCCGGCCGGCGAGGTCACGCTGAACAGCAACACCTACATCCTCGACAGCCTCACCGCTGAACGGTTCCAGCGCACCGGCGAGTGGTACACGGCACCGGAGTGGCGCCAGACCGGTCAGGACACGTCGAGCGCGTTCCGGATCGGGAAGGCGATCGTGAGCGCGACCGGCGTCCTTACGATCGTCCCGACAACCGGCTGACGTGCTCGACCAGCAGGTCGCGGAACACCGCCGAGTCGCGCAGGTCCGGCGTGAAGATCGAGTCCACACCGAGCAGCGCGTCCACCACGGCGGCCGGTTCGGTCTTGCCCGCGAGGGCGGACTTGAGCCGGTCGGCTTGTGGGTCGTCGACAGTGGGTGTCTCCGACACGTAGACCATCCACGCGGCGACCGCGAGCGAGATGACCCGCGGCCCGGCGCCCGCCGCCAGTCGATCGCGAACCGTGCCGAGCATGCGCACCGGCAGCTTCACCGAGCCGTCCATCGCAACCTGGGCAGTCCGGTGTTTCAACGCCGGGTTGGCGAACCGCTCCAGCACAGACGCGCCGTACTCCGCGAGATCCAGCCCATCAGGCGGCGACAGCGTCGGTACGACGTCCTCGGTCATCAACGCCCCGGCGAGGCCGGCCAACTCCTCGTCGCGGACCGCCTCGGCGATGGTCTCGTAGCCACGCAGCGCGCCGAGGTAGGCGAGCATCGAGTGGGTGGCGTTCAGCATCCGTAGTTTCGCTTGCTCCCACGGCGCGACATCTCCGGTGAACACCGCGCCGGCCAGCTCCCACGCCGGCCGCGCAGAAGTGAACTCGTCCTCGATCACCCACTGCAGGAAGGGCTCGGTGACCACCGCCGCCTCATCGCGTACGCCGAGCAACCGGGCCACCTCGTCCCGATCCGCGTCTGTGGTCGCCGGCACGATCCGATCGACCATGCTCGCCGGAAACCCGGTCGCATCGAAGATGTCCGGCACCTTGCCCAGGGCATCGAAGTACTCCGCCACGATCTTGCGCAGGAACGGGCCGTTGGCAACCAGGTTGTCGCAGGACACGATCGTCAGGGGTTCGTCGCGGCGCGCCAGCCCAGCGGCCAACTGACCGACGACGGTCCGTGGCGGACGTCCCGTCAGGTCAGCCTGGATCTCGGGGTCGTTGAGGTCGAGCCCGGATCCGGCGGCCCGATAGCCCTTCTCGGTCACGGTCAGCGTCACGACCGCCACCGCCGGATCGGCGATCCGCGCGACGACGGCGTCCGGGTCCTCGGGAGCCGTCAGAACCTCGCGGATGCTGCCGATCACCTCGAGCGACTGCGCCCCGACTCCCTTCTCCAGAACGGCGTACAGACCGTCTTGGGGTGCCAGCTGGTCGCGGACGGTGGTGGAGCGCTGGCTCACCCCGGCGATGCCCCACCGCGTCTCGCCGCTGAGGTGCGCCGCCCGCTCGGTGATCACGGCCTGGTGGGCGCGGTGGAAGGCGCCGAGTCCGAGATGAACGATGCCGACCGACAATGAGCGCGGGTCGACCTCAGGCGTGATGGGCAGATTGGTGAGACTTAGCCTGGTCAAGCTACGACACCTTTCGGGGCGAAGGGCCAGTGGAATCACGGACGATAAGCTCGCCGTGCAGGGTGATAGTGCTGTCGAGGGTGCCGTCCGGATTGTCGAGCAGGGCCAGCAGTAGCTCGACCGCTATCCGTCCCGCTTCCTGCTTCGGCATTCGGACCGTGGTCAGCGCCGGCCTGGCCATCTGAGCCATGGCGATGTCGTCGACGCCGACCACGCTGAGGTCGCCGGGCACCGAGATCCCCCGCGCATGCACGCGCGCCAGCAGCCCGATCGCGACCAGGTCGTTGTAGGTAACGACGGCGGTGGCGCCGACCGCGACGACCTGGTCGGCCGCCGCCATCCCACCTTCGTAGGTCGGCGCGAAGTTGCCGACCGCAACTACCTTGGCCCGGTGCTGCTCGACCGCGTTCCGCAGGCCGACGCCGCGATGCTGGGTCGACCAGGACGTCGCGGGTCCACCCACCCAGGCGATCCGGCGGTGGCCGAGCGCCACGAGGTGGGCGACCGCCTGGCGCATACCGCCCTCGTTGTCGTAGCTGACACCGGCGATGCCCGCGGCCGCGCGATTGACCAGGACGACCTTGGTGTCTTGCGCGATCGTGGCCAGGTCGTCGTCACCCGCGCGCGGCGAACAGAGCACCACGCCGTCGACCTGCTTGGACAGCGCGCGGACCAGACCCACCTCGGCGACCGCGTCCTCGTCGGTGTCCGCGACGAAGACGGCCACGTCGGATCGACGGGCGCGAGCCTGCACGCCCTTGGCGATGCTGCTGAAGAACGGGTTGGCCAGGTCCGGTACGACCAGGCCGATGGTGCCGGTGCGGCCGGTGATCAGACCGCGGGCGGCGCGGTTCGGCTCGTACCCGAGCCGCTCGACCGCGGCGGAGACGCGGGCCCGGGTGGAGGCGTTGACCATCGCCGGCAGCGAGAGCGTCCTCGACACCGTGGACGGCGACACGCCCGCAAGCCGGGCCACATCGCGAATCGTCGCAGGCACAGTTCCCCTCCGCTCGCGGTCTAGGTTGAGTCTGCAATCGGTTGCAGTCCTGTGTCAAGACGTCCGTGGACAGGCCCTTGTAGAACGGCACGAAGGACTGCAATCCTTTGCAGAGTTTGTTGCAGCCGCATCTACACCGGAGGACATCCCATGCCGAAGGCTCTGCAGCCTCATCCCGACCGCGCGTTCCCCGCCGGCGAGGCGCGGGACGTCGCCCGCCGGATCCACGCCTCAACCAAGGACCTGCCGCTGCTGTGCCTGCACGGTCACGTCGACATCGGGCTCTTCGCACACAACGAGCCGTTCAGCAACCCAGCCGACCTGCTGGTCGTCCCCGACCACTACGTCACCCGCATGCTCATCTCCCAGGGCATCTCGCCGGACCACCTCGGGCTCCCCCGTCGCACAACCACCACAGAACAAATGGTGGAACCGCGGGAGGTTTGGCGGGTGTTTTGTTCGAACTGGCGTCTGTTTCGGGGGGCGCCTAGTCGGTATTGGTTGGAGCATGAGTTTGCTGAGGTGCTGGGGGTGACGACGCAGCCTTCGGCGGAGACGGCGGACGAGCTGTACGACCAGATCTCGGCGCGGATCGCCGAGCCTGAGTTCCGGCCGCGGGCGCTGCTCGACCGCTTCAACATCGAGCTCATCTCGACCACGGACGCGGCGACCGACGACCTCGCCCAGCACGCGAAGCTCGCGGCCGACCTACCCGGCCGCGTGATCCCGACCTTCCGGCCGGACGCCGTCGTACATCTTGATCGACCCGGTTGGCCGGAGCTGACCCAGCAGCTGGGTGCGTTGGCCGACACGGACACCGAGACGTACGACGGCTACCTCCAGGCGATCCGGCAGCGTCGGCAGGCCTTCATCGCGGCAGGCGCGCGGGCGACCGACCACGGGCACCTGAGCGCGGCCGCCGTACCCCTGTCCGATGAAGAGGCGAAGCGCATCTACGCGACGGCGTTGAAGGGCGAAGCGAGCGTCGAGGACGCAGCCGCGTTCGCCGGGCACATGCTCTACCAGTCGGCGGTGATGTCGGCCGAAGACGGTCTGGTGATGCAACTGCACCCGGGCGTGCTGCGTGACCACGACCCGGCCATCTATGCGACGTACGGGCCGGACCAGGGGCACGACATCCCGGTCGCGGCCGAGTTCACCCGGTCGCTGCGGCCGTTGCTCGAGCGGTTCGGGCATGTGCCTGGCTTCCGGCTGGTGCTGTTCACCGTCGACGAGACCGTCTACTCCCGCGAGCTCGCGCCGTTGGCGGGGGTCTATCCAGCCGTACGGCTCGGAGCCCCGTGGTGGTTCCTGGACAGCCCGGACGGGATGCGCCGGTACCGCGAGCTGGTCACCGAGACCGCCGGCTTCTACAACACCTCCGGGTTCGTCGACGACACCCGCGCGTACCTGTCCATCCCCGCTCGGCACGACCTGGCCCGTCGTATCGACGCCGGTTACCTGGCCGAGCTGGTCGTCCGGCACCGGCTCGACGAAGATGAAGCCCTGGAGGTCGCACAGGACCTGGCCTACAACCTCGCGCGCGACACGTATCTGAGCTGATCCGCCCTCACCTGAACCACACCGTCGGCGGGCGGGTAGTCTCTCGCAGATCTTGTTCGCCGGGGACGGGTTGAAGGGACGTAGATGAGGCATGGTGTCGCGGCAGGTGTAGCCGTGCTGGCGTTACTGCTGGCGGGCTGCTCCGACTCCGGTGGTGCGCCGTCGAAGCCCGATGCGACGACCACAGTCACCGTGCCGACCGCTCCACCGGCGGCTGCCGCGGCCCAGCTCGGTCCGACCGGCCCCGGTACGGCGAAGCCCTGCCAGGGCATCGCGATTCCGGTCGGAACCGATCCGCAGTCGATGATCAACGCTTCGCCGCCGGGCAGCGTGTTCTGCTTCGCGAAGGGCGTGCACCGGATCAGGCGAGTCATCCAGCCACGAGCCGGTGACACGCTGGCAGGCACCGAAGGCGCCATACTCACCGGCTCTGTGCGCCTGAGGGGCTGGATGCCCTCTAGCAATGGGTGGGTGGTGCGTGGTGTGCTGCCGCCGGCGTATGCGCTCAAAGGCGTGTGCGAGGACAACCAGGCCAAGCCGTGTCAGCGCGGTGAGCAGGTGTTCGTCGACGGGCAGCATCTGACGCGGGTGATGAGCCTCGGCGAGCTGAAGCCGGGCACGTTCTTCCAGGACTACACCGCGAACGCCGTGTACGTCGGGAACGACCCGGCCGGCCGTGAGGTCGAGATGTCGTCGACGCAGACCGCGATCGCGAAGTCGGCCGACAACGTGACAGTGACCGGCCTGACGATCGAGCACTTCGCGAGCCTGCCACAGGGTGGCGCGTTGCAGGTCGGTCGCGGCTGGAAGGTTGTCGCGAACGAGGTCCGCTGGAACCACGCGGTCGGGATCATGGTCATCGAGGGCGACGGCGCCGAGCTGAGCCGGAACACGGTCGCGGACAACGGGCAGCTCGGCATCGGGCAGTACAACTCGCCCGGCGTCCGCATCACCGCGAACCTGGTCACCCGGAACAACACCGACGGCTTCTGGATCGCGGACTGGGAGTCCGGCGGGATCAAGTCGACCCGGTCGTCGGGTGAGGTCAGCGGCAACGACATCGTCGCGAACCGCGGGATCGGGATGTGGAGCGACGTCGCCGAGTACGACCGTCGCATCACCGGGAACCGGATCCGCGACAACGCCGCCGACGGGATCCGGTACGAGATCAGCTACCAGGCGGTGATCGACCAGAACGTGGTCGAGAACAACGGCTTCGGCACCGGTCGCGGCTCCGGCGGGACGCTGTGGGACGGCGGCGGCATCAACGTCAACACGTCCTCCGACGTGCAGGTCCGCGGCAATCTCGTCGAGGCGAACCGCAACGGCATCTCTGTCCAGTCCCGCACCCGGGGCGATGGGCCGCGCGGTAAGTACGTTCTCAAGAACGTCGTTGTCGAAGGCAACTCCGTGGTCCTCACCGACTCCACCGCCAGCACCGGCGTCGTCGAGAACAAGGCCTCCCCCACCCAGCCCGGCGCCGTCACCTTCCGCCGCAACAGCTACCGGCTCCCCAGCGGCACGCACTTCTCGTACCGCGGCCAAAACCTCACCTGGCCCCAATGGCAACAAGCCGGCTTCGACCAAGACTCAATCACCAGCTAGTCGACACCTACCCCCACTCGTCCATTTCAGGGGCCGGCCCCGCACATTGTGGGGTGCGGACGCGATATTTCGCCGCGCGACCCACCATTTCAAGGGCCGGCCCCTGAAATGGGGATCGGGGCGGGGATCGGGGCGGGGATGGGGCGGGGATGGGGCGGGGATGGGATGGGCTTGGGTGGGGTGGGGGGTTAGGGGGGAGGGGTTGGTTTGGCTCTTTGGCGTATTCGGTCGGCGTCGCAGATGGCGGCGGCGACCAGCAGGTGGAGCGTCATCGAGGAGAGGTCGGAGAGACCGCTTTCATTCAACGAAGCGGCGGTGACGTAGCCGAGCAGGAGGGCTCCGCAGGCGCGGATGTACGGCGTCGGCGCGCGCAGGACCGAGATCCACGCCAGGATCAGCGCGATCCCGACGATCACCACGGCGAGCAGGCCGGTCTCCCAGTACAGGCCCAGCCAGCTGTTGTCGATCGCCATCACGTCGATGTCGCCCTCACCGCGGCGCAGCAGGACACGCTTGTTGCCGAGGCCGTGGCCGATGATCGCGGTCTGCACGGAGACCTTCTCGTCCAGGACCGCCTGCCAGCTCGTGGTCCGGCCGCTGAGCGAGCTGATCTGCTGCGTCCCCTGCCCCCGCAGCAACCAGGTGTGCAAGGACCCGATCGTCAGGAACGCGAGCCCGAGCACCGCCGGCACCGCCAAGCTCGCAATCCGGCCGACCCACGTCTTCCGCGTGATGATCAGCGCGATGAACAACCCAAAGGCGACACCCGCCGCCGACGTCCGGGTCCGGCTCGCCGCGATCAGCACACCACCCAGCCCGATCACCGCCACCCCGGCGATGACCGAGAGCTTGCGGCAGATCAACCCGATCAGCGCCAGCCCGAGCAGGACCGCGCCGACCTCGCCCACCCGCGGCGGCAACATCGGGATGATCACACCCTGCAGCCGGTACCCCGCACCGAGCGAGGCGAGCGGACGCCACGCCTGCGACGGCGCGTACGCCAGACTCAGTACGACGGTTGCCCCCAGCAACAAATGGGCCCACAGGTGCGCCCGCACCAGTCGCTCCGGCGTCTGCACGAGCGGCCGCCAGACCAGGAACACCAGGATCAGCCCGATCAGGAACCGGGCCAGCCGCGTCAACGGCCCCATCGGCTCCGCGAGCAGGAACGCCGTCGCGCACGCGAACAGCACGTACATCACGTACATCGCGCTGGCCGGATTCACCCGGGTCCGGAAGCCCGGCTTGGTCGCCGCCAGCGCGATCAGGAAGATCGCCCCGAGCAGCAGGCCCTTGGTCACACTGTTCGTGGACCCCGTCGTACCCTGCGGCGCCGCGACCCGCGACGACCACGGCTGGACGCCGAGCACGAACAGGCACCACAGCACCAGCCAGAACCAGGCCGGCCGCTCGAGCGGTCCATCGACCGTCCCCGGCACCGGGGGATCCAGACGCGATCGAACAGCGGTCGACATCTCAGCGAATCGGCGGCGTGGCCGAATCGAGTGGCTTGAAGTTCAGCGGGATCCCCAGCGTCTCGTCATGCGACGAAGCACCGATCAGCACGACACCCAGCACCGGCGCACCCGCGAACTGCAGCGCCCCGGTCAGCCGTGCCACGTCCATCTCCTTGTCGAGCCCGACCTGCACCACCAGCACGGACGCGTCGACCGCGGCGGCCAGCGGCGTGATCCCGTGTCGCCCGACCGACGCCGGACCGTGGATCACCACCGAGTACCCAGGCGGCAGGTCCGCAACGATGCCCGGCACCAGCGACGGCCCGACCGCCTCAGCGGTCTCCTCGTGGTTCAGTCCGGGCGGCAGCACATACAGGTCGGCGACCGTACCCGGCCGGAACAGCTTCCGGGCCCGGATCGCCCGGGTCGCGGCCGGCTCCATCACCAGGTCGGTCAGGCCCTCATGACCGGTCAGATGAGGCAGGACCGGCGTACCTTCGATATCCGCCAGGACCAGCAGCGTCTCCCGCCCGTCGCGGGCGTTCGCCTCGGCCATGGCCAGCGCGATGCCCGCCGAGTTCGGCGTCGGCGAGGCCGAGACCACCAGCAGGGCGCCAGGGCTGCCGCTCGCGAAGGCGCGCGGGTTCAGCTCGCGGCGCGCCAGGGCGCCGCTCGCCTCGGCGCCGAGCGCAGTGATCTCGTACTGCGGAAGCTCGGGAGCGCCCTTGTTCCAGAACCGCCGACGTTTTCCCTCGGAGGCCGCGATCACCGGAGAGCTCGCTGCCCGGGCCGCCTGGTCCCGGGTCAGGATGTACGGCGTCAAGTGGGACCGCAGCAGCGCCAGACCGAAGCCCAGCACCAGGCCGAGAATCCCGCCGACCAGGATGTCGCGGGCCACCATCGGCGACGAGCTCGCCGTCTCCGGGGTGGCCGGAGTGGCCAGCTGGCTGCCGGCACCGACCGCATTGAGCGCCTTGATCATCGCGTTCGCGTCGTCCGTGGCCTGCCGAGCCTCGGTGGCCAGCCCGCCGCGCTGGTCTCGCAGCGCCGCGGCGGTCTGGGTATCGCCGCGCTGGACCGCCTCGTCGATCTGGCTGACCAGGCTGCGCGACTGTGCGTTCGCGGTCGCGGCCCGGCCCTGCGCCTGCCCGGCGAGGTTGGTCAGCAGCGCCTTGGCCTCGTCGTTGCGCTGCTTGAGGTAGACGTTCGAAATCGCGTTCGCCCGCTCGGCCGCCTGCTGCGCGGTGGGACCGTCGGTGCTGACCAGGTACGCGTTGTCCGTGACCGCCTTCACCCGGGTCACCGCGGCCAGGTCCTGGATGGATTTGTCGGTGACCGGCATCCCGAGCGACTTCGCCACGCCGCGCAGCAGGTTCGGGCTGGCCATCACCCGGGCCTGTGTCTCGGCCGGGAGGTCCATCCCGAGCGGACCGGTCTTGTCGGAGCTGGTGGACAGCTTCCCGACCAGGGCCGGCGGAACCGCCGGGCCGATGACCAGCTGGCTCGAGGCGGTCCAGCGCTGGGTCTGAGAGAGCGCGAAGACCGCGGCGCCGGCCAGACCGAGCAGAATGCAGCCGATGATCAACCACTTCTGCCGTAGCAGTGACTGAGCGGTCTCCCGCCAGACCACGGTGCCCGGTTCCATCCGTTACCTCAAATCCGTCTTACCAGCCCTCATGCCAGCGCCTCAGGATATAGGCAGGTAGGCGCGGTGTAACCACGGCGTCTCGTCCTGTGCCCTACTCTCTAGTCGAAGGTTCTCGGGGGCAAGAGAACCAGCAGGTATGGCGCCGTGGGCGGCGCCTGTGTCCGAGGGGGACATCGCAGGATGAAGACAAAGTGGTCCTGGGCCCGACTGGGGGTCGTGGGCACCCTGATCGCCGGTTCACTGGTGGTCGCGCTCGCGTCGCCGGCCCAGAGCATCGAGGCCTCGCTCTCGGCGGTCAACAGCTCGGCCTGGCAGACCAACGCCAGCGTGCAGGGCATCGCCGTCGCGGCCGGCAAGGCGTACGTCGGAGGCCGCTTCACCAGCGTCCGCCCGCCGGGAGCCGCGGCCGGGACCGGTGAGGTCGCGCAGGCGTACATCGCCGCGTTCGACGCCTCCACCGGCGCTCTGGTCACGTCGTTCGCCCCGGTCCTCGACGGCCAGGTCTACGCGGTGGCCGCCACCGCGGACGGCTCGCGAGTCTTCATCGGCGGCGACTTCACCAAGGTCGACGGCCAGACCCGGAACCGGATCGCCGCCTTCGACACCGCCACCGGCGCCCTGGTCGCGAACTGGAAGCCCTCGGTGTCGTATCGGGTCAAGACCATCGCGGTCTCCGGGTCGACGGTCTACTTCGGCGGCTCGTTCGGTCTGGTCAACAGCCAGGACCGTCCCCGGCTCGCGGCGGTCAGCACCGACGTGGGCACCCTGCTGCCCTGGGCCCCGGCGGTGAACGGCGATGTGTACGCCGTGGACGTGGCCGACGACGCCTCCAAGGTGTACGCGGGCGGACAGTTCAGCACCGTCAACGGCACCAACCAGAACACCGTGACCAGCCTCGACCCGACGACCGGCGCCGTACTGCCGTTCCCGGGGGCTTCCGCCGTACCGCCGCCGACCGGCGGGTGCACGACGCGGGTCAAGTCGATCGACGCGAGCGGCGACACCGTCTACTTCGGGAACGGTGGTGACGGCGGCGGCTGCTTCGACGGGACGTGGGCGGCCGACATCGCGACCAACACGCTCAAGTGGAAGAACTCGTGTCTCGGCGCGACCGAGGCGGTCAAGGTCGTGAACGGCTGGCTCTACAAGGGCTCGCACGCGCACGACTGCGCCAGCCAGGGCGCGGGCGGCTTCCCGCAGGGCTTCGACTACCGGTTCCTGCTCAGCGAGAAGGTGTCCGACGGTTCGCTCGGTCCCTGGTACCCGAACACCGACGCCGACCCGAACAGCGCGACCAATGTCGGTCCGCTCGCCTTCGCGACCGGTGGCGACGACCTCTGGGTCGGCGGCGACTTCCTGCACGTGAACGGCGTGGCCCAGCAGGGCCTCACCCACTTCACCAACGCGACTCCTGGCGCGGCGCCGGCGAAACCGGCCAAGCTCCTCCCCTACAGCGTCGAGCCGGGAGTAGTGCAGATCCACTTCCCGACCGTGCTCGACAACGACGACAGCACGCTGACGTACCGGCTGCTCAAGGGCTTCAGCAACACCACGATCGCGACCTGGACCGCCAAGTCCGTGCCGTGGGACAAGCCCTGGTTGCACTTCACCGACTCCACCGCGGTACCGGGCGAGGTGACCAACTACCGCGTCGAGGTCACCGACGGCAGTACGACGATCCGCGGCAACTACTCCGACCCGATCACGGTCGCCACGACGGCATCGACGGCGTACGACCAGATCGTCAACTCCGACGGACCGCAGGCCTACTGGCGTCTGGGTGAAGCAGCCGGTACGACGACCTCGGTCGACTCGTCGGGTCAGAGCAACAACGGCCCGTTCACCGGGGTGACGCTGGGGACCGCGGGGGCGATCGCCGGCAACACGGCCATGACGACCAGCACCACCACCGGGCGCATGGTCGGCGAGAAGGCGTACAGCATCCCGCAGCAGTTCACCGTGGAGGCGTGGGTCAGCCAGAGCGGGACCAACCGAGGCGGCCGGATCATCGGCTTCGGCAGCTCCAAGACCGGCAACAGCGCCGGTGGCGGCGACCGGATGCTCTACATGCGCACCAACGGCGCGATCGTCTTCGGTGTGAACGACGGCACCCAACGCACGCTCACCAGCGCGACGGGCCAGAACAACGGGCAGTGGCATCACGTCGTCGGCACGTACGACAACACTGGCACCAGCGGCTTGATGAAGCTGTACGTCGACGGTGCACTGGCGGGCAGCGCGAGTGTCGGTGCAGCCTCGGCGTACTACGGCTGGTGGCGGGTCGGATATGACCAGACGAGCAACTGGCCCGGTGGCGGCGCGACCCAGACGGGGATGGCGATCGACGAAGCCGCGGTCTATCCCTACGCGCTCAGTCCCGTTCAGGTACAGGACCACTTCTCGGCCCGCTGACCGGATCCTGGGAACTGGAGCACAAAGTTGTAACGCGGTCGGGAGGCCCGCTTCCGGTGGGCCTCCCGCAGGACTAATGTCCGCTGCTGGTGCGTGTGAGGCATGCACTGACTGATCCCCCGCCCAGTCGAAGGATGTTGATGAAGAAGCTAGTTCTGGCCGTTGTCACGGCCGCGGCCGTGGTCGCCGCGGCGCTGATACCTTCCGGGCCGCCGGTGCAAGCCGCGACCTCGGGCTTCGGCTCCGCCGTTTCGGCGATCAAGCAGACCTCGTGGCAGACCAACAACAGCGTGAACGCGATCGCGATCGCGGGTAACACCGTCTTCGCCGGTGGCCTGTTCACCCGGATCCGGCAGCCAGGTCAAGCGGCCGGCCACGGGGAGGCGGTCCGCACCTACATCGCCGCGTTCAACCGCACCACCGGCGCTCCGACCACGTTCGCGCCGACCCTGAACGGTCCCGTGTACGCCGTCGCCACCAGCCCGGACGGCAAGTGGGTGGTGATCGGCGGCGACTTCACCACGGTCAACGGCCTCAAGCGCAGCAAGATCGCGATGTTCAGCGTCAGCACCGGCAAGCTCGTGCAGGCGTGGGACCCGGTCGTCACGGCCCGCGTGAAGACGATCGCGATCGCCGCGAACACCGTGTTCTTCGGTGGTGCGTTCGGCCTGGTCGACGGCCAGGAGCGCAACCGGGTCGCCGCGGTCCGGCTGATCCAGGGCGACGTCCTGCGGTGGAACCCGAACGCCGACGACGACGTGTACGCGATCGACGTCTCCGACGACAGCACCCGGGTCTTCATCGGTGGTCCGTTCACGCAGATCAACGGCAAGGACCACTACTCGCTCGCGATGACGAACACCTCGACGGGCGCGGCGTTCTCCTTCCCCGCCGCGGCGGCGATCCCGCGCCCCTCGCCCGCGTGCGTCACCCGGGTGAAGGACATCGACACCCTCGGCGACAAGGTCTTCGTCTCGAACGGCGGCGACGGCAGAGGCTGCTACGACGGTGTCCTGGCCGCGAGCGTCAGCACCGGCAAGCTGCTCTGGCAGAACAAGTGCCTGGGCGCAACGGAGGCGATCAAGGCGATCGGTCAGTGGGTCTACAAGGGCTCGCACGCGCACGACTGCAGCTCCAGCGGCGCGTTCCCCGACGGGACCGGCACGCACTTCCTGCTGGTCGAGAGCGGGATCAACGGTGACATCGGGCCCTGGTTCCCGAACACCGACGCCAACCCGAACAGCACCACCCAGGTCGGTCCGCTGGCGATGGCCGGTACCGGCACCGACCTGTGGGTCGGCGGCGACTTCCTGCACGTGAACGGCAAGATCCAGCAGGGCCTGACCCGCTTCACGAACGCACCGGGTGGCGCGTTCCCCGCCGTACCGAAGGCGCCGGCGCTGACGACGTCCGGCGGGAAGGTGACGGTGAAGTTCCAGGATTCCTACGACATGGACAACCTGTCGCTGACCTACAACGTCTTCCGGGGCAGCACGAACATCGGGTCCTACAAGTACTCGTCGTACTACTGGAACGCACGGAAGGTCTACACGGTCACCGACACGGGCGTGAAGGCCGGCCAGAAGCAGACCTACCACATCGAGGTGCACGACGGCCGCAACATCATGAAGGGTGCGTCCTCCACGGTGACGGTGCAGTAGTTCCGGTCAAAGGGGTCTGCCTGTTCAGGCAGACCCCTTTGCGCTGCGATCGGGTGGGGACCTGAGGATCGTAGATTTGACCAAAAGGGGGCAATACACGTGAGGCAAAGAGTCATTGCTGTGCTGGGTGCTGTCGGGGTGATCTTCGGCCTGACGCCCGCACAGTCCGCAGTCAGTACCGGGGCGGGACTGACCGCCGTCGCCGGATCCGCCTGGCAGACCGATGCGAGCGTGCTCGGTCTGGCCGTCGCCAAGGGCAAGGCGTACGTCGGGGGCCAGTTCCTGAACGTCCGCCCGCCGGGTGCGGCACCCGGGACGAGCCAGACCAGCCGGACCTACCTGGCGGCGTTCAACCAGAGCACCGGTGCACTCGACACCACCTTCACCCACGTCCTGAACGGCGTCGTCTGGGCGATCGTCGCCTCGGCCGACGGATCCCGGGTGTACGTCGGGGGCGACTTCACCAAGGTCGACGGCCAGACCCGGAACCGGATCGCCGCGTTCGACACCACGACCGGTGCACTGGTCGCGAACATCAAGCCGAGCGTCTCGTACCGGGTGAAGGCGCTCGCGATCGGCGGGACCAGCCTGTACTTCGGTGGCTCGTTCGGGCTCGTGAACAACATCGCCCGGAACCGGGCCGCCGCGATCAGCACCGTCGACGGCACGCTGCTGCCGTGGAATCCCAACGCTGACAGCGATGTCTACGCGATCGATGCGGCCGACGACAACTCGAAGGTCTACCTGGGCGGGACGTTCGCGAACGTCGGCGGCACCGGCCACTGGGCCGTGGCGAGCGTGAACAACTCGACCGGCGCGGTCCTGCCGTTCGCCGCGGCTTCCGCCGTACCGCCGCCGACGCCCGCCTGCATGTCCCGGGTGAAGGACATCGAGACCTCCGGCAGCACCGTGTACTTCGCGAACGCCGGGAGCGGCGGCGGCTGCTTCGACGGGACCTGGGCCGCGAATGTTGCCACCGGCAACCTGGTCTGGAAGAGCACCTGCCTCGGCGCGACCGAGGCCATCACCATGGTGAACGGCTGGCTGTTCAAGGGGTCGCACGCGCACAGTTGCCCGGGAGCCTTCAGTGACGGGACCGGCGCGCACTTCCTGCTGCTGCAGAGCCCGACCACCGGTGCACTCGGGCCGTGGTTCCCGAACACGAACGCCGGCCCGCCGACCCAGGTGGGTCCGCTCGTCTCGGCGACCGGTGGGAGCGACCTGTGGGTCGGCGGCGACTTCACCACGGTGAACGGCGTCGGGCAGCAGGGCCTGACCCGCTTCACGAACACGGGCAACGGCGCCGCGCCACTCGGTCCGGTGCTGCCCACGTTGACCAGCACCGTGACCGGCCAGGTGAAGGCAGTTGTCCAGACCTCGTTGGACAACGACGACACGCTGCTGACCTACCGGCTACTGCGGAGCGCGAGCAACACGATCGTGGCGACCACCACGGCCACCTCCACCTTCTGGAACCGGCCGAACGTGACGCTCACAGACACCACCGCTCCATCCGGTACGTCGCAGATGTACCGCATCGAGGTGTACGACGGACACAACGCAGTGCGAGGCGGTTACTCCACCATCACGGTGAAGTAGCCGTCTGACGGTGGAACTTCAACGCCCGATGGGCTTGGTTCCACCACAGCAAGAGAGTCGTGAACGAGGCGGTGGCAAGGCCCCAGGCAGCGCCCTGGGGCCCCCACAGGAACGCGCCCGTGACTCCGCAGGCGATCAGGATCACCGAGGAGATCAGGCGGACGCGGAGGCCTCGGGTCGCGGCCGTCAGGGCGCGCAGGATCGCGAAGGCACCGGCGTTCGAGGCACCGAGCGCCTGCAGCAGGATGACGGGGATCAGGACCTCGTGAGCCTGGTTCCAGACGCCGGGGCCGAGCAACTCACGGCCCACGACGGGCGGCAGCAGCAGGAAGATCGCACCCCAGGCCAACGCGCCGGCGCCCACTCCCAGCGAGATCGCCAGGCCCACCAGCCAGAGGCGGCGGTAGGAGTGCCGAAGGGCGCGGGCAGCCTCGGGGACGGAGATCATCCGGATGCCCTGGTTGAGCACGTTCACCGGGCCGAGCAGGACCTGCGCGCCACGGATACCGGCGGTCGCGGCGAGACCCGCCGCCGCGGTGATGCCGAGCATGTAGATCTGGATCGTGCCGGAGACCGCGAGCATCTCCCCGACGTACTTCGGGCTGAGGTCCCAGTTCCGCCGTACCCACTCGCGGATCAGCTGGCGCCGCGGTGCAATCCCGGCCTGGAACCGCCCGGCCACGGCCGCGATCACGGCACCCAGTCCCCAGGAGAACGTCAGCGTGAACGCCGAGGCCGTACCGGTGAGGTAGAGCCCAGCAAAGATCAGCAGCATCGCCACGAGCCAGATCAGGTCGTTGACGAACGCCCGTTGCCCTTCGCCCACGACGAAGAACGCCCACCGCCACGCGTCCTGCAGCAAGAGGCCGGGCAGGGTCACCGCGAACGCGATCAGCACCCCTCGCGACGGCACACCCGGGACCGCGGCGATCGCCAAGGCCACCAGCATGGCAAGGAATCCGGCGAACAGCGCAGTCGCCGTACTGGCTCGGACGGCTCGTTCCCACGCGGGGGTTCGCGCACCGGAGTAGCGCACGGCCAACGGTTCGGTCGAGACCGCGCGGGACACGTTGAGCGCGATCGTGTAGCCACCGAACGCCAGCGCATACACGCCGAAGTCGGCGACCGTGCTCGACCGCGCGACCACCACTCCGACGGCGAGATTACTCAGGCTCGACAGCGCCTGATCCGCCAAACCCCAACCGGCGCGACCAGCCGGTCCGGCCAGCCGACGTAGTTTCGGCCGCCGGAACTTCACCCCAGCACTCTAGTGGTGGGGTGCAGCCTTCTCGACCAGCGGACTACAGCGGGCGTGGCGGGTTGCGCAGGATGCCCAGACCGAAGCGCGGGATGCCGAGCAGATAGCGACGCCAGAGGCGCTTGGGCTCCTTGTAGAGCCGGTAGCTCCACTCCAGGCCGGAACGCTGCATCCACAGCGGTGCCCGGTCCAGCCGGCCGGTGTGGAAGTCGAACGCCGCGCCGACGCCGATCAGGATCGTCGCGTTCAGCCGGTCGCGGTGGTCGGCCATCCAGCGCTCCTGCTTCGGTGCGCCGAGCCCGACCCAGATGATGTCCGGGTGCGCCTCGTTCATCCGGGCGACCGTCTCCGCGTCCTCCGCGTCGGTCAACGGCCGGTACGGCGGGCACTCGGCCCCGACCACCTTCAACGCCGGGTGCCGCTCCTGGAAGACCGCACGCAACTCTTCGGCCACCCCCTCGGCACCGCCGTAGAAGTACTGCGTCCAGCCGCGCTCGGCGGCCTCGGCCATCACGCGCTCGAGCAGATCCGGCCCGGCGACCCGGTCCATCCGCTCGAACCCGGCCTTCTTGCCCGCCCACACCAACGGCATGCCGTCGGGAACGGTCAGGCCGGACGTGTTGTAGACCTCGGTGAGCCGCGCGTCGGCCCGCGCGTGCAGCAGCGCGTTCATGTCGGAGACGCAGACCAGCTGCCGGTCGTCGGTGTCGATCCAGTGGCCGAACGTGTCGACCGTGTGGTCGAGATTGGTCACACTGACATGGATGCCGAGGACATCAACCCGGTCCGCAGTCGTCGCGGGTGTGTGGATATCGGTCATCTGTCAGTCCTCCGGGGTCAGCGCGGACAGGTCCGCGTCGACCATGATCTGAACGAGTTCGGGCACGTGGACCTGGGCTTTCCAACCCAGCTCGGTGGTGGCTTTGGACGCGTCCCCGATGAGCGAGTCCACTTCGGTGGGACGCACGTAGCGCGCGTCGTAGTCGACGTACTTCTCCCAGTCCAGCCCGACGTGGTCGAAGGCCAGTGCGACGAAATCACGGACCGAGTACGACGTCCCGGTGGCGATCACGTAGTCCGCCGGGGTGTCGTGCTGCAGCATCCGCCACATGCCCTCGACGTACTCCGGCGCGAAACCCCAGTCCCTGCAGGCATCCAGGTTCCCCAGGTAGAGCCGGTCCTGCCGGCCGAGCTTGATCGAGGCGACCGCGCGGGTGATCTTGCGCGTCACGAACGTCTCGCCGCGGCGTGGGCTCTCGTGGTTGAAGAGGATCCCGTTCACCGCGAACATGTCGTACGCCTCGCGGTAGTTCCGGGTCATCCAGTACCCGTACAGCTTCGCGGCGCCGTACGGCGAGCGCGGGTGGAACGGGGTCTCCTCGTTCTGCGGCGGTGAAGTCGCGCCGAACATCTCCGACGACGACGCCTGGTAGAACCGGCAGTCCAGGCCGATCATCCGGATGGCCTCGAGCAACCGCGTCGTACCCATCCCGGTGGTGTCACCGGTGTACTCGGGCTCGTCGAAGCTCACCCGCACATGGCTCTGGGCGGCCAGGTGGTACACCTCGTCCGGCTGGATCGACGCCAGCAACGTGACCAGTCGCGACCCATCGGTCAGATCGCCGTAATGCAGGTAGAGCCGCTTGTCCTTCGCCTGCGGATCCTCGTACAGGTGGTCGATCCGGCGCGTGTTGAACGTCGACGCCCGCCGGATCAGCCCGTGTACTTCGTAGCCCTTGGCCAGCAACAACTCCGCCAGGTACGAGCCGTCCTGCCCCGTGATCCCGGTGACGAACGCCTTCTTCATGTGGCCTGCCCTTGATACCAGGCGTAGGTAGCGGCCACACCGTCATGGAGGTCGATGGACGGCTTCCAGCCCAGCGCCAGCAGCCGGCTCACATCGAGCAGCTTGCGCGGGGTGCCGTCCGGCTTGGACAAATCGTTGCTGATAGCACCGGTGTAGCCGACCACGCGGGCGACCAGCTCGGCCAGCTCGCGGATCGTCACGTCCGCACCGACACCGACGTTGATCGGCTCCGGCGCATCGTAATGCTGCAAGAGATGCAGGCACGCGTCGGCCAGGTCGTCGACGTGGAGGAACTCCCGCCGCGGCGTACCGCTGCCCCACAACACGACCTCAGCGGCATCCGTACGCCGGGCCTCGTCGAAGCGTCGCATCAGCGCCGGCAGCACGTGCGAGCTGGTCGGGTCGAAGTTGTCGTTCGGCCCGTACAGGTTCGTCGGCATCGCGGAGATCCAGGGCAGCCCGTACTGACGCCGCACGGCCTGGACCTGCATGATCCCGGCGATCTTCGCGATCGCGTAGGCGTCGTTGGTCGGCTCGAGCTCGCCCGTCAGCAGACTCGACTCGCGGATCGGCTGCTCGGCGTACTTCGGGTAGATGCACGACGACCCCAGGAACAGCAGCCGCGGCGTGCGGACCTCGAGGGCCGCGTCCATCAGGTTCACCTGGATGCGGAGGTTGTCGCTGAGGAACTCGGTCGGGTGATCGCGGTTCGCCAGGATCCCGCCGACCCGCGCCGCCGCGTCGATCACGATCGCCGGCCGGTGCTCGGCCAGGAACGCGAACGTCGCGTCGCGGTCGCGCAGGTCCAGCTCCGCCGACGACGCGCCGATCAGGTGCGTGAATCCTGCCGCCTCGAAGCGGCGCCAGAGCGCCGAGCCAACCAGCCCGCGGTGACCGGCGATGTACACCGGCGATTCCCGATCCAACCTCTCCGTCATCAGTAGGCTCCCGCGCCGTAGATCACCGCACGCACGGTCTTCCAGAGGATCAGCAGGTCCAGGGTCATCGACCAGTTGTCGACGTACCGCAGGTCGAGCCGGACCGACTCGTCCCAGGACAGGTCGCTGCGGCCGCTGACTTGCCACAGGCCGGTGATACCGGGCTTGACGAGCATCCGGCGCGAGTCGTCCGCCGCGTACAGGGCGACTTCCTCCGACAGCGGCGGGCGCGGGCCGACCAGTGACATGTCGCCGCGCAGCACGTTGAACAGCTGCGGCAGCTCGTCGAGCGAGAAGCGCCGGATCCAGCGGCCGAACGGCGTCATCCGCGGGTCGTCGCGCATCTTGAAGATCACGCCGTTGCCGTCGCTCAACGCATACAGGTCACCGAGTCGCTGCTCGGCGTCGGCGTACATGCTGCGGAACTTCAGCATGGTGAACTCGTCGCCCGCGCGGCCGACGCGCTGCTGCCGGAACAGCACCGGTCCCGGGCTAGTCAGGCGCACGGCGAGCGCCAGGCCGATCAGCAGCGGGGCCAGCAGAACGATGAAGCCGAGTGCGACGATCCGGTCGAAGACGGCCTTCATCAGGTGCGGGCCGCCGCTCACCGACGGCCGCTCCAAGTGCAGCAGTGACAGACCGGCGACCGGACGGACGGAGATCCGCGGGCCGGCCACCTCGATGATGCCCGGCGAGACGATCAGCTCGATCCCGCGCTGCTCCAGCGCCCAGGAGAGCCGGCGCAGCGACTGTCCGACCAGATCGGGGTCGGTCGCGATCGCGACCACCTCGACCCGATGCCGGTCGGCGGCCGCGAGGATGTCCGGCTCGTCCAGCTCGTCGGGCTGCAGCGGGCCGTCGGCGCGCGAATCCCCGAACGATTCCCCGTACGAATCACCGTGCGGCCGGCACGTCGCCACCACCCGGAAGCCGTCGGTCGGGCGGCTCTCGAGGTGCTCACACAGCGTCGCGGCCGGACCGCTACGCCCGACCACGAGAACCCTGTGCATGCAGCGACCTCGAACCCGGTGCCGATGCAGGTCCTTGCGCAACGCATACCGCAGCAGCAACGCGGAGCCGACCATGACCGGGATCGCGAGCACGACGAAGCCGCGCGCGATCTCGGTCTTGGTCAGGTACGACGTCATCGCGACGGCCGCGATCAGGCCGACACCCGAGCGCATCAGCGACCGGAACTCGTCCGGTCCGGCGCCGAAGTACCGCTGGTCGTACCCCTTAGAGAGCGCGACCGCGCCGACCCAGGCCAGCGGCAGCAGACTGCTGATGATCAGGTAGCCACTGCCGACGTGGTAGCCGAAGCGGGTCAGGAGGGCGATCGATACACCAAGCATCGCGGAGAGCAGATCACCGCCGACGGCGGCCCAGCGGTACACGCCGACCCAGCGCGGTTCGGTCGAGCGCGACGACAGCGGGACGATCGCCGGGACCTCGTGCGGCACCACCCAGAGCGGCCGGCGGCCATCGACCGCATCCGGCGCCTCAGCTCCGCTCACACCGGTCCCTTACTTCCTACGCTGTGCCCTGCTGCAACCGAACGACCACTGTACGTGCTCGCCGCAGTGTGCAGTCTGCCTGAGGTGCCTGTCAAACGGATCGTCAACGAGTGCTGCCGGGAGCTGTGCGCGTCCACCCACATCCCCAGAATTAACCCGCACGTCGGCAACGAGTCACCGAAGATTACTACGCGTCCAGCCCCTCGGCATCTTCGACCCGTGAGCCTTGTGAAGAATTTTGCGAGAGTCCGGAGGGCAGCTTAAGAGGCAGACCTGCGCAGACCACGTCCGCACGGCGTCCGTATCCGGATCGTTGCCTCCGCACGCCTGGATCCGTGCCAGGACAGAGAAATCCGGCCGGCACTCGGGTGTGAGTGCCGACCGGACCAGTCCGGATCCGAAGGTTCAGACCGTGACGACGGTCCTCGGCTTGTCGAAGCTCTCGATCAGCTCCGCCGGGAGGTGCGTCAGGTCGGACGTCCGCAGGTAGTCGCCCATCGTCGTCCCCGTGCACTCCGAATCGATGTTCGGCGCGGCGTGGTCGGCGAGCGCGTCACCGAGGTGCACGGTGCGCAGGTCGATGCTGAAGCGGGTCCGGCCCGAGGTGTTCGGCACGCTGGAGTGCAGCTGTGCGCCGGAGAACAGGATGATCCCGCCGGGCTGGACGATCGGGCGGATCTGCGGGACCAGCTCGACCTCTTCCTCCGGCTTCGGCTGGACCCGGGTGTCGACGCCGATCTGGGTGGCGGCGATCTTGCGGCTGGTCGCGTTCCACTCGGCGTAGTTGTAGACGCGCGAGCTGTTCTTGACCGGCGTCTGCCAGTACCGCGGGTGGAAGGCGAGGCCGTTCTCGGCGCTGATCGGGAAGATCGGCAGCCACCAGTTCAGCTGGCAGTACGGCGCGGAGTACCAGGTGTCGCGATGCGGGTGGAACGCGAACGCGATCCCGGTGGTGAGGTAGTCGTCCGACGTCGAGCTGCGCATCCGCGGTACGTCGAAGTACACCTGCTCGGGGTCGCAGCCCAGGTCGACCAGCATCTCCTGGATCAGCCGCTTCGACTCCGGGTGGTGGATGAAGCGCGGCTTGAGCTCGGCGAGCAGCGCCGCGTAGTCCTCGACGGCCATGTCGAACTGCGCGGTCTCCGGGTCCAGCGGCCCGAACGCGTCCCGGGCCAGCTGGCCGGCGAACTCGGTCAGCGCCAGGGTCGAGGCCCGCGGCGAGTAGACGAACAGGTCACCGTCGTACAGCTTGGTGCGGCGCTCGTCGTCGGTGAAGTCCGCGTCGACGTAGATGGAATGCATTGGTGTTCCCCCATTTCAGACAAGTGACTCCGCGGGGCGGATCCCCGTTGGTCGCGCTCGCTTGGAGGCGTCGACCAGTGGCAGCAGGTCGACGCCGGGCAGGACGCGCTCTGCGCGCATCACTTCGAGGTAGCGCTGCCGCACCTGCGCGAGGACGCCGGACTGCTCGTACGTCGCGCCGTCCACCTCCGACACCAGCGTCAGCTCCGAGATCGTGCCGGCCAGGCCGCACTCGGCCGCGGCCAGCAGCTCGGTGCGGTCGATCGGCCGGCGCTCGAACGGTACGCTGAGATCGACGGCCACCGCCTCGAGGATGTCGACGGTGATGCTGTCCAGGCAGGACTCGCTGGTCGGCGGCGTGATGATCCGCCCGCGGTCGGCGATCAGGACACAGGCACCGGTCGCCTCGGCGATCCGGCCGGAGTCGTTCAGCATGATCGCGTCGTCGTAGCCGAGCCGGCGGACCTCGATCCGGGCCAGCCGGGCGCCGACGTAGTTCGCGCTGCTCTTGACCCGGGTCGGCAGGACCAGGTCGGTGGCCCGCCGCCAGCTGCTCACGCCGAGCCGCATCGGGTCCGGGTCGTGCTTCTGCTGGCTGAACGCCGTGACCACCAGGTCGGCCTCGGTCGCCTCACCCCAGTGGCCGTGGGTGACGAACATCGTCGGCCGGAACCACAGGTCCTTCTCCGCCACCAGCAGCTCACCGGCCAGCGTTTCAAGGCCCTCGACGAACTCCTCGTAGCTGAAGCGCACCGGGATGTGAAACAGCGACGCGGACCGGCAGAGCCGGTCGTAGTGGCGTCGCGGGCTCCGGATCGAGAAGACCTCGCCGGCGGTGTCCCAGTAGCCCTTCAGCCCTTCGAAGACACTCAGGGCGCGGGTCAGCGCCTCGGCACCTATGTGGATCCGTACGTCGGTGTACGGCACGAGCTCTCCGTTGACGAGCGCCCACGGCGGTGTGGTGAGTTGCGATATGGATGCTGTGTGAGCCATGAAGTGCCTTCCAGCGTGGTCGTCGATCAGCGAACGCTCGGAACGTCCGAGCCGGTCAGTTCTTTCAGGGACAGCGCCCGCTGGTCACGGGCCGACATCAGCGTGACCGGCAGTGGCCACGCGATGGCGAGGTCGGGATCGTCGTACGCGATCACGACGTCCTCCGACGGGTCGTGCGGGCGATCGATCCGGTAGGCGATGTCGGCCGGCTCGGTCAGCGCCTGGAAGCCGTGGCCGCACCCGGCCGGGATGTAGACCGACGCCTGGGTCTCACCCGACAGCGTGAAGTGCGCCTGGCCCAGATACGTCGGCGACGTCGGCCGGAGATCGACGACGACGTCGAAGACCTGACCGGCCGAGCAACGCACGAGCTTGGCCTCACCCAGCCCGGAGCGCAGGTGCATCCCACGCAGCACACCCCGGCGCGAGCGGGACAAGCTGTCCTGCGCGAACCCGTCCGGGTCGATGCCGACCGAGCGGGCGATCTCGGCGTCGAAGGTGCGACTGAAGAAGCCGCGGTCGTCGACGTGCGGTGTCGGCTCGAACAGGTAGACCCCGGACACCTCCGGTACCGGCGTGACCTTCATGAGCAGCCCTCCAGAGCTTGGGTGTGCACCGGCCGGACCGGGAAGACGGTCGACGACAGGACGGCGTACTGGTCCTCGAGCAGCCGGCGGTTGACGGCGTTGCGCTCGTCCATGGCCGCGCCGACGACCTCGCGGCGGGACTCCAGCGCGGTGTACTGGTCGATCAGCCGGTCCACGTCGAGCGTGCGGATGCTCTGGCAGAACTCCGCCAGGCCCATGTCGGCCATCAGTACGTCGTTCTTCGCGGCGTACCCGATCGAGACGGTCGGCTTCGAGAGCATCAGCGCGGACACGATGTTGTGGAAGCGGGTAGCGACCACCGTGTCGACGGACGCGATCTGGTCCATCAGCTGGTCCAGCGTGCGGGGCGGGTCCTCGACCACCCAGGACGGGTCCAGTTCAGGCCGGTTCGTGCGCAGGTCGGCGAGGATCTCGGCCGAGACCAGCTCGTCCTCACGGTCACCGGTGAGCAGCCGGACCCGGTGCCCCTGATCGACCAGCCAGTTGACGAAACGCTTCATCTTCGCGACGTACTCGGCGTACACCTCGTCGGCCCGGTCGCGGTCGTCGTTGGTGCCGTGGTAGGTCATCACCCCGACGCCGACGGTCGTCGGCTCGCCCGGCGCAGTGGTCGACCGCATCGCCGGGATCGGCAGCGAGAAGGCCAGGTCCGGGTAGACCGGGTCGTCGTCGATCCCGAGCCCGGTGGAGCGCATCGCATCCTTCGACAGCTGGTCGCGGAACGACCGGTACGCCGCCAGCCGGGCCGCCCGCGTGTACATCCGGCGGGTCATCCGCACGCCCTGGGTGTTGGCGCCGACACTCACCAGCGCGACCTTGGTCCCGACCAGGCGGCCGGACGCGGTCAGCAGCAGGAGCGAGTACGGGAAGCCCCACCAGCGCAACGGCAGGCTGCCTTCGAGCACACCCATACCGGGCACGATCACCACGTCGTGACGCCGCACCCAGGACATCGTCCGGAACGCGTCGACGAGCTTGCCGACGCCCTTGAGTGCGATCGCCCGCAGACTGCTGGCCGTGCTGTACTCCTCACGGTTCCAGTGCAGGCGAATGGCCGGCAGACCGTACCGTTCGGTGATCCCCTCCGGCCCGTCGCAGCACAAGTCGATCTCGGCGTCCGGGTAGGCCTTGCGCAGGTACGCCAGCACCGCCTCGAGCGAACCGTCGTTGCCGAGGTTGCCGGAGCCGAGCAGACCGAAGAACCCGATCCGCAGCGGGCGGTTGGTGTAGACAGTGGTGTCGGTCATGCCAGCCGTCCCCCCTGGCCCGCGACCACCCTGGCCACCGAAACGACTTCGTCGACCTGCTCCACCGGCGTGTCCTGCCGGCGCCGCGACGGCGGCACCGCACGGCTCGTCATCCAGCGCACAAGGTGCCCGAGGCAACGGAAGCGCTCACCTGCGGTCAGCGGCGCGCGGAACAGCGCGCGCACGTAGCCCAGCGGATACTCGGCGAGCAGCCGGATCACCGGGTGCCGGAGCTTGTTGCGCCGGCGCGGGTCGAGGTTGCCGCACCAGGAGCGGATCGTCCGGTTCGACCGGAGGGCGCTGTCCGGGTGGTCGCGGCGGAAGTACAGCGACGCCGGCACGTGGTGGAAGCGACCGTGCAAGGCGATCTCGGCCACGATCGTCCGGTCGGCGTGGTAGAAGCTCTCGTTCAGCGCGGTCCGGCGCAGGACGTCGGAGCGGATGACGCCGTAGTCGTCGTCGCCACCGACGTCGAACAGCAGGCTGCGGAACCGCTCCACCGGGTCCGGTGAGTCGGTGGTCAGCGGGTAGCCGACCTTCGCGACGATGTCACCGGCGGCGTCGATGATCGCGCTCCACGAGTGACACAGGACGGCGTCCGGGTGCTCGTCGAGCGCCTCGATGCACCGCTCGAGCAGGTCCCGGGCGTACAGGTCGTCGTACGACGCCCACTTGAACAGCTCGCCCCGGGACTCGGTGAAGACCACGTTGTGGTTGGGCGAGGCGCCGATGTTCACCGGCTGCCGGATGTACCGGACACGCGCGTCCCGGGCGACGTACTCGCGGCAGATCCGCTCCGTGTCGTCGGTCGACGCGTTGTCGGAGATGATCAGCTCGAAGTCCGTGTACGTCTGCCCGAGCAGCGCGTCCAGGGCTTCGGCCAGGTACTTCGCTCCGTTGTAGACCGGCAGGCCGATGCTCAGCCGCGGTACCGCGTTCATGAATTCCTCACTTCTTGGTAGGCCACCGGGGCACTGTCCTCGATCCGCTCCGACGATCTCCGCACCGCCCGGCTCGCCATCCAGCGGGCCAGGTGTCCGTAGCAACGACGCCGCTCGGCCGACGACAGCGGTGCCCGCCGGATCGCGCCGACGAAGCCACCGACGTACTCGGCGAGCAACCGCGCGGTCGGGTTGCTCCACCGGTGTGCGCGCCGGGGCTCCATGTTGGCCGCGCGGGACCGGATCGTCGGCCGGGCCCGCTCGGCCCGGTCCGGGTGGTCGCGCCGGAAGAACAGCACCTCGGGCACCTGGTAGAACCGGCCGTTGAGCGCCAGCTCCGCCATCAGCGTCCGGTCCGCGTGGTGATAGCTGCCGTGCAGCGGCGTACGACGCAGGATGTCCGAGCGGATCACTCCGTAGAAGTCGTCGCCGCCGACGGTGAACAACATGCTCCGGAACCGCTCCGGCGGGCGCGGGTCCGCGGTGGCCAGCGGATAGTCGACCGTGAGGACGACGTCGCCGGCTGCGTCGATGATCGCCTGCCAGGAGTGCGCAAGGACGAGCGCGGGGTCCGTGTCGAGTGCGTCGACGCAGCGGCGCAGCAGGTCGCGCGCGTACAGGTCGTCGTGCGACGCCCACTTGAACAGCTCGCCGCGGGAGTGCTCGAAGGTCCAGTTGTGGTTCGGCGTCGCGCCGATGTTCACCGGCTGGCGGTAGTAGCTGATCCGCGCGTCCCTGGCCAGGTAGTCGCGGCAGATCTCCTCGGTCGCGTCGGTCGACGCGTTGTCCGAGATGATCAGCTCGAACTCCGGGTACGTCTGGGCCAGCAGCGAGTCCAGGGACTCGGCCAGGTACCGCTCCCCGTTGTAGACCGGCAGCCCGACACTGAGCCGCGGTGCCGCGCTCACGTGCTCCTCATTTCCGGCAGCTCCTGCAGTTCGGGCTCGGTGAGGGCAACCTCGGCAGGCAGGTCGTCGGGCACCTGGACCGGAGCCTTCCCGGCGGCCAGCTCGGCCCAGCGCTCGCGGATGCCGACTCCGAAGTACCACCACCACACGATCGCGCCGACGAACGTCGCGCAGGCCGCTCCCCAGGACGACCCGAGAGCGCCGTTGAGGACACCGCCGCCGACACCGCCGATCAGGTAGGCCGTCGAGGCGTACAGCTGCGCGCGCAGACTCCGCCGCGCGACACCCAGTGCTCGCAGGCCGGCCGAGGCGCCGGTGTAGAAGCTGGCGAACATCACCGACAAGGTTGCTGGTAGCAACAATGCGGAGGCGGTCAGCCACACCTGGCCGAGCAGTGCGTGACCCCACGCGTCCGGCAGTGCGATCAGCAGCGCGAGGCCCCAGGCCAGTGCGGCGGCCGCCTGCGCGCCACCGAGCAAGATGCAGAACAGCGGCAGGGACTTGGGCCGCCGGCGAAGCACTCGCGCCGCTTCCGGTACCGCGACCAGGCCGATACCGGACAGCACGATGAAGAACGGGCCGAGCATCATCTCGGCGCCGCGCACGGTGCCGACCGCGGCGACCCCGGCGAACGCACCGAGGCCGTACATCTTCAGCTGGTAGGCGCCGCTGATGGTCACGTTCTCCGCGAGGTAGCGCAGCCCGAGATCGCGGTGGTCCCGCAGCCATCCGCGGGCCCGGAACAACCGGGGCACGACGCCGGCCTGGAGACCGCTCACCAGCGCGGCGAAGCAGCCGGCGGCACCCCAGGCGAGCACGAACCGCGTGACGCTGGCGTGGTGCGACGCCAGGTAGAGCAGTGGAACGAGCGCCAACGCCCAGGTGATGTCGGCGACGAACGCCTTGCCACCTTGACCGGACGCGAAGAACGCGAACCGCCAACTGTCCTGCAGCATCAGCCCCGGCAGCACGATCCCCAGCGCGATGAAGGCCGCGCCGGTTCGTCCACCCAGGGCCGCGCCGACCGCCACACAGATCGCGCCGAGGACCAGGCCGACCGCGATCGCCATCCCCGACGAGCTCGCGACGGCGGTCTTCCAGTGCGACCGCCGTACGCCGCTGAACCGCACCGCCAACGGGTCGGTGGCCAGTCCGCGAGAGACGTTGACCACGACGCCGTACGTCACCCACGCGAGGCTGAAGGCACCGAACTCGACCGCGCCCAGCGAGCGGGCGACGACGATGCCGACGATGAAGCTGACCATGCTGGTAACAGCCTGGTCGGCCAGTCCCCAGGTGAGGCGGCGCAGGACTCCTTTCATGGCCTGCCCGCACCGCTGTGCCGGACGGCCGGAAGGTCCTGGAGCCGCCACAGCGAGATCTGGTTCGGGTCGACCTCGCCCCCGTCCGGGAAGGACTCGATCGGGTCGGGGAAGTTGAACGGCGGAAGCTGCATGTTCAGCCGCCGCCAGTTCCGGCCGGTGAACTGGTTGCGGTTGACCTCGACGTCCGGGTAGGTGTTCAGCAGCAGCCAGGTCGCACCGGTGGACTTGAAGTTCGCCAGGATGGCCGCCGCGTCCTGGAACGAGACATGCACGAGGCAGTCCCGGCACAGGACCACGTCGACTTCCGGCAGCTTGTCCCGGGTCAGGTCGGCGACGGCGAACTGGCGCTGCTCGTTCGCGAACCGCCGCTGATTCTCCGCGATCACGTTCGGCACGATGTCCAGGCCGTAGTACTCCTGCACCGGGAGGTCGATGTGCTGCATCCAGTTCAGGTCGCCGCAGGGCGCGTCGAGCATCGACTTCGCGTCGAGCCGGGTCAGCAGCTCCGAGAGCCGCTCGCGGATGTCGACGGTCGCGCGCAGCTCGGACCCCGTCCCGGATCCGGACTCGGTGCTGTCCCAGCCGGCCGTCTCGTACACCTGGCTGAACAAGTTCTTGCGCGAGGTGACCCGCCACCGCAGGTGGTGGACCGCCGGCACCTTCGCCAGCGGGCGCCGCAGGCCACGCAGTACTTTCCGCATCATCGGGTCCTCACCGCCTCGTGTGGTTCGGGCAAGGGGACCAAGTACGTCGCACCCCAGCCGCCACCCGCCTCGAGCTGGGCGATCACCTCGTCGGCGATGTCCCAGGTCAGAACCAGCACGACATCCGGGCGAGCGGCCCGGAGATCGTCGATCGGCCGGATCGGAACCATGCCGCCACCGGGGATCCGGCGGCCGTGCTTTCCCGGGGCCAGGTCGACCGTGAACGGCAGCAGGTCGGTGGTGATCTTGCTCAGGTCCAGCAGGACCGGCGCCTTCGACGGAGCGCCGTACCCGAGCACCGTCCGTCCGGCGATCTGGTGCCGGGTGAGCTCGTCGTGCAGCGCGCCGGCGGCGTGCCAAGCGGCCTCTTGCAGGCTGGAGAGCTGGACCTCGTCGGCGATGCCGGCGGCGTCCTCGTCTTCCAGGACCACATCGACGGACGGATCGGGCTTCGCGTCGGCGGTGTGCCGCAGCATCACCATCAGGCTGCCGCCGTACATCTCGACCTGGCGCACCGACTCGACCGTGAGGCCGTGCCGGCCGGCGAGGTTCTGCAGCGCACGCAGCGAGACATAAGCCCAGTGGCCGTGCCGGATGGTGTCGAACTGGTTGCCGACGAACAGCGGCAGCAGGTGGTGGAACTCCATCACCAGCAGGCCGCCCGGGGCGAGCCGCTCGGCCCGCAGCTTCAGGCTGTCGCCGTACTGCGGCTCGTGCACGATCCCGTGTACGTCGATCACCAGGTCGGCCTGCTCCGCGTCGCCGACGACCCGCGACCCCTCGGCCTGGAGATGGTCGAGCCAGGAGCCGCCGTGCGGACTGCCGAACTCGAAGACCGTCCCGCCCAGCAGCTCGGGGTAGTCGCGCAGGATCTCCTTCACCGAGGACTCCGCGTGCGCACGGCTGGTCGCGGACTCCACGGCCAGCGGCTCTTCGGCTATCTGGGCCTCGACCGGGCCGAGCTGGACCAGCGTGCAGTCCCGGCACAGCCACAGCTCGAGCGGCCAGCGCGGATCCGGCCCCGGCGTGTCCGCCGCCGGGAAGAGGTCAGCGCAGGGCTGCTCCCCCAGATCAACCACGGGTACGGCGTTCTCGCTCGCGCACCCACGACACTTGAAGCTCACTTGGTCCCCTCCGGTCACCATGTCATTACCGCTTTGCCAGTGGTGAATGCTTCGGCGTACTTCGCCCGGCACTCCATCCCGCGCAGCCTGGCCAGCCCGGCGAAGACCTCTTCGTCGAACCAGTCGTGCGGGACCTGCGACGGGTACGCCTTGTGCAGGCGGGCCACCTTCTCCCGCAGCTGCTCCTCGGTCAGCTCGACGTACAGCCACGGCCGGCCGAAGTCGCCGTCCCACTTGGGAATCTCGTAGTGCAGTACCAAGTGGTTGCGCCACACCGTCGGCGCGAGCTCGGCGATCAGCCGGTGGTCCTGGTGCGCGTCGTGCTTGCTCGGGGCAAAGACCAGATCAGGCTTGCGGCTCCCCCTGGCCGTCGCCTCGAGCAACTCCTTGGTCTCGTTCCAGTACGACGGCAACCGGCCGTCGGGCAACTCGGCCGAGGTGATCGTCACCGCGCACTCGGGCAGGAACAGCTCCGCCGCGCGGCGGGCCTCCTCCAGCCGCAGCGGGGTCCCCGTCGCGATCACGAACTCGGCGGTCAGCTCCGGTACCGACTCGGCCAGCTTGAGCAGCGTGCCGCCGCAGCCGATCTCGATGTCGTCCGGATGCGCGCCGAGGGCAACCAGATGGATCGGCCCGTCGATCAGGCCGAGCTGGAACGGCAGCATCAGATCGCCATCACTACCGGCACGTCCGCCGACGCCGTGGGTTCCTTGTCCAGCACCTGTGCCTGCTGCTGCCGGACCTGGTGGCTCCACAGTGCCCACGGCTTCTTGCCGGAGCGGTACAGCTCCTCCAGCTGGCTGCGCTCCTTGAGCGTGTCCATCGGCGCCCAGAACCCGTGATGCGGGATGGCCTCCAGCTTGCGCATCGCGGCCAGCCGCGGGAACGCGTCGCCGACCAGGTCCTCGCCCTCGTTCAGGACGTCGAAGATCTCCTTCTTGATGACGAAGAACCCGCCGTTGATCCAGACGTTCAGGTCGACCGCCGACCGCAGCCCGGTGACCCGGGAGTCGGTGCCGAACTCGACCGTGTGGAAGGACGCCTGCGGTGGCACCGCGAGCAGGCTGGCGGTGATGTCGCTGGTCATCACGTGGTCGACGATCTTGTCCATCGGCGCGTCGGTGAGCACGTCGCCGTAGTTGGCCAGGAACGCGTCGTCGTCCTCCAGGAACGGCCGCACCCGCCGCAGCCGTTCACCGATCGAGGTGTCGATGCCGGTGTCGACGAAGGTGATCTTCCACTCGCTGATGTCGGAGTCGAGCAGCTCGATGTGCTCGCCACCCTTCGTCATTACGAAGTCGTTGGAGACGGTCTCCTCGTAGTTGAGGAAGTAGTTCTTGACCGCGGCTCCCCCGAAGCCCAGGCAGAGGATGAACTCGGTGTGGCCGAAGTGCGCGTAGTACCGCATGATGTGCCACAGGACCGGCCGGTCGCCGATCGTCATCATCGGTTTCGGTGCGGAGTCCACCCCGCTGCGCATCCGCAGCCCCAGACCCCCGCAGAAGATCACGACCTTCATCTGACTTCCCTTCCCCCCAACACCTTTTAGATGACTTCGAGGCGCGGGATGGGTACGACGAACTTCGCGCCCCACTCCCGTGCGTAGCCGAGCTGGTGGACGATCTCCTCGCGCAGGTTCCACGGGAGGATCACGATGTAGTCGGGGCGTGTCTCGGCGAGGCGCTCCGGGGCGTGGATCGGGATGTGCGTGCCCGGCAGGAACATGCCGTGCTTGTGCGGGCTCCGGTCGACCGTGTACGGCAACAGATCCGCACGGATACCGCAGTGGTTGAGCAACGTGTTGCCCTTGCCGGGCGCGCCGTACCCGGCGACCGTCTTGCCGGCGCGGGCGGCCTGGACCAGGAAGGTGACCAGGTCGGCCTTGATCGCGAAGACGTCCTTGGCGAAGCCGTCGTGGCCCTCGACCGTGTGCAGGCCGGCGTCTTCCTCGTCCTGCAGGACCTTGCCGACCAGCTCGGTCGGTTCGCCGGCCGTCTCGACCGGGGTCGAGAAGAGCCGCAGCGATCCGCCGTGGCTGGCGAGTTCCTGAACGTCAACCACCTTCAGGCCCGCCATCTCGAGAGCCAGCGCGGCGGTCTTGAGGGTCAGGTACTGGTAGTGCTCGTGGTAGATCGTGTCGTACTGGCGCCGTTCGATCAGCCGGAGCAGGTGCGGGAACTCCAGCGACACCAGGCCGTCGTCCTTCACCAGCGCGCGCAGGCCCTTGGCGAAGTCGACGATGTCCGGCACGTGCGCGAACACGTTGTTGCCGACGACAAGGTCCGCCTGCCCGTGCCGGGCGGCCGCGTCCGTGCCGGTCTCCTCGCCGAGGAAGTAGCTCTCGGTCCGGATGCCCTTCTCGTTGGCGATCTTGGCGATGTTCGCGGCCGGCTCGATCCCGAGCACCGGGATGCCGAGCGCGGTCGCGTGCTGCAGCAGGTAGCCGTCGTTGCTGGCGGCCTCGACGATCAGGCTCTCGGCGCCGAGGTCCAGGCGCTCCTGCATGTCGACGACGAACCGGCGGGCGTGCTCCACCCAGCTGGTCGAATACGACGAGAAGTACAGGTAGTCGCTGAACACGTCGTCGGCCGCGACGTACGCCGGCAGCTGGACGAGCAGGCAGTTGTCACAGATGCGGACGTGCAACGGGTAGAACGTCTCACCGCTGTCGAGCTGGTCGGCGCGCAGGTAGCTCTCGCACGGCGGCGACATGCCCAGGTCGACGAAGGTCCGGGTCAGCTCGTGGCCGCAGATCCGGCAGGCGATCGAGCCAGTCATCGGTTCGGTCATCGGTTCAGCTCCTTCGGGCCGGGGAACTGCGCGTCGGTCTGCCGGCGCAGGTTGCCGTCGACCAGACCGGCTCCGAGCAGCTGCTGGATCCGGCGCAGCCGGACGAACTGGGCGGAGTTGAAGTCGTCCAAGGTGAGGCCGTGGCGCTGGTAGGCGTCGTACATCTGGTCGACGCCCTTGCTGACCGTCCACTGCAGCTTCAGGTCCGGGAACGTGTCGTTGAGCTTGGCGAAGTCGACCTTGTAGTTGCGCAGGTCCGGGCCGGCGCCGTCGGCGATCGACAGGGTCGAGCCGGGTACGGCCGCGCGGACCATCTCGGCGATGTCGCGCACCTGGACGACGTCCTCGGAGCGGCCGACGTTGAAGGCCTGGTCGTGGATCACCTCACGGGGCGACTCCAGCACGGTCAGGAACGCGCGGCTGATGTCCTCGATGTGGACCAGCGGGCGCCACGGCGTGCCGTCGCTCTCGAGCCGGACCTGGCCGCTGGTCATCGCGATCGCGGTCAGGTTGTTCACGACGATGTCCAGGCGCAGGCGCGTGGAGGCGCCGTACGCGGTGGCGTTGCGCAGGTACGTCGGGCTGAAGTTGTCGTCGGCCAGCTTCGCCAGCTCCTGCTCGGCCAGCGCCTTGGTCTCGCCGTACGCCGTGACCGGGAACATCTCGGCGTCCTCGCCGACGGCTTCGGATCCGGCGGCGCCGTACAGGCTGCAGGAGGAGGCGAAGAGGAAGCGCTCGACCCCCGCGTCCTTGGCCGCCTGCGCGACGTTCAGCGTGCCGTCCAGGTTGACCGAGTAGGTCGCGGCCTTGTCGAGGTTGCCGAGCGGGTCGTTCGACAGGGCGGCCAGACAGACCACCGCGTCGTACCCCTCGAGCTCCCGCGCGGTCACGTCCCGCATGTCCCGGGGCCGCCGGTCGCCGATCGGCTCCGGACCTCCCAGCAGGTCACACCCCTCGTACAGCCCGGTGTCCAACCCGTCCACCTGATGCCCGGCATCCCGCAGGAACGGCACCATCACGGCCCCGATGTACCCCCGGTCCCCGGTGACCAGAACCCTCATCCGCCCCACTCCCCTGCCTCGATTCCCCTGTCCGCTACAACAGATCACCGAGCCGGCCCCCTGATACATCCGATTCGGATTCAAGCCCGGGACCTGCTGGACGGACACGTTCGGTGACTCTGAATACTTTCCGCCAATTTCGGGGGGTCGTGTATCAGCGGCGGGCTGCGGGTGCTCTCCTCTGCGCTGACATACGCAGGGGACGCCTGCGTCATGAGCCTGTGGGGGGCGCTATGAAGGTTGCCGTATTCGGCTTGGGGTATGTGGGGTCGGTGACGGCCGCGTGCCTCGCGGCGAACGGCCACGACGTCTGGGGAGTCGATGTCGACACCGCGAAGGTCGATCCGATCACCGCGGGGCACAGCCCGGTGGTGGAGCCGGGTCTGGACGAACTGGTGGCGGCGGGGGTTACCGCGGGCAAGCTGCACGCGACCACCGATCCGCGTCTCGCGCTGGAGCGCGCCGACGTCTCCCTGATCTGTGTGGGAACGCCGTCGACACCGGCCGGCAGTACCGATCTGACCTACATCCGGCGTGCGGTCCGCGACATCGCGGAGGCCGCGCACGTGGTGAACCCGTCGGCGTCGGGATTCCACAGCATCGTGGTCCGCAGCACGGTCCCGCCGGGCACGGTCGACGAGGTCGTCGAGCAGGTCCTGGCCGACGTACCGCCGCCGGAGGGGCTCACCTACGGGACGGCGATGACGCCGGAGTTCCTCCGCGAGGGATCGGGACTGGCGGACTTCTACGACCCGCCGTTCGTGGTGGTCGGCACCCGGAACCCGACGGTCGGTACCGCTCTGACCGACCTGTTCGCCTTCGTTTTCGAAAGACGCGGCTTGGGCGTCGAGGTCCAGGTAGTCGACGTTCGTACGGCGGAAGCACTCAAGTACGCGTGCAACGCCTTCCACGCGACCAAGGTCTCGTTCGCCAACGAGATGGGCCGGATCTTTCGCAACTACGGGGTGGACTCGCGCGAGGTGATGCGGCTCTTCGTCCAGGACACGAGCCTGAACATCTCGCCGTACTACCTCAAGCCCGGCTTCGCGTTCGGCGGCTCCTGCCTGCCGAAGGACCTCCGCTCGGTGCTGCACCTGGCCCGCGTCAACAACACCGACCTCCCGCTGCTGGCCGGCACGCTGGCCACCAACGAGCGGACCGTCAGCGACGTCGTCGACCGCGTGATCGCCGGCCCCGGCCGCGAGATCGCACTGCTCGGCCTGAGCTTCAAGCACGCGACCGACGACCTGCGCGAGAGCCCGAACGTCGAGCTGGCCGAGCGCCTCATCGGCAAGGGCTACAACCTGCGCATCTACGACGCGATCGTCAACCCGTCCCGCCTGGTCGGCGCGAACCTACGACACGTGACGTCGAAGCTGCCGCACCTGCAGCGGGTGCTGACCGACGACCCGCAAGCCGCCCTCCGCGGCGCCGACCTGGCGCTGGTCTCGGCCACCGACACCGCGGCCGTCAACGCGCTGCTGAGCGAACCCCCGGCTCGGATCATCGACCTCAGCGGCCGTCTCGGCGACGACATCGAGGCACTGCCCGGATACGAAGGAGTGGGCTGGTGAGCGGTCCGCGCGTCCTGATCATCATCCAGAACCTGTGGGTGCCGTTCGACCGCCGCGTGTGGGAAGAGTGCAAGGCCCTGACCGCCTCCGGGTACGACGTGACCGTCGTGTGCCCCAAGGGGCCGGGCGATCCGTCGTACCAGGTCATCGACGGGGTGGCGGTCCATCAGTACAAGGCCTACTCCCCCGGCGGCAGCAAGATCGGGTTCGTCGCGGAGTACGCGTACTCGTTCCTGATGACGCTGCGGCTGGTGCTGCGGGCCCGCAAGGCCGGCCACTTCGACGTACTGCAGGCGTGCAACCCGCCGGACATCTTCTGGCCGATCGCGATGCTGCTACGCCGGCTGGACCGGACGAAGTTCGTCTTCGATCACCACGACCTGTGTCCGGAGCTCTTCCAGTCCCGCTTCGGCGGTACGACGAGCCTTCCGTACAAAGGGTTGCGCTACCTCGAACGGCGGACGCACCGCACGGCCGATCACGTCACGTCGACGAACGACTCGTACCGGCGGATCGCGATCACCCGCAGCGGCAAGGCGAACCACGACGTGACCGTGGTCCGGACCGGGCCGGACCCGGACAAGCTGCAGCGCGACCCGTCCGCCGTCGACGAGACGCTCCGCCGCGGTCACCGCTACCTGGTCACCTACATCGGCGTGATGGGTCCGCAGGACGGCGTCGACATCGTCGTTCGCGCGGCCGACTACATCGTCAACGATCTCGGCCGGACCGATATCGCATTCACGCTGATGGGCGGCGGCGACTCGTTCGACGAGGTGGTCGCGCTACGGGACAAACTCGGCCTGGCCGACCACGTCGAGTTCACCGGCCGAGTGCCGGACGAGACGGTCCGTGCGGTGATGTCGACTGCGGATCTCGGGCTCTCGCCAGACCCGAAGAACCCCCTCAACGACGTGTCGACGATGAACAAGACCATGGAGTACATGGCCTTCGAGCTCCCGGTCGTCGCATTCGACCTGGTCGAGACGAAGGTCTCGGCCGACGAGGCCGCGGTGTACGTCGAGCCGAACGACGTCGAACTGTACGGCGAAGCGATCGTCACGCTGCTCGACGACGAGGTGCGTCGCCGGCGGATGGGCAAGTTCGGTCGCGAGCGGGTCGAGCAGACGCTCGCCTGGAAGCACCAGCGGAAGGCGTACCTGGGCGTGTACGACCAGCTGACCGGTCACGTCAGCCACATCGGCGACGTCGCCCGGGCGACGGGGTCCTGAGGTGTGCGGGATCGCCGGCTGCTACCAGCAGCACGACGGCTACGCGCTGGCCGAGACGATGAGCGACCGGATCGCGCACCGCGGTCCGGACGCCGCGCACGTCTACCGGTTCGAGGACGGTGACGTCCAGGCGCACCTCGCGCACCGGCGGCTGTCGATCATCGACCTGTCGTCGGGCGCGGACCAGCCGTTCACCAAGCGCGGCCTGACGATCTGCTACAACGGCGAGCTCTACAATTACAAGGAACTGCGCGCCGAGCTGGCGCACTCGGGCATCTCCTTCCGGACCAACTCCGACACCGAGGTCGTGCTGGAGGCCTGGCGTCGCTGGGGTCCGGACGCGCTGCGGCGGTTCCGCGGCATGTTCGCGTTCGCGATGCTGGACGAGGACAGCGGCAGCATGTACCTGGCCCGCGACCCGCTCGGTATCAAGCCGCTCTACTTCTTGCGCCGGCAGGGCGGAGTCGTCTTCGCGTCCGAGCTGAAGGCGCTGGTCGCCGCGGTCGGTCCGGAGCTCCGCACCGAGCCCGGCGCGCTGATCGCGTCGATGCTGTACTACTGGCTGCCCGAACAGCGGTGCGCGATCGACGGCGTGGACAAGCTTCCGCCGGGATCGTGGGCCGAGTTCCGGCCGGACGGCAGCATGCGGCACGAGACGTACTGGCGTGTCACCGATGTCGCGACCGAGGCCGCGGCCGGGCCGCCGGCGGATCTGCGGCAGGTGATCGAGGAATCGGTCGCCGCGCACATGGTGGCCGACGTACCGATCTCGACGTTCCTGAGCGGTGGTCTCGACTCGAGCCTGGTCACTGTGCTGGCCAAGCGGCTCGACCCCGGCGTCGACTCGTACACGATCACCTTCCGTGCGCAGGACCAGAAGCTCGAGGCGATGCCGGACGACGCGATCTACGCGCGCAAGGTGGCGCAGCAGTTCGGGATCGACCTGCACGAGATCGAGATCGCGCCGGACGTGGTGGAGCTGCTGCCGCGGATCGTGGACATCCTCGACGAGCCGATCGGTGATCCGGCCGCGATCAACACGCTGCTGATGTGCGACACCGCGCGCGATGCCGGGGTGAAGGTGCTGCTGTCCGGGATGGGTGCGGACGAGCTGTTCGGCGGCTACCGCAAGCATCTGGCGTGTGTGATGGGCGCGCAGTACCAGCGGCTTCCCGGCGTACTGCGGAACGGTCTGATCGGGCCGACGGTACGGCGGCTGCCGGTGACGTTGAACGGCCGTGGGTTGCGGTACGCGCGCTGGGCCAAGCGGTTCGAGACCTTCGCGAACCTGTCCGAGGAGACCGCGTTCCGGCGCAGCTACACCATGTACGACGGGGACCAGCTGGCCGGTCTGTTGAGTCCGGACCTGGAGCCGTATGTCGGGAAGCTGCTGGCCGAGCACAGCGACATCTACCACGACACCACGCTCGACGACCACGTGAACCGGATGTGCCTGGCCGACTCGCGGATGTTCCTGCCCGGGTTGAACCTCGCCTACACCGACCGGTCGAGCATGGCCGCGTCGACCGAGGTCCGGACGCCGTTCGTGGATCCGATCGTGGCGCGGGCCGCGTTCTCGATCCCGGGCAGCGACAAGATCCACCGGCGGGTCAGCAAGCTCGCGCTGAAGAAGGCGGCCGAGGCGTGGTTGCCGAAGGAGATCATCTACCGGCCGAAGGCGTCGTTCAGCGCGCCGTTGCGGGCGTGGATCCGCAACGACCTGCGCGAACTGGTCGACGACACGCTGTTGCGTGGGGAGCTCGTCGGGAGTGGGTTCCTGCAGCAGGCCGCCGTACAGCGACTGGTCGACGACGAGCGCGCCGGTCGTGAGGACTACTCGAAGCAGATCTGGCAGTTGCTGACCTTGGAGACCTGGACCCGCAACATGCGGTCCTTGGGCGTCACCATTACTTCTTTGTGAAGGACGGACATGAAGCAGGTTGCACAGAACTACAAGTCCGGTGAGCTGGTTGTGCTGGACGTGCCTTCGCCCACCTGTGCGCCCGGTGGCGTGCTGATCCGTTCGCTGTACTCGCTGATCTCGACCGGCACCGAGCTGATGAAGGTCGGCGAGGCGAAGCTTTCACTGGTCGGCAAGGCGAAGGCGCGGCCGGACCAGGTCCGCAAGGTGCTGGACTCGGTGGCGCAGCAGGGTGCGGTCAACACCTACAAGAAGGTGATGAACAAGCTCGACTCCTACACACCGCTCGGATACTCGTTGTGTGGCGTGGTTGTCGAGGTCGGCGCTGGTGCTGAGGAGTTCAGCGTCGGGCAGTTGGTTGCTGCCGCGGGCAACGAGTTCGCGTTGCACGCCGAGTACAACTGGGTGCCGTTGAACCTGTGCGTGCCGGTGCCGGATGGGGTGCCGGCCGAGCAGGCGGCGTTCTCGACTGTTGGTGCGATCGCGATGCAGGGTGTGCGGCAGGCTGAGGTGCAGCTTGGCGACACGGCTGTGGTGATCGGGCTGGGTCTGGTCGGGCAGCTCGTGGTGCGGTTGCTGGTTGCGGCCGGGGTGCGGGTGTTCGGGATCGACACGGTCGCGGAGCGGTGCCGGATGGCGGAGAAGGCGGGCGCGCTGGCGTGCTCGTCGCCGGACGAGGCCGGGGTCGCGTCGCTGGAGCGTTCGTTGCTCGAGGTGTCCAACGGGCTCGGCGCCGACCACATCCTGCTGTCGGCCGGCGGTCATTCCAACGGTCCGGTCGAGACCGCGGCCCGGCTGGCGCGTGACCGCGCCCGGGTGGTCGACATCGGCAAGACCAAGCTCGACCTGCCGTGGAACGCGTACTACGAGAAGGAACTGGACGTCCGCTTCTCCCGCTCCTACGGGCCCGGCCGGTACGACGATCGCTACGAGCTCCAAGGCATCGACTACCCGGCCGGCTACGTCCGCTGGACCGAACGCCGCAACCTCGAATGCTTCATCGACCTGATCGCCCGCGAACAGATCGACGTAGGCTCCCTCATCGCCGGCCAGTTCCCCATCGCCGAAGCCACCGAGGTTTACCAACAACTAAGCTCCGGATCCCTCCCCGGCGTCGGCTTCCTCTTCGAATACCCCACAGACCCCACCACCCGCGAGGCGCAGAGCGCCGGAGCTGGGGTTGGGTCGGGCCTGGACTCCACCCGCCGGCGGGAGCCGGCCGGAGGGCCGGCTTCCGCCGGCGTTGCTCGGTTGGGGTTTGTCGGGGCTGGGAATTATGCGTCGAGCATGTTGTTGCCGCATTTGCAGGGCAACCAGGGCGTGCGGTTGGCTCGGGTGGCTACCAACAAGTCGTTGTCGGCGGCCAATGCGCAGAAGAAGTTCGGGTTCGAGCAGATCTCCACGGATGCGCAGGAAGTGCTGAACGACGAGAGTCTGGACGCGATCTTCGTGGTGACGCGGCACAGCTCGCACGCGGAGTTGGCTTGCCGGGCGCTGGAGACCGGGAAGGCCGTCTTCGTCGAGAAGCCGCTGGCCTTGACGACCGCGGACGTCGACCGGATCGTCGCGACGGTTGATGCCACCGGCAACGATCGGTTGATGGTCGGGTTCAACCGGCGGTTCGCGCCGCTGCTGACCGACCTGAAGCAGCGCTTCGGCGACCCGGGCGGCAACTTCTCGCTGCGGTACCTGGTGAACGCCGGCAAGCTCGACTCGACCAGCTGGTACCTGGACGCGGACAAGGAAGGCACCCGGTTCGGCGGCGAAGGCGGTCACTTCATCGACACACTGAGCTGGTGGCTGAACAGCCCGCCCACCGAGGTGTACGCCGTACCCGGCCCGGAGACAGGCGACGTCGTCGTCACGCTGCGGTTCGCGAACGGCTCGGTCGGCACGATCAGCTACGTCGGCGGCGGCAACGCGCGCTTCCCGAAGGAGACGATCGACATCACCGGCGGCGGCCGCAACGGACGGCTGGACAACTTCCAGAGCGCCTCGGTCTGGTCCGGCCGCAAGCCCGCGACCCGCAAGGCCCGCGGCACCGACAAGGGTCAGCGCACCGAGCTCGAAGCCTTCGTCGCCGCGGTCAGGTCCGGCGGACCGATGCCGATCTCGTTGGACTCGCTGATCGCCACCACCCGCGCCACCATCGCCGTCGACCGGAGCCTCGCCAGCGGGAAACCGGAAAGCGTGTGAGCCGCCAGCCCTTGGGCTGGTACGTCCGGCGGCTGCGCCGGATGTCCCCCACCGAGCTGATCTGGCGCACCCGTGACCACGGACGCCGCACTGCCTGGGCCTACCAACAGGTCCGGCCCGGGCAGGACACTCACGTCGATCTCCCGCTGCGGAAAGAGCTGACCTTCGGTACGACGCTCCCGCCGCACTCGGCCTGCGCCGTACCGGCCGAAGCACGTCAGGCCGTGATCGACACCGCCGACGCGATCATGGCCGGCAAGCTCGAAGTGCTCGGCGTGGACCGGACGGATCTGCAGGCGCCGGACTGGTTCCGCGACCCGATCACGGGCCGCCGCTCCGATCCGGCGCAGTACGTGTTCAAGCTGAACCACCGCAACGAGGACGCGGTCGGGAACATCAAGCAGGTCTGGGAGTTGTCCCGCCACCACCACCTGACCCAGCTGGCGGCGGCGTGGGCCCTGACCCACGACGACGCGTACGCCGAACGCGTCGCCGACCAGCTGAACGACTGGTGGCGATCGAACCCGTTCCTGTCCGGCGTCCACTGGGCAAGCGGGATCGAGGTCGGTCTCCGGCTGATCAGCTGGACCTGGATCCGCCGACTCCTCAACGACTGGCCGGAGATCACCGACCTGTTCGAGCACAACGAGCTCGCACTGCGACAGATCTACTGGCACCAGCGCTACCTGTCGGTGTTCCAGAGCCGTGGCTCCTCGGCGAACAACCACGTGATTGCCGAGGCAGCCGGACAGCTCGTCGGCACCTGCGCGTTCCCGTGGTTCGCCAAGAGCGCGCAGTGGCGCGACGACGCGGCCGCCCTGCTGGAGCAGGAGCTCGAGGCCAACACCTTCCCGTCCGGCGTGAACCGCGAACTCGCGACCGACTACCACCGCTTCGTCTCCGAACTCGGCCTGTACGCCGCTCTCGAGGCCGACACCTCCGGTCATCCGCTCAGCCCGCGCACGTGGGCTCTGCTCACACGCACCCTCGATGTCGCCGCGGCGATCGTCGACACCACCCTGCGGCCGCCGCGGCAGGGCGATGACGACGAGGGCATGGTCCTGGTCATCGACCCGCCGAATGTCCACAGTTGGGCGGCATTCCTCGCCCTCGGTGCCGCCGTGGCCGGTCCGGCGCCGTGGTGGCCGGATACGCCGGTCACGGCGACAAGTGTGTTCGTAGGCGCCCTGATCGACGGTCAGCAAGCCGACCGCCCAGCCGAGCGACCCGACCACTTCGACGACGCCGGCCTGACGATCCTGCGCAGTCGCGACGCAGGCCCAGAGATCTGGTGCCGTGCCGACGCCGGTCCACACGGATTCCTTTCCATCGCGGCCCACGCGCACTGCGACGCCTTGTCGCTCGAGGTGCGCGTCGACGGCGTCGACATCCTGGCTGACCCAGGCACGTACTGCTACCACGGCGAAGAGGAGTGGCGGAACTACTTCCGCTCGACCATCGGCCACAACACCGTCGAGGTCGCCGGGGCCGAGCAGTCCACCTGGGGTGGCCCGTTCCTCTGGTTGCGCGGGGCAACAGGCCGCGTACGCCGGTACTCCGTCGACGGCGAAGCGGTCAGCTGGGACGCCGACCACGACGGCTACCTGTCGAGCGAATCACCGGTCGCGCACCGGCGTACCGCCGTACTCGATCGTGGGGTTCTGCGGGTCGAGGACCACCTGGATGCGGCGGCCGACGTACGGATCGCGTGGCACCTCGGACCGGACGTGACCGTGGCCTTGGACGGATCGGCCGGGCGACTGGAATGGCCAACGGGTTCGGCAGTGGTCGAACTGCCGCCCGGTCTGACCTGGACCACGCATCACGGTGGCGACGATCCGTTGCTGGGCTGGTACTCACCGCGATTCGGCCACAAGGTCCCCATCACCGCCCTGGTCGGAACCGGTGTGATCACTCCGGATTCCCCCGCGACCAGCACTTTTCTCTTCCGGTCCTGACCAGAATTCCGCCGCGTCCCGCTGTATCAAGCCCGGCGCACCGCCCCTCTATTACTCCGAAGTCATCGCGGCGTTCGACTGGAGGGGACTGTGAGCGCACAGCAGCTCGACGTCAAGAAGTCTTGGCAGGCTATCCGGCGACACCGGCTGATCGTGACGGCCGTGGCGGCGGTCGGTCTGCTGGCTGGGATCGGGTACGGCCTCTTGGTGCCTGCACTGCACACGGCGACCTCACTGGTCGTGCTGCCACCGGCGCCGGTGGCCACCGACTCGGCAACGGCAACCGGCACGCAGAGCATCAAGACGCAGGTGTACATCGCGGAGAGCGAGCCGGTGCTGCGCAGTGCCGGGCAGAACCTGAGCCCGGCCCTGCCGACCGCAACCGTTCGTGACCGCGTCACGGTCACCGGTGTCACCGACGACGTCGTCAGGATCGACGCCAAGGGCACCACCGCCGCGCAGTCGATGCGGCTGGCGAACGCCGTCGCGCAGGTCTACCTGGTCTTCGTCACCACCGACCAGCAGCTACCTGGCGACCTGGGCAAGAAAACGGGGGCACGGGTCTTGGAGGAAGCGACCACCGCACGGGGCGGGAGTCTGCCGGTCCATCTGGGCATCTTCGGTGTGCTCGGCGCACTGATCGGCGCCGTGGTCGGATCGATCGGCGTACTGGCGAAGGTTCGTGGCGACCGGCGGCTACGGCTGCGGGACGAGATCGCCGACGCTGTCGGCCTACCGGTGCTGGCATCGGTGTCGTCGTACCGGGCCAACGATGTGTCCGACTGGGCCTATCTGCTCGAGCACTATTCACCCACCGCGGTCGAGGCCTGGAGCCTGCGCAAGACGCTGCACCTGCTCGACCTGGACGTGAAGGGCGGCGCACCGGTATCCCTGACGGTGCTGTCCTTCGCCGGCGACGACAAAGCATTGCCACTGGGCCCCCAGCTGGCCGCGCTCGCGGAATCCATCGGCATCTCCACCTCGATCGTGGTCGACTCCCTCGAGGAGCCCGCGGGCGACGCCGCGCTGACCATCCACCTGGTCGTGGTCGACCGGGACGCGCCGCACGTGGTCGGTGCCGAGCCCAGCACCAACACGATCATCGCGCTGTCGGCCGGTACGGTCACGGCCGAGGAACTGGCCCGGCTGGCGGTCGCGGCCGTGGCCGACGACCGCAACATCGACGGTCTGGTCGTCACCGATCCCGATCCGAGCGACCGCACCATCGGCCGGGTCTCGCAGTCGCTGCGCCGAGGCAACTCCCGGCTGCCAACCCTCCTCACCGGTACCGCGAGGAGGACCAAGTGAGCAATCAGCCCTACACCGAACCTGTGGTCGGCGAACCGGCCTGGGCGGACGACGACGGCCTGTTCGCGAACGAGCCGACCGCCGCGTTCCCGCCCGACAGCCTCGTCACCTTCCGGTTCATCCGCGACGCCCTGCGCCGGCACCTGCGCATCTGGCTCGTGGTCGCGTTCATCGGCCTCGTCGGTGGGCTCGCGTCCACCGTCGTCCTGCCGGCCGCGCACGAGTCGACGACCCGGATGCTGCTCACGCACCGCGAGGGTCAGGACCCGACGAAGTCGATGGCCACGGATGTCAGCCTGGCCACCACGCACACGGTGGCCCAGCGGGTGATCGACCTGCTCAAGCTGCCCGAGACGCCGGACGACCTGCTCAAGGAGTACACCGCGGTCCCTGTCACCGACCGGGTGATGCAGGTGACCGCGACGGCGAAGACCTCGGACGACGCGACCAAGCTGGCCACTCTGGTCGGCCAGGTCTTCCTGATCTACCGCAAGGAGCAGATCGCCCTGCAGGACGCGCCGCTGCGCCGCGACCTGACCGCAGCCCAGAACGGCCTGACCGCTGCCGAGCAGGCGGTTCGCGCCGCGGGTGACAACCCCGACGAGCTCGCCCACCCGACCAGCCCGGAAGCCGCCCGGCTTGGGGCCGCGCGCGACCGGGTGCAGTACATCTCGCAGCAGCTGCTCGACCAGCAGGTCCAGGCCGAGCGGATGAACAGCAGCCGCATCCTCGATGCGGCCGCGCCGGTGCCGGTGTCGGCCAAGCGGACGATCGTCATCAACGCCGGCACCGGTCTGATCGCCGGGCTGTTCCTGGGACTCGGGTTCGTGATCGTCCGGGCGTTGATCTCGGACCGGCTGTGGAAGCGCCAGGACATTGCCCATGCCCTCGGCGCCCGGGTCCGGCTGAGCGCCGAGCGCCCGGCGCGCTGGCGTTTCCTGCCCTACCCGACCTACCTGCGGGCGTCGCAACGACGCCAGCCCGAGATCCGGCTGATGGTGCAGCACCTGGACCAGCGGATCTTCTGGGGCGAGCGGCCGACGCCTGCGCTGGCCGTGGTCAGCGTCGACGACGTGAAGGTGTGTGGCCTGGTGGTCGCGTCGCTGGCGTACGCACTGGCCGAGGAAGGCAAGCACGTGATGGTCGTCGACCTCACCGAGAGCGGCCTGCTGGCCACCATGCTCGGCGTCAAGACGCCGGGCACGCACGAGTCCCGGCTGAGCGAGCTGGGCCGGCGGATCGACGTACACCGGCCCGACCCGAACGGCGGACCCGCGCAAGGCTGCTACCTGCGACTCAGCGACTCCAACCGGCCGGCCAGCTCGGGCGACATCGCGCTGGACGCCGCCTGGGAGGTGGCCGACGTCGTGCTGAGCCTCGCCACGCTGACGCCGGAGCTGGGCGCCGACCACCTGGGGACGTGGGCGTCGCACGCCGCGGTCGTCGTGACCGCAGGGATGTCGACCACGACCAAGATCCAGGCCACCGGTGAGATGCTGCGGCTGGCCGGGCTCGAGATCTCCACGTCCGTCGTCCTTCGTCCGGACCGTACCGACGAGAGCGTCGGCGTCACCGAGGCCGAGTCCGGTGCGCAGAAGACGGTGGACGTCGAGATGTTCGGCCGATGACCGCACTCGCCACCCGCCTCAGCACCCGGCTGCCTACCCGGCTCGGCCGCCGCCCCTCCCGGCGGGTGGTCGCGCCCGAGATCCGCAGGCGCCGGCGGGTCCAGCTGACCTGGGCGCTGCTGGTGCTGAACGTGATGACGTTCTTCCCCGGCGCACCGCACCTGATCCCGATCCCGGGCAGCCTCGGCAAGCTCATCGCGCAGTCGGCGCTGGTCGGCGCACTGATGGTCGTGCTGATGGTGAACCGGCCGGTCCGGGTCCGGGCGAGTGTGTTCATCTTTCTGCTGCTGACGTTGGCAGCGGAGAGTCTGCTGGCCAGCATCCGGGCCGAGTTCCTGTTCGGCGCGCTGTTCCGCGCCGGCCGGCTGTTCGGCTTCGCGGTGGTGCTGTGGCTGCTGACGCCGTGGTGGACCCGCCGCGACCTGCTGCTGGTTCGCACGCACCTGATGGTGCTGTGGGCGATCGTCGGGTCCGTCGTGGTCGGCCTCCTGGTCGCACCCGGTCTGGCTCTGACCGAGAACCGGCTCGCGGGCATCCTATGGCCGGTGCCGCCGACCCAGGTCGGGCACTACGCGGCGGTCGCGGCCGGTCTGACGATCGTGCTGTGGCTGTCCGGTCTGCTTCGGCGCGGGATCGCTCTGACCAGTGTCGCGGTCGCCATACCGGTCCTGCTGCTCACTCATACCCGGACCGCGCTGATCGCGCTGCTGGCCGGCGTACTGATCGCCGGGCTGAGCCTGTTCACCGCACGGTCGCGGGTGCGCAAGACGTTCGCGATCGGCTTCGCCGCGTTCTCCGTCGGCGCGCTCACGCTCGGCTCGGTGGTCACCACCTGGCTGGCCCGTGGGCAGGACGCCGCGGAGGTGACCGCGCTGACCGGCCGCCGCGCCGTCTGGGAGGCGATCCTGGACCAGCCGCGGACGACGTTCGAGACGCTGTTCGGGTTCGGCCTGTCCAACAAGTCCTTCAACGGTCTGCCGATCGACAGCAACTGGCTCGGCACGTACTACGACGTCGGGCTGGTCGGGGTCGCGCTCACGATCATGCTCGTGCTGTTCGTGCTGACCGCCGCCTGGTTCACGCCACAGGGCCCGCACCGCGCGCTGGCCCTCTTCCTGGTCGCGTACTGCGTGGTCGCGTCGTTCACCGAGAGCGGGCTGAGCGAGGCGTCGCCGTACCTGCTCGAGCTGACGCTGGCCGCGTCGCTGGTGTACTCCAACTCCCCCCGTGAGGGCACGCGATGAAGATCTTGCTGGTGCACAACAGGTACCGCTCGACCGCACCCAGCGGAGAGAACCGGGTGGTCGACCAGGAGAGCGAGGCTCTGGCCGCACTCGGCCACGACGTCCGCCACTTCGAGCGGCAGAGCGACGACATCGAGAGCTGGCCGGCCTGGCAGAAGGCCACGCTGCCGGCGCGCGTGGTCTGGAACCCGGCGAGTCGGCGTGACCTGGCCGCCGTACTGGCCGAGGACCGGCCCGACGTCGTCCACATCCACAACACGTTCCCGCTGCTCAGCCCCTCGGTGCTGTACGCGTGCCGCGCGGCCGGTGTCCCGGCCGTGATCACCCTGCACAACTACAAACTGCTGTGCGCCAGCGGTGACTTCTTCCGCGACGGTCAGGTCTGCCACAGCTGTGCGGGCGGCAACCCGGCGGCGGGCGTGATCCACCGGTGCTACCGCGGATCCGCACTGGCGACCTCGACCACGGTGCTCAACACGCGCGGACACCGGCGCAGCTGGCGCAACCTGGTGTCGGCGTACATCTTCATCTCCGAATCACAGCGCCGGTTGATGAGTGCGATGGACTTCGACCCGGACCGGACCTTCGTCAAGAACAACCTGGTCCCGTACGACGGACCCCACGGCGGACCGCACGAGCGCCAGGTGGCGTACGTGGGCCGGCTGGATGCGGCCAAGGGCGCACCGCTGCTGATGAAGGGCTGGGACGCTTACCGCGCGATCGCCGGCGACGAAGGGCTGCGGCTCGTGGTCGCGGGTGGTGGGCCGATGCTCGACGAGGTGACCGCCTGGGCCGCCGAGCGGCCGTCGGTCGAGCTGCGCGGACTGATGAGCAAGCCGGAGGTCTTCGAGCTGATCCGCTCCTCCCGCGCGGTCGTCCTGCCGTCGGAGTGGGAGGAGACGTTCGGCCTGGTGGTGGTCGAGGCGATGGCGGCCGGCGTACCGCTGGTCGCGTCCGGCCACGGATCGTTCCCCGACCTGATCACCGACGGCGTCGACGGCGCACTGTTCGAGCCCGGCCGGCCGGATGCGCTCGGCAAGCTCCTACTCGACGTCGACGCGTCACCGGCCAAGTACGAGGACCTCGGCCGGCAAGCCCGCACGACGTACGAAACCAAGCACCAGCCGCAGCAGAGCATCGAGCAACTGCTGGACATCTACCGGTACGCGATCGCACACCCCGTCACCGCCCACCGCTAGTTCGAGGATCACATGCCCCCCGAAGGAAATCCCGTCGAACGACGCAACCCGACCTCGGGTCCCGCCTGGTACCGCCGCGGGCCAGTCATCGTGACCATCGCCGTCGCGGTGATCGCCGCTGTGGTGGCGATCGGGATCCGGGTGATCGGCAACGACACGGCGGCCGGCGAGTCGACCACCACCCCGCCCGGCGGATCGGCCGCCCCGTCAGCGCCGCCGAACGCCCCGACCACGCCGCCCGCGAAGATCTGCGGGAACGCCAAGGCCCTGTCCGGACCGGCCCAGGCGCCGGCCGGCGCGGTGGTGGTGAGCACGACCCAGAACCTCAACGAGCTCACCACCTCGAACCCGGCCGGCACCACGTTCTGGCTGTCACCGGGCACCCACCGGCTCGGGAACGAGCAGTTCGCCCAGGTGATCCCGAAGGAGGGCAACGTCTACATCGGCGCCCCCGGAGCGATCCTGGACGGCGCGAGGAGCAACCGGTACGCCTTCACCGGGGACGCCACCGGCGTCACGGTGAAGAACCTGACCATCCAGAACTTCGGCGCGCCCCGGACCAACAACGACGAGGGCGTGGTCAACCACGACTCCGCCGCCCGCTGGACGATCCAGGGCAACACGATCCGGCAGAACGCCGGCGCCGGGCTGATGGTCGGCGACCACAACGTTGTCAAGGGCAACTGTCTGCAGAAGAACGGCCAGTACGGCTTCAACGCCTACAGCCCGGGCAAGGTCACCTCGATCTCGGTCGAGGGCAACGAGATCACCGGGAACAACGCCGACGACTGGGAGACGCTCAAGAAGGGCTGCGGCTGCACCGGCGGCGGCAAGTTCTGGGAGGTCACCGGCGCGCTGGTGCGCAACAACTGGGTGCACGACAACCTGAGTGCCGGGTTGTGGGCCGACACCAACAACACCGGCTTCGTGATCGAGGGCAACTACATCGCCGGCAACCTGGCCGAGGGCCTCATCTACGAGACCAGCTACAACGCCGGCATCCGCGGAAACTCCTTTGTCCGCAACGGCCTCGGCAAGGGTCCGGAGAACGAGGGCTTCCCGACGGCCGCGCTGTACATCTCCGAGTCCGGCAGCGACAAGCGGGCGCCCGGTGTGTTCAACCGGACCTTCGAGGTCAGCGGGAACGTCTTCACCGACAACTGGGCCGGCGTCATCCTGTGGGAGAACGCGGACCGGTTCGCCGGGTCGGCGGCGAACACCAGCACCGGGTCGGGCACCTTGGTCAACCCGTCCGTGGTCACCGCCAAGACCTGCAACGCGAACACCATCAGCAAGCAGCCGTACCTGGGTGACTGCCGGTGGAAGACGCAGAACGTGCGCGTACACGACAACGTCTTCAGCCTGGACCCGGAAGCGATCGGCGCGACCTGCGCGACCCGCAGTGGCTGCGGCTCCAACGGCCTGTTCTCCAACTGGGGGACGTTCCCGACCTGGTCGCCGTACAAGGAGAAGACGATCCAGGACGCGATCACCTTCCACCAGGGCAACCGCTTCTTCGACAACACCTACGCCGGTCCGTGGAACTTCATCGTGCACGAGCAGGGCACCCGGGTGAACTGGGCGGCCTGGCAGGGTGCGCCGTACGGTCAGGACCCGGACAGCGTGATCAAGGTGCAAGGGGAGCGCTGACAGCGATGATCGGGCCTCCGGAGCGAGCCGCGGGTGAGCAGATCGCACTGCTCCGCTCGGTCGGCTACGCCGCGTTCGGGCGGCACGAGCGAGATCTCGACGTACTCGACGTCGTCTTCGACAGCTTCATGGACGCACCGACCACGGGTGAGACGACGGGAGACGTCCGCCGGCTGCGGTTCGCCGGGCACGGCATCACGCTGGATGTCGACGTGCACGGCCGGGCCGATCTGACCATCGAGCTGCGGGTCTCGCCGTCCGGTCCGGTCGTGGTCGAGTCCCGCGGCGGCGACACCGAGGGACCGACGGCGGCCCGGCTGGTCAGCTTCCTGCTCCGTTGGCCCGGCAGCACGCAGCGACCGGTCCGGACCGCCTGGATCATTCTCTGATTCAGGCAGTCCGACCGGTCGCCGGGACAGACTGCTGCTTCAGGAGGCGAGCAGCAGTCTGAGCTTCTCCAGGCAGCGACCGCGCATCGGGCCGATGCTGCCGATCGGGATGCCGATGGTCGCCGAGATCTCGGCGTACGGCGCGGGCGGGTCGGCCATCAGCATGCCGAGCAGCCGTTGCCACCGGTCCGGCAGGCTTTCGAGCGCCCGCCGTACGTCGACCGCCCGCTCACCGGCGAGCAGTTCCGCGTCGAGGTCCGGCTGGTCGCCCGGCTGTCCCTCGAACGCGGACGACTCGTAGGTGAGCAGGACGCGCTTACGAAAAGCCAGCACCCGCAGGCATTCGCGGCGGGTCGTGACGACCAGCCAGGCACCGACCCGCTCGGGGTCGACCCGATGGATGTGCTCGAGCAACCGGAGCCAGACCATCTGCGAGACGTCAGCGGCGTCGCTGTCGCTGAGCCGGAAGCTGCGGGTGACGGCCCAGACGAGCCGCGCGTAATGGTCGACCAGCCGGCTCCAGGCGACCTGGTCCCCGGACGCGGCCTGGATCACCAGGGTCGCGGCCTCGGATCGCCCGGCGGCCGCAGCGTCGCCGGTTTCGGTGGTTTCCTGATCAGTACCGGGCTCGGCACTGAGGTGTTGCATCATGAAATTCCCCCCTTGGGAATGCACCGCTCGTGTGTCCGTCCCCCGACGTGTTGGTGCAATCTGGCCCCGGCCGGCAGTTGGCCGAGGCTCGTGATGACGTTCCGCTAGTACGCGCCGTCGCTCCCCAGCACCGCGCGCGCGGTCTTCCACAGAATCAGCAGGTCCAGTGCGATCGACCAGTTGTCGGCGTAGCGCAGGTCGAGCCGCATCGACTCTTCCCAGGTCAGATCGCTGCGTCCGCTGACCTGCCACAGGCCCGTCAGGCCCGGCTTGACCAGCATCCGGCGCGCGTCGTCGATCGCGTACTGCGCGACCTCGGCAGGCAGCGGCGGCCGGGGGCCGACCAGTGACATGTCGCCCCGCAGCACGTTCACCAGCTGCGGCAACTCGTCGATCGAGAACCGCCGCAGGTACTTGCCGACCTTCGTGATCCGCGGATCGTCCCGCATCTTGAACAGGATCCCGTTGCCCTCGTTCAGCGCGTGCAGATCGGCCTTGCGGGCCTCGGCATCCACGACCATCGTGCGGAACTTGAGCATCGAGAACTGCTCGCCGCCACGCCCCACCCGGACCTGCCGGAACAGCACCGGCCCTCTGGTGGTCAGCTTGATCAGCGCAGCGGTGATCAGCAACAGCGGTGCGATCCCCAGCAGCATCAGGAATCCGACCGACCGGTCGAAGATGCCCTTCACCAGGTACGGACCACCGCTGACCGACGGCCGCTCCAGGTGCAGCAGCGACAGCCCGGCGACCGGACGGATCGAGATCCGCGGACCGGCGACCTCGACGATGCCCGGCGACACGATCAGTTCGACCCCGCGCTGCTCCAGGGCCCACGACAGCTTGCGCAGCGTGTAGCCGGCCAGCTCCGGGTCGGCAGCCACCGCGACGACGTCGACGGCGTACTGGTCGACCGCGGCCAGGATGTCCATCTCGGTGCGGCCCAGCCGCTCCGGTCCGGGTTCCTCGAACGCGTCACCCCGTGGCAGGCAGGTGGCGACCACGACGTAGCCGTCGGCCGGCCGCTCCTCCATGTGCCGGAACAGCGTGGTGGCCTGATCGTTGCGCCCGACAACGAGTACCCGGCGCATACAGCGACCGGCGTACCGGCGCCAGGAGATGCTGCGGTGCAGCACCCACCGGGCCACCATCGAGGCCAGACAGGTCATCGGCACCGCGACGACGACGAAACCACGAGCGACCTCGCTCTTGGTCGCGTACGACGTGATCGCGACCAGCGCGGTCAGCGCCACGCCGGCCCGGATGATCGAGCGGAACTCCTCCGGCCCGGTGCCGAAGTAGCGGGTCTCATAACCCCGCTGCAGCGCCACACAGGCCAGCCAGGCGATCGGCAGCAACGCGCCCAGCACGAAGTAGCCGAGATTGATCGACGCTCCGAAGCGAGCGACCAGCGCCAGCGATCCGCCGATCACGGCGGCAGCCAGATCACCGCCCAGTGAGTACCAGCGGTACTTGGCCACCCAGCGCGCCTCGGTGAACCGGGCAGACCTGGGCACGATCGCCGGGATCTCGTCCGGTACTACCCAGACCGGCCGACGTCGTTCCCCCGACGATGCCGGCCCAAGGTCAGCCGGTTCGGCCAACCCCTCGGACATGACAAATTCAGTCACGCACAGCCACCCCCCACAGGTGTAAAGCGACGCCCGTGACCAACCCACTCCCCGTCACGGACCTCGATGATTACGCCGCCCCCACAACGGCGTGAGCCCGAGAGTACTACGTGGACGCGGCGGACAACAGCACCGATCGCGAGTGTTTACCGGCCCGCCACCCCGGCGGCACCCAGGCCCCGCAACCAAAGACCCCCGCGGCCCGATGTGGGCCGCGGGGGTCTCGAAATGTCCGAGCAGGTGGTCAGCCGGCGATCAAGCCGTCGCCGCTGATCAGCTCGCGCATCTCCGCCAGCGAGCTGTCGCCCGGCGGCAGGATGGCGTCGGAGTCGTGCAGCTCGTCGTCCGGCACCTTGTCGCCGGAGCGGACGAAGTCCAGCAGCGCGGCGAACGCGGTCTGGAACGCCGCCTCGTCACCGGAGGAGACGGCCTTCTCCAGATCGCCGTCGACCACGTTCAGCGCGTCGACCTTGTCGTCGGCGAGCCGGTACTGGCCTTCACCCATGATGCGAACGATCATCGAACGTCTCCGTCCTGAGGTCTCACCGGCTCGGCCGCCGGCTGCTGCACTGGCTGCTGGGCGGGAGCCGACTGCGGCGCAGTCGTGCCCGGTGCCTCACCGGCGATCTCCTTGGGCGCGCTGCCCCCGGAGATCTGGGCCTTCATCGCGGCGAGCTCGCTCTCCACGTCGGAGCCGGACGACATCCGCTCGAGCTCGAGCGTGATGTTGTCCTTGACCGTGCCGCTGGCGTCGTCGAGCGCGCCCGAGGCGAGCAGCTCGTCGATCGCACCGGCCCGGGCCTGCATCTGCTGGGTCTTGTCCTCGGCCCGCTGCACGGCCAGACCGACGTCGCTCATCTCCTCGGAGATGCCCGAGAAGGCCTCGTTGATCCGGGTCTGCGCCTCGGCCGCGGTGTAGGTGGCCTTGATGGTCTCCTTGCGCGTCCGGAACGACTCGACCTTGGCCTGCAGCCGCTGGGAGGCGAGCGTGAGCTTCTCCTCCTCACCCTGCAACTGGGCGTGCTGCGTGGTCAGGTCGTCGATCTGGCCCTGCAACCCCGACTTGCGCGTCAGGGCTTCCCTGGCCAGGTCTTCACGGCCCATCGAGAGCGCCTTCTGGGCCTGTTCCTGCAGTTTCGCCGACTGGGACTGCAGCTGGGAGGCCTGTAGCTCCACCCGCTTGCGGCTGGTGGCCACGTCGGCCACGCCCCGCCGTACCTTCTGGAGCAGCTCGAGCTGCTTCTGATACGAGTAGTCAAGGGTTTCGCGAGGATCCTCGGCCTTGTCCAGGGCGGAGTTCGCCTTGGCCTTGAAGATCGTCGACATCCGCCTGAAGATGCTCATCGATATCCGTACCCCTTCTGTGCCGGCGTGACGACCCGGCGTGCGTCAACCACCCTATGTCCCACCGGGTCACGAAACCATCAGGTCAGGCCCGGATAAAGTGGTGCATAGGTCCGGGGACCACCCCGAGTCGCGACCTGCCCTGCGAATGAGGTTCAGACCCCGTGTTCCGTCGTACCAAGTCCGATACAACTACCACCGTACCTGTCGAGCCCCAGGGCAAGCCGGGCGGGAAGGGCCGTCCGACCCCGACCCGCAAGGAGGCGGAGGCGGCCCGGAAGGCGGCGATCAAGAAGCCGCGCAACCGCAAGGAGGCGTCGGCGCTGCGGCGGGAGAAGGTCCGGACCGAGCGCGGAAAGATGCAGGACGCGATGCGTACCGGCGACGACCGGTACCTGCCGGCCGCCGACAAGGGCCCGGTCCGGCGCTTCGCCCGGGACTATGTGGACGCCCGGTACTCGGTGATGGAGTTCGCGCTGCCGATCCTGCTGGTGGTGTCGCTGCTCGGCGTGGTCTTCTCGCGGCAGTTCCTCTGGCTGGCCGGCCTGGTCAACCTGCTCTTCCTGGCGATGATCCTGCTGATCGCGGCGGACTGGTTCCTGCTGACCGGCGGGCTGCGCAAGGCGGTCCGGATCAAGTTCCCCAGCGAGTCGAGCAAGGGCCTGGGGTTCTACGCGGTCCGGCGGACCATGCAGATGCGCCGCTGGCGGCTGCCCAAGCCGATGGTCAAGCGCGGCGAGAAGCCTCAGTGACTGCCGTCCTGGGCACGCCTGCGGCGGTAGCCCGGTAGGGTCGGGGCCATGGACTTCCGCTATCTGGGCAACAGTGGTTTGAAGGTCAGCGAGATCTCGTACGGGAACTGGCTCACGCACGGGTCCCAGGTGGAGAACGACCAGGCCAAGGCCTGCGTGCGCGCCGCCCTCGAGGCCGGCATCACCACGTTCGACACCGCCGACACCTACGCCAACACCGCGGCCGAGTCGGTCCTCGGCGAGGCGCTGGAGGGCGAGCGGCGCGAGTCGGTGGAGATCTTCACCAAGGTCTACTGGCCGACCGGCCCGAAGGGCCCGAACGACACGGGCCTGTCCCGCAAGCACATCCTCGAGTCGATCAACGGCTCGCTGAAGCGGCTCAAGACCGAGTACGTCGACCTCTACCAGGCGCACCGGTACGACACCGAGACGCCGCTGGAGGAGACGATGGAGGCCTTCGCCGACGTCGTTCGCGCCGGCAAGGCGCTCTACATCGGCGTGTCGGAGTGGACCGCGGAGCAGCTGCAGGAGGGCCACCGGTTGGCCCGGGAGCTGCGGATCCCGCTCGTGTCGAACCAGCCGCAGTACAGCATGCTCTGGCGGGTGATCGAGGCCGAGGTGGTCCCGGCGTCCGAAGAGCTCGGCATCGGCCAGGTGGTCTTCTCCCCGATCGCTCAGGGTGTCCTCACCGGTAAGTACCTGCCCGGTCAGCAGCCGCCGGAGGGGTCGCGGGCGACCGACGCGAACGGGTCGAACTTCATCAAGCGGTTCCTCAACGACGACGTCCTGAACCGCGTGCAGGAGCTCAAGCCGCTCGCCGACGAAGTCGGCCTGTCCCTGTCGCAGCTGGCGGTCGCCTGGGTCCTGCAGAACCCGAACGTCTCCTCCGCGATCATCGGCGCGTCGCGGCCCGAGCAGGTCACCGAGAACGTGCAGGCCTCCGGGGTGAAGCTCGAGGACGGCCTGCTGAAGCGGATCGACGAGACGCTCGGCGGCATCGTCGAGCGTGATCCGGCCAAGACCGCGCAGAACTCCCCGCAGACTCGGCCGGGCGCGTGAGCTGGAGCTGGCGGTTCGAGACCGCCTCAGGTGCGCTGGTCGACCCGGGTGAGGTCGGCGGGGCCGAGTTCTCCGCTCAGGGCGACGCGGAGAGCTGGCTGGGCGAGATCTGGCGGGACCTGGCCGACCGTGGCGTCGCACAGGTCTTCTTGCTGGAGGACGGCCGCGAGGTCTACGGCCCCATGAGCCTCTCCTCGGCAGAATGACTGGGCACCGAACCTTGCGGCTGGCCTTTGCAGCGTTGGCAGGTCTTCTGCTGGCGGGGACCGTCGCCACCACAGCCCAGGCTGAGGACGGCTATCGCTTCTGGGGCTACTACCAGTGGAGCTCCGGCCAGTGGGCCTTCGCGCAGAAGGGCGCCGACCAGGTCGTGCCGGCCGACGGCGCGGTCGAGGGCTGGCGTTTCGCGGTCGGCGGCGTGAAGCCCCGGGTGCCGCGCGCCGCCGGGGACTTCGACGCGATCTGCGGGAAGACTCCCGCTGAGACCGGCAAGAAGCGAGTTGCGCTGGTCGTCGACCCGGGTACGCCGGAGGACGCGGCCGGCGGTGAGACGCCAGGCCCGGCAACCGGCACCTGCGTGGTGACGGATCCGAAGGCGACCGGTGCGAAGATTCTGGCCGCGGTCGCACCGGTCCGGATCGAGAAAGGTCTGACCTGTGGGATCGCGGGCTATCCGGGCAAGGGATGCGGCGATGCGGTCAAGAGCATCAAGGTCCCGGCCACGGATGACCCGGTGACGCTGCAGGTCGGCGCCGCGGTCGGTGCGACCCCAACCGCAGCCCCATCCCCGGCTGCGTCGTCCTCGGACAGTGACAGCGGTACGCCGTGGACCGGAGTCATCATCGCCGCCGCGGCGATCGTCATCGTGGCCGGAGGCGGGCTCGCGCTCAACCGCCGCCGTACAACAGCAGCCAAGTAGTGCGCGCGGTTCACCACCTCACACTCCCCCGGGCCCTCCACCCGGGGGCGTGGTGGTTGTGGGCGCTGGGCCTGGCCGTGGCCGCGAGCCGGACGCGGAATCCCGTCCTGCTCCTGCTGATCCTGGCGGTGACCGGATTCGTCGTGTCGGCCCGCCGGACCGACGCTCCCTGGGCGCACAGCTACGCCGCGTTCCTCAAGCTCGGACTGGTCGTCATCGGCATCCGGGTGGTGTTGCAGGCGCTGCTGTCCACCCGGTCGCAGGGGAACACGTTGCTGTTCACCCTGCCGCAGATCCCCTTGCCTGACTGGGCAAACGGGGTCAAACTCGGCGGTGAGGTCACTCTCGAGGCACTGCTCACCGCACTGTACGACGGTGGCCAGCTGGCCGTGATGCTCTGTTGCGTCGGTGCGGCCAACGCGCTGGCCAGTCCGCGTCGGCTGCTCAAGTCGTTGCCCGGGGCCCTCTACGAGATCGGGGTGGCCTGTGTGGTGGCACTGACGTTCGCGCCGCAACTGGTGACCGACGCGCGCCGGATCCGCGCCGCTCGCCGGCTACGCGGCCGCACCCGCGGCTCCTTCCGTACGACGGCCATGCCCGTCCTGGAAGGTGCGTTGGACCGGTCGGTGGAGCTCGCCGCCGCGATGGACTCGCGCGGCTACGGGCGTACGGCGCAAGTCCCCCGAGCCCAGCGTCGTCTGACCGCGACCTGCGTTCTGCTGGGGTTGCTGGGCATTCTGCTCGGGGTCTACGCGTTGCTGACGGACTCCATGGCACTCCCGCTGGCTGCGGGCGCACTGGTCGTGGGACTCCTGCTTTCCGTTGGAGCCATGGCGATCGGGCGTCAGCGGGTGACCCGGACCCGGTACCGGCCCGATCCATGGGCGCTGCCTGAATGGCTGGTCGTGGCGGCTGGAGCCGTAGCGGCTGGGCTGATGATCACCGCGGCCGTGCGTGGTGTGCACGGACTGTTGCTGGACGGTCCGCTGGTCGTGCCGCCGGTTCCGGTTCTGCCGGTTGTCGGCGTACTGGTCGGACTGCTGCCCGCGCTGGCCGCGCCTCCCGTGGCGCGACGCGCATGATCGAGTTCGACCGGGTATCGGTGACCTATGACGGTGCATCCGAGCCTGCGCTACGGAACGTGAGCTTCACGATCCCCGAGGGTGAGCTGGCGCTCGTGATCGGGCGTACCGGGTCCGGTAAGACGACGTTGCTGCGGGCAATCAACGGACTGGTCCCCCACTTCACCGGCGGGACGTTGGCCGGCCGGGTCCTCGTCGACGGACGGGACACCCGCGAGTACCGGCCGCGGGACCTGGCCGATCTGGTCGGTCTGGTCGGGCAGGACCCGATGGCGGGGTTCGTCACCGACACGGTCGAGGATGAGCTTGCCTACAGCATGGAGTCGCTGGGTGTCGCGCCGGACGTGATGCGTCGCCGCGTCGAGGAGACGCTGGACCTCCTGGGGCTGGCCGACGTACGGGACCGCGCACTGACCTCGCTGTCCGGCGGACAGCGCCAGCGGACGGCCATCGGCGCTGCACTGACCTCTCACCCCGCTGTGCTCGTGCTGGACGAGCCAACATCCGCACTGGACCCACAGGCGGCTGAGGAGGTGCTGTCGGCGCTGCAGCGGCTTGTGCACGACCTGGGCGTCACGGTGGTGATGGCGGAGCATCGGCTCGAGCGAGTGATCCAGTACGCCGACCGCGTGATCGAGGTACCGGGTGGCGCGGCGGCTGTCTCCACTGGGCTTCCGGCCGACCGCATGATCACCGCACCGGTCGCACCGCCCGTCGTCGAGCTGGGCCGGCTGGCTGGCTGGTCTCCCCTGCCGCTGTCGGTGCGCGACGCCCGACGGGCCGCGGTCGCGCTGCGGAGCCAGTTGGACTCCACAGCACCCATCCGGCCCGTCACAGTCCTCGGTGCGGAGCTGGCTCGCTGCACCGACCTAGTTGTCGGGTACGGCGACGTCGTGGCGCTGCGCGGGGTCTCACTGAGCATCCATGCCGGTGAGGTCCTCGCGCTGATGGGCCGGAACGGCGCCGGCAAGTCCACGCTGCTCAACGCGCTGGTGGGTATCGTCCCGGCCCGGTCTGGTACGGCGGTGGCCGCCGGCACGGACCCTCGTCGTACGAAGCCATCCAAGCTCGTCAAGGCGGTCGGACTGGTGCCGCAGGAGCCGGCGGATCTGTTGTACGCGGCAACCGTCGCCGAGGAGTGTGCGGGCGCCGACTCCGACTTCGATGTGCCGTCGGGTAGTTGCCTAGCGCTACTGAATCGACTGACGCCGGACATCGACCTCGACATGCACCCGCGCGACCTGTCCGAGGGACAACGGCTGTGTCTGGCGCTGGCCGTCGTACTGTGTGGCGCTCCGCCGCTGGTGTTGCTCGATGAGCCCACCCGTGGGCTGGATTACGCCGCGAAACGGCGACTGGTGGCGATCCTGCGTGAGCTCGCCGCGGCCGGCCACGCGGTCGTGTTGTCGACGCACGACGTGGAGATGGTCGCCGAGGTCGCCACCCGCGTGCTGGTGCTCGCGGACGGCGAGTTGGTGAGTGACGGCGAGACCGCAACCGTCATCGCGGGCTCTCCGGCGTTCGCGCCACAGGTGGCGAAGATCCTTGCCCCACTGCCGTTCCTGACCGTCGGAGAGGTCGCTACCGCGCTGGAACGTGCCTCGTGAACCTGGTCCGGCTCAGGCCGCGCAGTACCGCGACTCTGCTCGTTGCCTCGCTGGTCGGGGTGCTGGCGTTCGGGTGGCCGCTGTTCTTCCAGACCGATCAGGTGGGTGAGTCCGCGATCGGACACACGACGGACGCGCCCTGGCTGTTCGTGCTGCTGCTGCCTTTGCTGGTGGCCGTCGTACTCGCGGAGTTGTCCGAGTCGGGCATCGACGCGAAGGTGATCTCGCTGCTCGGCATGCTCGCGGCAGTGGGGGCTGCGCTGCGTGCACTCGGCCCAGGTACGGCCGGGCTGGAGCCTGGGTTCTTTCTGCTTGTGCTGGCGGGACGTGCGTTCGGAGCCGGGTTCGGGTTCGTGCTGGGGACGGTGTCGCTGCTGGGTGGTGCGTTGATCACTGGCGGGGTCGGGCCGTGGATGCCGTTCCAGATGTTCGCGTGTGCGTGGGTGGGGTGTCTGGCGGGGTTGTTGCCGCGAGTGGGTGGGCGGCTGGAGTTGCTGCTGCTGGCGGCGTACTCGCTCGTGTCCGGCGTGCTGTACGGCGTGGTGATGAACCTGTGGTTCTGGCCTTACGCGACCTACGGCAGCGACTTCTCGTTCATCCCGGGTGACTCACTGGCCGCCAACCTGCATCGGTACTTCCTGTTCGAGGTGGCGACCTCACTGGGCTGGGACATCCCGCGGGGCGTGCTGTGCGCGGTCCTCGTCCTGGTGCTCGGTCGCCCGGTCCTGACCGCGTTCCGTCGGACGGCGCGGAAGGCGGCCTTCGACGTACCAGTAGTGTTCGAGAATGGCTGATCAGCGGACGTTGATCCTCGGCGGCGCCCGTTCCGGCAAGTCCATCGCCGCCGAACGTCGCCTCTCCGGCGAGGCGGAGGTCCTGTACGTCGCAACCGGCGGAGACGACTCCGGTGATACCGAATGGGCCGAGCGGGTCGCCAAACATCGGGCCCGCCGCCCGGCGAGCTGGGGACTGGCCGAGACGATCGAGCTCGTGCCGCTCCTCGAGGCTGACGGCCCGCCGCTGCTGATCGACTGCCTCACGTTATGGCTCTCGCGGACGATGGACACCCTCGACATCTGGGCCGATTTCCGCCGCGCGGACCTGGTGGAGCAACGGATCGCGGAGCTCGCCGAGGCGTGGTCGGCCACTCCACGGATTGTGGTTGCTGTTAGCAACGACATTGGGTCCGGGGTGGTCCCGGCCGACGCCGGGACCCGGCTGTTCCGGGACTTGATGGGTCGCCTCAACACGACGATCTCGCTCGCCTCCGACCAAGTGCTGTGGACCGTCGCCGGCCGCACGATTCCGCTGACATGAGCCTGGACGGGCCGCCCGGACCGACGCCGGGCAGGGGCGGGTGGGTGGACGGGCTCAAGTTGGCGCTCGGCACGCTGACCGTTGTGCCGGCAGGGATGCCGTCGCGGGTCGACCGGGTGGTTGGCGGGCGGGCGATGGTGCTCGCGCCAGTGGCAGGAGCATTGCTCGGCGGAGTCTCGGCTGGCGTGGTGGCGTTGGTGCAGTGGGTGCGGCCGGATGCGGACCTGTTGGCCGCGGCTCTCGCCGTACTGGCCGTTGCGGGGTTGTCCGGGGCCTTGCATCTCGACGGGCTGGCGGACTTCGCGGACGCGCTCGGCAGCCGGCGGGATCGCGAGACCATGCTGCGGATCATGAAGCAGAGCGATATCGGGCCGTTCGGCGTGGTCGCGATCGTTGGTGTGCTGCTCGTGGACGTTGCCGCGCTCAGCAGTTGCGTTCAGGCCGGATTCGGTTGGCAGGCGGCGTTGATCGCCACGACCGCGAGCCGCCTGACACTCTCCTGGTCCTGTCGCACCACCATGCCCGCGGCTCGTCCGGACGGCTTGGGCCGGGTGGTCGCGGCAACAGTCCGTCCGATCACCGCAACCATCGGCACAATCGTCGTACTGGCCGGCGGTCTCCTGCTCGCATGGCCTGACCGCACCCACCTGATCGGGGCGGCGATCGCGATTCTGCTTGCCGTTGCCACCAGTTCCCTGACCACGCGGCGCGCCTACACCGCGCTCGGCGGCACCACCGGGGACGTCCTCGGCGCCGGCGTCGAACTAGGCCTCCCGATAGCCCTCCTCACGCTCGCCCTCACCGCCTGAACGATGCCTGCGGCAAGGACCCTTTGCTGGGCTAGCGTGCTGAGCGTTCGTAGCACAGACGAAAGGGCTTTGACACCAATGAGGTTCACTCTCCCGGGAACTCGCCGGGGCAAGCTGCTCGGTCTCGGCGCCATCGTGACCACCGCCGCACTGGCAGTGGGCGGCGCGGTTGTCGCCAACGGCGCCGACGCCGCCGTCAACACGACGACCGCCGCGTCGACCCGCGCACAGCTGATCGAAATGCAGACACCGGCCAAGAAGGGCTACTTCTACACGTCGAGCCAGACCGAGTTCCTGGGGGCCCAGAAGCAGGGCTTCAAGTTCACCAATCAGGTCCCCGGCTACGTCTCGACGGTTGCGGTCCGCGGGACCGTGCCGCTGTACCGGCTCCGCAACAAGTCGATCTCGAGCTACCTGGTGACGACCTCGGTCGCCGAGCGGAACAAGCTGGCCGCATCGGGTTCGTGGGTGTACGAGGGCGTCACCGGTCGCGTCCCGCTGGCCCCGGCGGCGGACCGCGTACAGGTCTACCGCGTCTCCAAGGGCGGTTTCGGCTGGCGCGTCGTCCGCGCCGCGCTGGTCGCCGGCTACAAGAAGGCGGGCTGGCACATCGACGGACCGCTCGCCTACCTGTGGCTGCGCAAGTAGGCCGACCGACACGCGGTAGACCAATCGGGTGGCGCGACGGCCTGTCGCGCCACCCGTGGACTACCCTCACCGATGGACGGTGGAGTGGGGTAGTGACGGCGAGGTCGAATGTGATGTTTGTTGTTCACGGCCGGTGTGCGAGGGCGAACGCCCCGCGATCCGTTATCTTTATGTAATGAACGCAACCCGCCCGGCGCCGGGCTCACAGGCTTCGCTGCGCGAAGCCAACCGTGCGCGCGTTCTCGGAGTCGTCCGCCAGCACGGCCCGTTGACCCAAGTCGAGATCGCCGCCGCCTCCGGCCTGTCCGCCGCGACCGTGTCGAACATGGTCCGCGAGCTCGACCAGGCCGGCGTCGTCGGTCTGTCCCGGAGTATCCGCAACGGCCGCCGCGCCGTCCTCGTCTCGCTCGCCTCCGGCGGCGGACTGCTCGCCGGTATCGCCTTCGGCGAGCGCGACGTCCGCGTCGCGATCGCGAACGAGTCGCGCGAGATCCTCGCCCACCAACTGATGCCGCTGCAGGCCGACCACGTCGCCGACGACGGGATGGAACGCGCCGCCCGGCTGCTCGCCGACCTGGCCGAGACGGTCAGCTCGGGCACCGAGGACATCGCCGCGGTCGGCTTCGGCCTGCCCGCACCCGTCGATTCGGTCAGCGGCGAAGCCGGGTCCGACGCGGTCCTGCCCGGCTGGCGCGGCGTCAACGTGACCCAGGCGATGGCGGGCTACCTGCGCGCGCCGGTCGCGCTCGACAACACCGCCAACCTGGCCGCGCTCGGCGAGCTCCGCAACGGCGCGCTCCGCGACGTGCGTAACGGCTGTTACCTGAAGTTCTCCTACGGCGTCGGCGCCGGAATTGTCCTGAACGGCGAGGTTTTCCGCGGCTCTGCCGGTACGGCGGGCGAGATCGGCCACGTCACCATCGACGAGAACGGTCCGATCTGCCGGTGCGGGAACCGTGGCTGCCTGGACACGTTCGTCGGCTCCCGGGCGCTGATCAGCAGCCTCGCGGCATCGCACGGCCCGCTCCGGCTGAAGGACATCGTGAACCGCGCCCTGGCCGGTGACCTGGGCTGCCGCCGGGTGATCGAGGACGCCGGCCGTCGCGTCGGCGTCGCCGTGGCCGGTCTGGTCAACCTGCTGAACCCCGAGGCGATCGTCGTCGGTGGCCTGGTCGCCGAAGCCGGCGACCTGATCCTCGATCCCCTCCGTGAGGCCCTCGACCGCTGCGCCATCCCCAGCGCCGCCGCAACCGTCGAGCTCCGCCGCGCCGAGCTCGGCGACGAGGCCGACATCATCGGCGCCATCCACCAGGCCTCGGTTCTCAGCCACACCCACGCGACCAGGTCCCTCAGCACCATCTGAGCCTGGTCACCGCGGCCGCCGGCTACGCCCGGTAGACCGCCCATCACAGTCCCCGACGTGCGTCGTACGTCGGGGTCCCGTCGTTTGCGTTCCTTTCGTACGGTCGTGTTACATCAATATGTCTATTTCTTGAATTCAAGTCTTGACGTCAAGCCCGCCGAGGGCTTGACTTCGGGAAGGCCTACTCGGGCCCGTCACGTCAAGGAGCCGCGCTATGTCCCTGTCAGCAACCCGTCTCGTCGGTCTAGGCCTCGCGGTCTCGGCCCTCGCCGTCTCTCTGGTGGCCTGCGGGTCGAACGACGGTGACTCCGGCAGTTCCGGCGGCGGCAAGAAGATCGCCCTGCTGCTGCCCGAGACCAAGACCGCCCGGTACGAGGCGCTCGACCGGCCGCTGTTCACCGAGGCGCTCAAGGCGGCCTGCGGCAACTGCGAGCTGCTCTACAGCAACGCCGACCAGGACGCCGCCAAGCAGCAACAGCAGGCCGAGGCCGCGCTGACCAACGGCGCGAACGTGCTCGTCCTCGACCCGGTCGACGGCAAGGCCGCCGCCGCGGTGGTCGCCTCGGCGAAGGGCCAGAACGTCCCGGTCATCGCCTACGACCGGTTCATCGAGGGCGCCAACTACTACGTCTCGTTCGAGAACGAGGCGGTCGGCAAGCTGCAGGCCCAGACCCTGGTCGACAAGCTGAAGGCGGCCGGCAAGACGTCGGGCAACATCGCCATGATCAACGGCGCGCCGACCGACCCGAACGCGGCCGACTTCAAGAAGGGTGCGCACAGCGTGCTCGACTCGAGCGGCTTCAAGGTCGCCGCCGAGTTCGACACCCCGGACTGGAGCCCGGACAAGGCGCAGGCCTGGATGGAAGGCCAGCTGAGCGCGATCAAGGACGGTCTGGTCGGGGTCTACGCCGCGAACGACGGTACGGCCGGTGGCGCGATCGCAGCCCTCAAGGGTGGTGGCGTGACGCCGCTGCCGCCGGTCACCGGGCAGGACTCGGAGCTGGCCGCGATCCAGCGGATCGTCGCCGGCGACCAGGCGATGACGATCTACAAGGCCGTGAAGCCGCAGGCCGAGGCCGCCGCCAAGGGCGCCGTTGCGCTGGCTAACGGTGGCAAGCCGGAATCCACCACGGACAAGAGCGGTGTCCCCTCGACGATCCTCGACCCGGTCGCGGTGACCAAGGAGAACATCAAGGACACCGTCGTGAAGGACGGCATCTACAAGGTCGCCGACATCTGCACCGCGGCGTTCGCCGCCGCCTGCACGGCCGCCGGCCTGAGCAGCAACTGACCGCCCTCGGCGTTGCTCCGCAGTGAGGTGCGGAGCAACGCCGGGGTCCGCCCCTCAACTCCGGCCGCATTTCGTCGCCGCGCCGCCCTGTCCCGGGCGGCGTTTCGCCGCGATCATGGCCTCAGGTGGTTGGCTGGACTTCCCGCCACCTGCCTGAACGAAGCCCCAGGAGGCTGATCGAGTGACTGTTACCCCGACTCCCCTCGACGTCGGTACCGGTACGGTGCTGGCGCTGCGCGGGATCTCCAAGCGCTTCGGCGCGGTACAGGCTCTGAAGAACATCGAGCTGGACGTCCGGGCCGGTGAGGTGCTGGCGCTGGTCGGCGACAACGGCGCCGGCAAGTCGACCCTGGTCAAGACCATCGCCGGTGTCTACACCGCCGACGACGGACAGATGGTGTTCGACGGCAACGAGGTCCGGGTCGGCAGTCCGGCCGAGGCTCAGCAGCTCGGCATCGCCACCGTGTTCCAGGATCTCGCGCTCTGCGACAACCTCGACGTGGTCGCGAACCTCTACCTCGGCCGCGAGCTCCGCAAGGGACAACTGCTGGACGAGGTGGAGATGGAACGCTCCTCCTGGGAGCTGCTCCGCCAGCTGTCCGCGAAGATCCCCTCGGTCCGGATCCCGGTCGCCAGCCTCTCCGGTGGCCAGCGCCAGACCGTCGCGATCGCCCGCAGCCTGCTCGGCCAGCCCAAGGTCGTGATGCTCGACGAACCGACCGCGGCTCTCGGCGTCGCTCAGACCGCCGAGGTCCTCAACCTGGTCGAACGCCTGCGCGAGCGCGGCCTGGCCGTCATCCTGATCAGCCACAACATGGCCGACGTGATGGCGGTCGCGGACCGCGTCGCCGTACTGCGGCTCGGCCGCAACAACGGCGTGTTCGTGGTCAGCGACACCAAGACCCAAGACATCATCGCCGCCATCACCGGCGCGACCGACAACGCGGTTTCCGAGCGCGCAGCGCGCCGGAGCCGGGAGGAGGGCTCCGCATCATGAGCCTGCATGGATCCGGCACCCGTCCGCAGGACACGCCAACATCGGGTACGGCGGGCGCCGCCGAGACACCTGCGGTGCCGAACGGCGCCGACCAGCTCCCCGCGGATCTGCAGGACGAGCGCCTGATCGCGAGTCACGGCCTCAGCGGCGCCGTCGCGGCGTTCACCGCCCGGCTGCGGTCCGGTGACCTCGGGTCCGTCCCGGTGGTCCTCGGCCTGATCATCATCTGGGCGGTCTTCCAGATCGCGAACGGCTCGTTCCTGTCCAGCCGCAACCTGGTCAACCTGACCCTGCAGACCACCTCGGTCGGAGTGATTGCCCTCGGCATCGTTCTGGTCCTGCTGCTCGGCGAGATCGACCTGTCCGTCGGCTCGGTCAGCGGCCTGTCGGCCGCTGTCCTCGGTGCCACGTTCGTCAACCAGGGCTGGCCTTTGGTGGTGTCGATCGTCGCCGGCATCGCGGTCGGCGCGGTGATCGGACTCTTCTACGGCGCGCTCTACACCCGGTTCGGTGTGCCGAGCTTCGTGATCACGCTGGCCGGTCTGCTCGGGTTCCTCGGACTGCAACTGCTCGTGCTCGGCAAGGACGGCACGATCAACATTCCGTACGACTCCGCGATCGTCGGTTTCGCCACTCGCAGCTTCCTGTCGCCCGTGGTGGCCTATGTCCTGATCGTGGCGGTCCTCGCGGCGTACCTGCTGACCAGGATGCGCGTCGGCCGCACTCGCACGGCGGCGGGGCTGTCCGCGGCGCCGCTGTCGATCCTCGTGATCAAGACCGTCGCGCTCGGCATCGTTCTGCTGGTCCCCGCACTGATCCTGAACGGCGACCGTGGTGTGTCGTCGATGTTCCTGTTCTTCGTGGCGTTGGTGGTCCTCACCGATGTGGCGGTCCGCCGGACCCGGTGGGGTCGCTCGGTCGTCGCGGTCGGCGGGAACGTCGAGGCGGCGCGCAGGGCCGGTATCAACGTGCGGTCGATCTACCTGACCGTGTTCGCGGCCTGCTCGACCCTCGCCGCCGTCGGTGGTCTGCTGGCCGCCGCCCGACTGGTGGCCGTCGGCCAATCCAGCGGCGGTACCGACACCAACCTGAACGCGATCGCAGCCGCCGTCATCGGTGGCACGAGCCTGTTCGGCGGCCGGGGTTCGGCGTACTCCGCACTCCTCGGCGCCCTCGTGATCACCTCGATCTCGAACGGTCTGGCCCTGCTGAGCCTGAACTCCAACGTCCGCTACATGGTCACCGCCGGCGTCCTGCTGATCGCGGTAACCATCGACTCCCTCAGCCGCCGCAGCCGCCAGGCCCACGGCCGCGCCTGACGGCCAACGAGCACGGTGGGCTCCCTCTTGCCCCTGACCAGGCGGGAGCCCACCGTTTCCAACTAGACGCCCAAGCCGGAGCGGCGGGCGAGGAGGGCTGCTTCGGTGCGGTTGGCGACGCCGAGCTTGCCGAAGATCACCGACAGGTTGTTGTTCACGGTCTTGGTGGTCAGCGCGAGCCGGTCGGCCATCACGGTTGTGGACAGTCCGCTCGCCAGCAGCTCGAGGATCTGCCGCTCGCGTGGCGTCAGCGCATCCAGCGGGTCCGCAGGTCCGCTCGCCCGGCCGACCGCCGCGTCCAGGACCTGCCGGGCCACGCCGGAGCCGAGGATCGAGTCGCCCGCCGCCACGGCCTGGATCGCGCGCACGATCTGCTGCTGCGACGATCCCTTGAGCACATAGCCCGCGGCGCCGGCCCGGACGGCGGCACGGACGGTCTCGTCGTCGTCGAGCATCGTCAGCATCAGTACGCCGACCGACGGCATCGCCCGCGCGATCTCCTGCGTCGCGGCGACGCCGTCGCCACCGGGCATGTGGATGTCCATCACCAGTACGTCGGGCTTCAGCGTCACCGCGGCCCGGACCGCCTCCCGGCCGTTCGCGGCGACCCCGACCACCGAGATCCCGTCGATCGAACCGAGCAACACCTGGAGCCCGTCCCGGACAACGGGGTGATCGTCGGCCAGCACCACCCGGATCGTCATTCGGCATCCTCCAACGGCAGGGACAAGTGCACGCGGCCACCGGCCGACGTCGGTTCGGAAAGCATCGTCCCACCCAGCTCGGCCACCCGCTCCCGCATGGACGTCAACCCGACCCCCGGCACCCAGCGCCCGTTGATCGCCGGCCCGTCGTCGACAATCGCCAACCTCAACTCCCCTGGTCCGCCGGAGATCCGGACCTCGGCAGCACCGGCGCGCGAGTGCCGAGCCACATTCGTCAGCGCCTCGGTGACGATCCTGTACGCCGTGACTTCGACAGCGGCCGGCAGATTCGCGGGGACCTCGCCGGCCCGCACTGTGACCCGCAGCGGCGCCCCGTCCGCCCTACGGTCGAGCAGTGCGGCATGGCGCCGTACCGCCTCGACCAGGCCGACGTCGTCGAGTGCCGACGGGCGCAGCTGGTTGATGAGTCGCCGTACGTCGGCAATCGCGCCATCGACCGTCGCGCGGATCTCGGTGCCGAGCGAGCGGACCTGGTCGTCGGCCAGATTCACCACCGCGTCCGCGCGGAACCCGATCCCGGTCAGGGCCGGCCCCAGGCCGTCGTGCAGGTCGCGCCGCAACCGTCGGCGCTCTTCCTCGCGGGCGGCGACGATCTCCCGGCGCGATCGTTGCACCGCATCGGACAGGGCCTGCGCCCTCAGCGCGACTCCGAGCGGCGCGGCCATCAACTCGAGGACAACCCGATCCGCGCCGGCCAGACGGCCCTCCCCCGGACGGAGCCCGACCTGGAGTTCGCCGACCCGCTCGCCCGCCTGCAGGAGCGGGATCGCTTCGAGCAGCGTCGGCCGCGTGCCGTGTTCGCCGCGCAGCACGCCGGCCCCGTCGGTCAAGGCGGCGTACGGAAGGCGCAGCGCTTGGCACACCGCGGGCAGTACGTCGGCAGGTTGCGAGGCCCCGGCGAGCTGCGCGGCGACCGACGACGCGGCCCGGACCGGGTTGGCGCGATCTCCGTAGAACAGGCGATCCAGGAGCCGCTGCAACCGGACTCGCACCGGGTTGAAGAAGATCGCGACCACCAGGGTCGCGAGCACGGCGGCGTTGGCGCTCATCCGCGGCCGCAGCAGCCGATCGACCAGCTCCACCAGCCCGAGGTAGGTCGCCACGACCGCGGCCGTGAGGACGAGATAGGTGACGGTCCTGGACCAGACCAGCCGGATGTCGAGCAGCTGGTACCGCAGGACGGCGATCATCATCGACACCGGGACCAGCACGACCGTGGTGGTGATGATGATCGGGAACCCGCTGACCTCGAGCGGGCCGGCCAGCAGCCGCAGCCACCCGACCACGGCCACGGTGATCGTTGCGGCCAGCAACAACCAGAGCAGCTGCCGACGGGACTTCTCGTCGCCGCGGCGGTACCGGACCACCAGCCCGGCCAGGCCTGCCACCAAGGTGCCGGCGAGCGCGAGCTCCGAGACGAACCCGAGGATCGACGCGTGCTCCAGGGCCGGGATCCGCAGCCAGGAGACGGCCCGATCACGCGCCACCGGACTCAGGTCGCGCACCGGGGAGAGCGGGTTCCGGTCGGCGCTGAAGAGCAGGACCTGGAGCGGCCCGTTGATCAGGGCAACGACCGCCGCCGGCCGCCAGGCCCTGCCGGGCAGCTTCCCGTCCGGGAAGAACAGGAGTGCGAGCGGGATGAAGAGCGCGGGAGACCATGGCCACAGACCCGAGTACAGCGTCGCCGGCAGGCCGGTCGCTCCACCGCCCTCCAGCGCCTTGAACAGCCAGGGTGTGACCGCGGGTGTCCCCGTTTGGGCGACTCCGGCACCGAGCAGCATCCAGCCGAGCAGGCTGCGCGGCCGGTGCCACGCGATCAGCGCGCCCGAGACGCCACAGCCCACGCCGATCATCAGGTTCGGGATCATGAAGCTGTCCCGGGCCCGGGCAAAGGTCAGCCCGGTCACAGCGATGCCGGCGATCGCTGCCGTGGCCTCGATCAGGACGAGGCCCAGCAGGATCGCCACCCACGTCCGGCGATCGATACTCACACTGCACATGGTGCTGCGTCGCATGTCCCGCTGTCTCTAGGCAAATCTCCCGGCCTGCCCGGGTAACCGGCCCAGCCTGTGCGCAGAGACTCAGAAGTCGATCCGGGCGGATCGCCCTGCCGGGCCGGGTCGATCGGCCCGGAGTCTGGAGGCATCACCACAACCGCTCTCCGAGGGGGAAGCTCCGATGAGTACTACGACAACCGCACCGACCACACTCCGTACCTACGGCCGGGCCATGCAGGTCGGTGGGCTCGGCATCGTCGCGGCCGGAATCGTCGCCGTCGTCGACACGAATGTTGCCGACGGCCCCTGGTTCGGATTCGCCGGGGTGATGGCCTTGCTGGTCACCTTCGGCGTCCTCGGGGTACGCCGGGCCGTGGCCGGTGTCCCGGTCGCCCGGGTGGCTCTGACCGTCGTACCGGTCACGATGACTCTGTTCGCGCTGGCGCACTTCTGGGCGGTCGCGGACCAGGACCAGGCGATCCCGTTCTTCGGCGTCTTCATGATGCTGTCGGCACTCGGCCTCGCGGTCGCAGGCATCGCGACCCTGCGATCCGGTCTCTGGACCGGCCCCAGCCGGTTGATCCTGCTGATCACGGGTCTTTGGCCGCTGACTATTCCGGTCGGCCTGGCACTCGGCGACGTACCCCACTTCGTGGCGATCGCGCTGTGGGGTGTCTGCTGGATCGGCCTTGGCCGGCTGCTGGACCAGCGCGGCTGACCACATCAACAGAAGGGCCTCCGGATGGTCCGGAGGCCCTTCTGTGCAAGGTGTTTCAGGCGGTTACGGCTGCCGTCAGGTCGACCTTTGGTTCGGCGAAGTGACAGGCGGCGGAGTGGCCCGGGCCGGACTGCGGCTTGGGCTCCAGGAGTGGCTCCTGGGTCGAGCAGATGTCCTCGGCCTTCCAGCAGCGGGTGCGGAAGCGGCAACCGCTCGGCGGGTCGATCGGCGAAGGTACGTCGCCGACCAGCCGGATCCGCTCCTTCGGCGGGGTGCCACGGATGGTGCCCAGGTCAGGAGCGGCCGACAGCAGCGCCTGCGTGTACGGGTGCTGCGGAGCGTTGTAGATCTGGTCCCGCGGGCCCTGCTCGACGATCTTGCCCAGGTACATCACCGCGACCTCGTCACAGAAGTGGCGAACCACGCCGAGGTCGTGAGCGATGAAGATGAACGCGATGCCGAGGTCGCGGCGCAGGTCCTCCAGCAGGTTCATCACCTGGGCCTGGATGGACACGTCCAGCGCCGAGACGGGCTCGTCGGCGACGATCACCTCGGGCTCGACGGCCAGGGCCCGGGCGATCCCGATGCGCTGGCGCTGACCACCGGAGAACTCGTTCGGGTACCGGTTGTGGTGCTCGGGGTTCAGGCCGACCCGCTCCAGCAACTCCTGGACGCGCTCGACCTCCTTGCCGCGCTTGACCAGGTTGTGGACGCGCAACGGCGTACTGATGATGTTGCTGACCGTCTGCCGCGGGTTCAGCGAGCTGTACGGGTCCTGGAACACGATCTGCAGCTGCCGGCGGAACGGGCGCAGGTCCCGCTCCTTCAGCTTCGCGATGTCGGTGCCCTTGAACTTGATCTGACCGGCGGTCGGGGTCAGCAGCCGGGTGATCATCCGGCCGGTGGTCGACTTGCCACACCCGGACTCGCCGACCAGGCCGAGGCTCGCGCCCGGCTTCAGGTCGAAGTTCACGCCGTCGACGGCCTGGACGACCTTCTTGGTCCGGGCCAGCCCTGCTGCTTCCTTGATCGGGAAGTGCATGGTCAGGTCGCGGATCTCCAGCAACGGAGCGTCCGTCCCGGCGGCGGGAACGCGGTCGGACTTGCGCCGGTGGTCGCGAACGCGCCCTTCGTTGGGTACTGCGTCGTTCATCTCTCTCCTCAGCCCCTCAGCCCAGTCTCGGCAGGACTTCGGCCGTGTAGATCGTGGCCTTGTCGTGCAGGTGACAACGGGACGTGTGCGCACCGGCGCCGTCGATCGGCAGCAGCTCAGGCAGCTCCGTCGTACAGCGCTCGCCCTTGACGCGGTCGGTGTACGGACAGCGCGGGTTGAACGAGCAGCCGTCCGGCAGGGCCAGCAGGCTCGGCGGCAGACCCTTGATCGGCCGCAGCCGCTCCTGCGCCGCCGACACGGTCGGGATCGACTCGAGCAGACCCCAGGTGTACGGCATCCGGGGGTTGGCCAGCACATCCTCGGCGGTGCCGTACTCGACGCAGCGGCCGGCGTACATGACCAGTACGTCGTCGGCCATCTCGGCGACCACACCAAGGTCGTGGGTGATCATCACGATGGCCGAGCCGAACTCCTTCTGCAGGTTGTTCAGCAGGTCCAGGATCTGCGCCTGCACGGTCACGTCGAGCGCGGTGGTCGGCTCGTCGGCGATCACCAGCTTGGGGTCGTTGACCAGGCTCATCGCGATCATCGCGCGCTGCCGCATACCGCCGGAGAACTCGTGCGGGTACTGCGCGAACCGGCGCTGCGGGTTCGGGATGCCGACCAGGTCGAGCATCTCCAGGGCCCGCTTCTTGGCGACCTCCTTGGACACCTTGTGGTGCACCCGGTACGCCTCGACGATCTGGTTGCCGATCGTGTACAGCGGGTGCAGCGACGACTGCGGGTCCTGGAAGACCATCGCCACCGCGTCACCGCGGACCTTCATCAGGTCGTTCTCGGGCATGCCGACGATCTCGTCGCCGCCGACCTGGATCGACCCGGTGATCTTGGTCCGCTTGCGGTCGTGCAGACCCATCACGGCCATGCTCGAGACCGACTTGCCGGAGCCGGACTCGCCGACGATCGCGAGCGTCCGGCCGAGCGGGACGGAGTAGCTCAGCCCGTTCACGGCACTGACCACGCCGTCCGCGGTCGGGAACTTCACGGTCAGGTCGTCGACGACCAGGTACGGCGTCTCACCGCTGGGGTTCAGGGTTCCTTGACGCCGTTCGCGGGTCGCGATCGAAGGACCCCGCTTGGCGTCAGCCGTCGCCGCCGGCTGGCCGGGTGCACTCTCGACCATGCTGTCCTTCCGGTCTTCAGGGGCGGGAGTGCTCACGAAAGCCTCACCCGCGGGTCGATCAGGCTGTACACGATATCGACGACCAGGTTGGCCGCCACCAGGAAGACCGACGCCACCAGGACCGTGCCCATGATCACCGGCAGGTCGTAGTTGCTCAGGCTCTCCAGGACGAGGTTGCCCAGGCCGGGTAGATCGAAGATGCGTTCGGTGAAGATCGCGCCGGCGAGCATGCCGGCCACGTCCAGACCGAAGATTGTGATGACCGGGATGAGCCCGGAGCGCAACGCGTGCTTGTACGTGACGACCCGGTCGGACAGGCCCTTGGCCCGAGCGGTCCGGATGAAGTCCTCGCTCAGCGTCTCGACCATCGAGCCTCGCGAGTACCGCACGTACTGGGTGGTGTTGACCAGACCGAGGACCAGCCACGGAGTGATCAAGCCGGCGACCCACTTGCCGGGACTGTCGAACGGCGACGTCCAGCCGCCGCGTGGAAGGACGGCATAGAAGATCGTCAGGTACAGCGCGATCATCAGCGCGACGATGTAGTACGGGATCGAGCTGATCACCAGCGACGTCGTGACGAGCACCCGGTCGCCGGTGGTGCCTCTTCGTTTGGCCGCCATCGAGCCGATCGTGACGCCGACCGTCAGCATGATGACCGCGGCACCGGCGACCAGTGAGATCGTCACTGGTAGTCGCTGACCCAGCATCTGCAGGACCGGACGGTCGTTCTTGAAGGAGTATCCCAGACACGGCGCCTTGCATTCGCGATCGACGCCGGAGCTGCTGTAGGTGCGGCCGACCGCGATGCCCTTCATGTAGTCGGCGAACTGCGTCACCTTCGGCTTGTCCAGGTTCAGGTTCTTCTTGATCTCCAGGTACCGCTCCTGCGGGCAGTTGCGCTGCCCGCAGATCGCGCCCGCGGGGTCGGTGGGCGCGATGAAGAACAAAGCGAACGTCGCGACGAGGGTGACGACCACGACGGACAGGGCGCTCACGATGCGACGCGCCAGGAAGTGCAACACGGGATTCTCCTCACCGATCGGCGGTAGGTGGCCGGACCGGGAAACCGGTCCGGCCACCTACGCTGCGATCAGAACGGACGCCTCATGGCTGTCCGGTCACTGGTACCGATCAGGGCTGCTTCAGGAACAGCGAGGTGAACTCGGGCATGCCCTGCGTCGGGTCGTTGATCGCGTTACCGATGTTGGTACCGACCAGGAACGCGGACCGCGACTGGTACTGCGGAAGAGCCGGCAGGTAGTCCTGCATGATCTTCTTGTCCAGGTTGATCCAGGCCTTCTGCTTCAGGGCCTCGTTCGGGTCCATGTTCGAGACCTTGTCGATCTCCGCGTCCAGCGCCGTGTCCTTCAGCTGACCGACGCTGTTACCCAGCTCGATCGCGTCGGAACGGAACAGCACCGGTGCCCAGGAGGAACCGCTCGGCCAGTCGGAGCACCAACCGGTCGGAGCCTTGAGCATGTTGACCGGAGCGTTCTGGTCACCGGTCACGGAGCGGATCTGGGCCTTCGGGACACCGATGGCCTTGACCTTGAAGCCGGCGTTCTGCAGCGCCTGGGTACGAACCTGGCTGCGCTGCGTCGCGATCTTGTCGTCGTTGGAGTAGTACCACGACAGCTCGAACCCGACCGCGTTGGCGTCGGTCAGCATCTGCTTGGCCTTCGCCGCGTCGCCGTCACCCTTGCCGTTCAGGCCCGGGATCTCGTAGTTCTCCCAGCCCGGCACCGACGGCGACATGTAGGTCGACGTGGCCGGCTCGGCCAGCGAGGTCCAACCAGCGACCTTCCGCTCGGTGTCGAACGGGTAGGCCACCGCGATCGCCTTGCGGATCGGCAGCGGGATCTTCCGGGTGTCCATCGGGACCATCCGGTTGCACGGCGTGTCGCCCTGGATGAGCTGCGACTTGTTCGCGTCGGTCAGCTCGGGCACCAGCGTCGAGTCGATGTTGCTGTAGGTCAGGGCGTTCGCGTCCGGACCGGAGCTCTTCAGGATCTGGTTCTGGATCTTCAGCGTGTCCAGGCCGAACTTGAAGTCGTAACCGTCCAGGTACTGGTGGCGCACCGCGTCGGTGGCCGGGTCCCAGTTCGGGTTCTTGACCAGCTTCAGCTCGGTGCCCGGGTTGTTCGTGTCGACCATGTACGGGCCGGTGGACAGCGGCTTCTGCTCGTAGTTCTGCTTGGTGTCCTTGGCCTTCGGGATCGGCGTGAACATCGTGAACGCACCGAAGAACGGAAGGTCGGGGAACGGCTTGGCCAGGTGGATGACCAGCGTGCTGTCGTCCGGCGTCTCGACGCCGGCGAACTGGTCGCCGCCGTTGACGTACGGGCCCTTGTACTTGTCGCCGTCCTTGAAGAACTGGATCTGGTACGTCGGTCCGTCGGAGTAGATGTCGTGCGCGAAGGACCGCTTGATCGCGTACGCGAAGTCCTCGGCCTTGACCGTGGAGCCGTCGGAGTACTTGATGCCCTTCTTCAGCTTGAACGTCCAGGTCAGCTTGTCGTCCGAGACCTTACCCAGGTCCTCGGCCAGGTCAGGCACCAGAACGGGCTTGTGGTCGGGACCGTCGAGCCGGTACTGGGTCAGCGCCCGGAAAGTCAGCTTCTCGATCTGGAAACCGTCGACGTAGTAGGTGTCGGTCGGGTCGAAGGTGCTCGGCGTAACGTCCGACAGGATCGTCGCCGTTCCGCCCTTCTTGAAACCGTCGACGTCGGGGGCCGGCCCCTTGGCCGTCTCGTCCGTCACCTTGGTCTGGGTCGCGTTGGCGGGCCCGCCGTTCGAGTCGCCGGTGGTACCGCTCTTCGACGACGGGCTTCCGCAGGCCACGGCGGCCAACATCACCGTCGCCGCGACTGCGGTGATCCGTTTCCACTGCATGGTCGGGTTTCTCCTTTTCTGCCGCTGGGGCAATCGCCGTACTACCGGCGAGTCTTGGGGTCGAAGGCATCGCGGATCGCGTCACCGAGGAGGGCGAGCGCGAGCACCAGGATGGTGATCGCCGCGACCGGGAGCCACAGGTACAGCGGGTCGGCCTTGAAGTAGTTCGTCGCCGTCGCGATCGTCTGGCCCCAGGAGGGCCGCGGCTCGATCAGGCCCACGCCGAGGAAGGACAGGCCGGCCTCCGCGGTCACGTACGCGGGCAGGGCCAGCGATGCCGAGATCACGATCGGGGCGACCAGGTTCGGCAGCAGTTCCTTGAACAGGATCCGCGGCGTCGAGACACCGATCGCCTTGGCAGCCAGGACGAACTCGCGTTCGCGCAGCGACAGGACCTCGCCGCGGATGATGCGCGCCAGTCCGGCCCAGCCGAAGAACGACAGGACGAAGATCAGCACGTAGAACCTGCTGTTGGCCTGCTGCTCCGGCGTCAGGTTGAAGCTCCCGCCCTGCCAGGACTCGACGATCGGCACCAGCGCGATCGCGAACAGCAGGTACGGCAGGCTCAGGACGAAGTCGATGATCCAGGAGATCACCCGGTCCACCCAGCCGCCCAGGAAGCCGGCCAGCAGGCCCATCACGATGCCGACCGTGGTACCGAAGATCGTCGCCACCGAGGCGACGATCAGCGACGGCCGGGCGCCGAAGACCCAGCGGGCGAAGTTGTCGCGGCCGGTCTTGGGCTCGACGCCGAACCAGTGCTCCGGAGTGATGCCGATGGTCGGGAAGCCGAACTCGTCGACCAGATCGGGGTGGAAGGTCGACACGTCGCCGCCCTCGAGCTTGGCCAGCACGCCGGCCAGGAGCGCGATCAGCACGAAGACGAGCACGATGCACGCGCACGTGACCGCGACCTTGTCCTTGCGGAGCCGGTCCATCGCGATCCGCGTCGGCGACTTGCCATGTGCCACCGCCGCCGCACGGACCGGTTCCGCCGACGCCGGGTGGTCCTCGATCCCTACGGTCGAGTCGGGTGACCCAATAGTCATTCGCGCTCCGTCAGCTGTCAGCCGGATTTCGGTCCGTGGATCCGGCACCTATCGGATGGATATGGTGCCGAAGCTTCGCTTTGTGGTGGGCTCGCGTCAAATCCCCTTGACAGCCCGATCCCCCACAACCGCGCGCTAGCCTGCCTGACACTGTGACACCAAGCCAGCGGTGCTCGGCACCAGTGCACAAATCGTTACCGGAACGGGTACTGGAACGGAACATTTACCCTTTTCCGTCACCCTTCGCGATCAATCCTTCGCAAATTGCGTCGGCACAGTCCAGCCAGCGGCCATTTTGTGCCAATATATGACATTCTGTTACCAAACGGCGTGCCCGGCGTAATGTTACGCACCGTAATCGCGACGCCATCCAGACCCGCGATCACCACATGTAAGAGCTCATCGAGTGCAACACCTCGAGCACCCGAGCCCGCACCACACCCGCGTGGTTCACCCGCACCGGAACCTCCCCGCCACCCGCCCGCACCCCGGTATTCGCCAGGATGTAAACAGCGCAATCGCATACCCGAGCCGATCGTGCTCGTGATCGCGCCACACCACGTCCGCCGGAGCGATCAACCGCTCCGAAGCCAGCGCAAGCACCTCATCCGGCGGCACGGGTGAACTACGCCCGAACGCCCCCAGAAGATCGCCCCCGTGGGCAACCGCATGCAACCACCCGAGCTCCCGGTCGTACCCCCGCAGATCGCGCAAGGTCGCGATTGATCCACGTGGCCAGCGTCGAGTACGCCTGCTCGTCGCGGATGACGGGATCCGCCGACGTCAGCATCTCGGCGAGCTCGTCGACCAGAGTCCGTAGCTCGATGCCCTCGGGTACGGCGAAGTCCGTCGTTACGACTGTGTTCCAGTCGACCATCCCGCGGTCAGCTTTCGCGGACGTGGACTGTTACGAAGGGGGGCTTGACTACATCGAAGGGTTCTTGGCGGCCGCGGATGTCTACGGTTACCTGGTCGCCTTCTTTTACGGTGGCGTCGAGGAGGGCCAGGGCGATGCCCTTCTTCAGGGTCGGGGAGAACGTGCCGGACGTGACCTCGCCGAGTGTGGTGCCGGACTGGTCGAGGACAGTCATGTGCGGACGCGGGATGCCGCGACCGACGGCGCGGAGGCCACGCAGGATCTTGGCCGGCCCACGCTCCTTCTCGGCGCGCAGTGCCTCGTCACCCCAGAAGTGCTCCTTCTTCCACCCCACGGCCCATCCCGACCGCGCCTGCACCGGGCTGATGTCCGGAGTGATGTCCTGACCGTGCAGCGGATACCCCATCTCGGTCCGCAACGTGTCTCGCGCACCCAGCCCGGCCGGAACGATCCCGTACGGCGCACCCGCCGCCAGCAGCGCATCGAACACACCAACAGCCGCCTCGTTCGGTACGACGAGCTCATAACCCCGCTCGCCCGTGTAACCCGTCCTGCACACGACAACCGGCGTACCGGCGAAGTCAGCTGTCGCAAAAGACATGTAATCGTGTCCGGTCGGCAGACCGATCGCAGCGACCACCGCGTCGCTGTCCGTCCCCTGCACCGCGAGAATCGCGTAGTCGTCGTGGGTGTTGGTCACCACGACGCCCTCAGGCGCATCGGCCTGCAGCAGCCGCACCACCTCAGCGGTGTTGGCCGCGTTCGGGATCAGGAACACGTCGTCGTCAGCATGCAGGTAGGCGATCAGGTCGTCGACCACTCCCCCGCGCTCGTTGCAGCACAGCGTGTACTGCGCCTGGCCCGGAGCGATCTTGCCGAGGTCGTTGGTCAGGCACGCGTTCACGTACGCCGCGGCACCCGGACCCTTGACCGTCGCCTTGCCCAGATGACTCACGTCGAAGACACCGACCGACGTGCGTACGGCGGTGTGCTCGGCGACCACCCCGCTGTACTCCAGGGGCATCTCCCAGCCACCGAACTCGGCGAACTTCGCGCCGAGGGCGACATGACGCTCGTGCAACGGGGACTTCTTCAGTTCAGGCGACTCGCTCATGGAGGGGAAACTACCTGACGCGTAGCATGCGGAGGCAGCACGTACGTACCGTCACGACCGGCGGCTGCCCGGCCGGTCAAGGAGGACTGAGAATTTCGTGAGCACCATCACCCTGAGCAAGTCCGATGCAGCCGGTGTGAAGACAGACACTGTGGTCATCGGCGTCGTCAAGCTCGACGGCGGCGTCACCCTGCCGGCCGGCACCGAGTCGCTGAACGCCGCATACGGCGGAAAGCTGGTGGAGGTGCTGGCGGGCCTCGGCGCCACCGGCAAGACCGGTGAAGTGACCAAGGTGCCCGGCCCGAAGCCGGGCAAGTCGGCCACGCTGATCGCGGTCGGACTCGGTGCGGCGCCCGATGGTGCGCTGAAGACCGAGGACCTGCGGACCGCGGCCGGCACCGGTGTGCGCGCCGCGAAGACCACGCAGTCGGTCGCGTTCGCACTGCCGACACCGGACGCCGAGTGCGTCCGCGCGATCGCCGAAGGCGCACTGCTCGGCCGCTACGCGTTCACGGCGTACAAGTCCGGCGACGGCTCGAGTGACGTACCCGGCGACCTGATCGTCCTGACGGACCTGGCCCGCACCAAGGAGGCCAAGGCCGCGCTGGAGCGGGCCGAGGTGACTTCCGCCGCGATCGCCCAGGTGCGCGACTGGGTGAACACCCCGCCCTCGGACCTGAACCCGGTCGACTTCGCGGCCTCGGCTGTGAAGCTCGGCAAGGAGTACGGCGTCAAGGTCGAGGTGCTGGACGAGAAGGCCCTGCTCAAGGGTGGGTACGGCGGCATCCTCGGCGTCGGCCAGGGATCGGTGGTCCCGCCCCGGCTGATCCGGATCACTTACACGCCGAGGAAGCCGGTCACCCACCTGGCCTTCGTGGGCAAGGGCATCACGTTCGACTCCGGCGGCCTGTCGCTGAAGACGGCCAACGGCATGATCGGCATGAAGGCCGACATGGCCGGCGCCGCCGCGGTGATCGGTGCGACCCTCGCGATCGCCAAGCTCGAGCTGCCGGTCCAGATCACCACGTACGCCGCGATGGCCGAGAACATGCCGTCCGGATCGGCCGCGCGCCCGTCCGACGTCCTGACCATGTACGGCGGCAAGACCGTCGAGGTGCTGAACACCGACGCCGAGGGCCGGCTCGTGCTCGGCGACGCGCTGGTCCGCGCGTCCGAGGACCAGCCCGACCTGATCGTCGACGTGGCCACGCTGACCGGCGCGTGTGTCGTTGCCCTGGGCACCAAGGTGGCCGGCGCGTTCGCCAACACCGACACCGCCCGCGACCGGGTCGTGGATGCCGCGATCGCGGCCGGTGAGGCGATGTGGCCGCTGCCGATCCCGGCCGAGATGCTGGACAAGCTGAAGAGTCACTCCAAGGTCGCCGACCTGGCCAACATCACCGGCGAGCCCTGGGGCGGCGCGCTCGCCGCGGCCGCGTTCCTCGGCGATTTCGTTGCTGACGGCATCGATTGGGTCCACCTCGACGTGGCCGGCCCAGCCTTCAACGACGGCGGCCCGTCCGGCTACACCCCGACCGGCGGCACGGGGTACGCCGTACGCACGCTGGTCGAGCTCGCCGCCTCAGCGAGCTGAGTAGCGGATTTCCAGCATGGTGCAGCCGCCGGACGTGATGTACGGGCCGTGCGGCATCCCCGGCGGCCTGCACGCGTAGTCGCCGGGGCCGAACGTCTGCCCGAGGGTGAGATCGGTCAGCTCACCCTCGAGCAGGTAGACCTCTTCGACGTACTCGTGCCGGATCACCTCGTCGCCTGAGGTGGTACCGGGCGCCCACCGCGCGAGTCTCGTCAGCGTCCCGTCGATCGGGTCCTCGCTGAGGACCTTCTCGCTGATCCCCTCGCCGGACCAGCTGACCACGGTGGTGGCGAAGAACTCCTTCTCCTCTTTCACCTGGCTCAGTCCCAGGCCGGGGCGAGCTGTTCCACCCGGTACTCGATCCGGCTGACGACGCCCCGCGGATCCGCGAGCTCCACCCGCCATCCGTCTCCGAACTGGTCCACGCCGGCGATCATCGGGATGGTCCCGCTCAGCAGCACCGTCCCCGGCGCGAGCCGATCGCCGAGCTCCTTGATCCAGTACGACGGCGGCAGCAGTTGCGCGAGCGTCCCGTCCTGAATCAGCTCCTCGTCCGCACCGTGTCGCACCCAGGCCTTGAGCCTGAACCGGTCGAGCTCGTCCTCGACCTCGGACAGCCGCCAGGCCACGTCACCCAGCACGTCCGGAGCCGACTGTTTGCTCCAGGCAACGCCGTGCACCTCGAGCGCACGATCCGTGTGGTCGCAGGCGACAGTCAGCAGGTAGTCGTCCGTCGTCGCGACCAGCGCCCACTCCGCCTCGCCCGACGTCTGCGCATGGGCGACCTGCACGACCGCCGGCCGGCTCACCAGCGTCGCCGAGAGCGGATAGAGCGTCGGCACGCGCTGCGGAGCGGGTACGCCGAGCTCGGCCAGCTCGTCCACGTGGTGCTGGACCTGCGCGGTGTCGCGGCCGGCGTATCCGGCGTTCAGGGCGTAGCGGACGGTGACCGTCCGCTCACTGCCATCGGGCAGAGTGAAGTCGAGGCTCATCTTTTCTCCCTGAGTGCTTGCGTGAACACGTCGTATACAACGAGTATGGGGCAACCCATCCAGGAGGTCCACCCGATGCCCAGCTCGCCCACGGAACGCCGCGGTCTCTACAAGGCCTTCGCCGCCAGCCTGTCCGGTACGTCGCTGGAGTGGTACGACTTCGCCGTCTACAGCTCCGCCGCCGCTCTGGTCTTCGGTGACGTGTTCTTCCCGGGGAGCGATCCCCTGACCGGGACCTTGCAGGCGTTCGCGACGTACGCGGTCGGGTACGTCGCCCGCCCGCTCGGCGGCATCTTCTTCGGCCGGCTCGGTGACGTGATCGGCCGTAAGCGTGTGCTTGTGGCGACGCTGCTGCTGATCGGCATCGCGACGTTCTGCATCGGACTGCTGCCGACGCATGCGCAGGCCGGGGCGATCGCACCCACCCTGCTGGTCGCGCTGCGGTTCGCTCAGGGCGTGGGTGTCGGCGGTGAGTGGGGTGGGGCCGTGCTGCTGAGCAGTGAGTTCAGTGCGGCCGGGCAGCGCGGGTTCTGGGCGTCAGCGGCGCAGGTCGGGCCGCCACTCGGGACGTTGCTGGCGAACGGCGTACTGGCTGTTCTGGCTGGGGTGTTGTCCGAGCACGCGTTCCTGAGCTGGGGCTGGCGGGTGGCGTTCCTGCTGTCCGCCGTACTGGTTGCCTTTGGGTTGTTGATCCGGACGCGGCTGGAGGAGACGCCGGTGTTCCTCGAGCTGGAGGCGCGAGGTGATCGGCCGACCGCACCGGTGACCGAGGTGCTGCGGACGCAGACCCGGCCACTGATCGCCGCGATCCTGGCGCGGGTGGGTCCGGACGTGCTCTACGCGATGTTCGCGGTCTTTGTGCTCACGTACGCGACCAAGGAGCTCGGGATGAGTCGCGGTGCGGCGGTGACCGCCGTACTGATCGGCTCTGCGTTCCAGGTGGGCCTGATTCCGTTGTCTGGTTGGCTTTCCGACCGGTACGGGCGTCGGACGATCTACGGGATCGGTGCGGTCGGCGGAGCCGTGTGGAGTGTGGTGTTCTTCGCTATAGCTTCGTCGTTCGCGACTGTGCTGGTCGGTGTGGTGATTGGGCTGGTGTTCCACTCGTTGATGTACGGACCGCAGGCGGCGTTCGTGTCGGAGCAGTTCACCGCGCGACTGCGGTACACGGGGAGTTCGCTGGCGTACACGTTCGCCGGGGTGATCGGTGGTGCGCTGGCGCCGCTGGCCTTCACCTACTTCTTGGCGAAGGCGGGGACGGGGTATGTGATCGCGGCGTACATCGTGGTGGCCTGCCTGGTGACGCTTGTCGGGCTGCGGCTCGGGCGCGCCGTACAGGAGGAAACGCTTGCGGTCAGCCCTGCATGAGGATGGAGCCGGTGGTGCCGAGGTGGCTGAGGATCGCCTCCTCGGCCGCGGCCGGGTCGCCTGCCTTCAGGCCGTCGACGATGGCCTGGTGCTCGGCGAGGACGTCTTGACGACGGGTGGCGCTGCGCTGCAGGGCAACGACACCGAGCAGCACGTGCTTGGCCCGCAGGTTGTCGTACAGCCGGCCGAGCACGGAGTTGCCACCGGCCGCGACCAGCAACGCGTGGAACTGGCTGTCCAGCTCGAGGAACGCCTTGGCGTCGCCCTGCGCGACGATCGCACGTTGCTGCTCGAGTACGCCGGTCATCGCGTCGATCGGGGCTTCTCCGACCGCGAGCGAGGTGGTCGCGGCCCAGCATTCGATCACGCCGCGCGCCTGCATCAGCTCGGCGATCTCCCGCCCGGGCAGCGGCGCGACGAACGCACCGCGGTGCGGCACGAGCTGAACCAGGTCCTCGGCGGCGAGCATCAGCAGCGCCTCGCGGACCGGGGTCCGGGAGATGCCGACCTCGGTCGCGACGACTTGCTCGTTGATGAACGTCCCCGACACGGCCGGGTCGCTCAGCACCGTCCCGCGCAGGTATTGATAGGCACGATCACGGCCGGAGTCCCCACTCAATTGCATACCCAACGTATACAGCCTCGGAGGTCCTGATGACAGTTCTGCGCGTGGCCGCGGTCCAGCTGACGAGTGGGCCGGATCCGGTCGCCAACCTCGCTGCGGCATCGGCGGCGGTGCGGTCCGCGGCGGCCTCGGGTGCCGAGGTGATCGCGCTGCCCGAGGCGACGTCGGCGTGCTTCGGCACCGAGCTGCGGTCGATCGCCGAGCCGTTGGACGGGCCGTTCGCGCTCGGACTGCGGAAGGTCGCGGCCGAGCTCGGGGTCGTGGTCGTGGCCGGTCTGTTCGAGCCGTCGGCGGACGGGCGGGTGCACAACACGGTGCTCGCCACGGGTCCGGGCGTGGAGGCGTCGTACCGGAAGATCCATCTGTACGACGCGTTCGGGTCGCGCGAGTCGGACACGGTTGCGCCGGGCAACGAGCTGGTGGCGTTCGCGTACCGGGACGTGACGATCGGGCTGGCGACTTGCTACGACCTGCGGTTCGCGGAGCAGTTCACGGCACTCGGGCGGCTGGGGGCGGAGCTGATCGTCGTACCGGCGTCTTGGGGTGCTGGGCCTGGTAAGGAAGAGCAGTGGGACTTGTTGACGCGGGCGCGGGCGGCTGACGCGCAGGCATGGCTGCTGGCGTGTGATCAGGCCTACGTACCGCCGGCCGGCACGGATCCGCTGGGGATTGGACGTAGCTCGCTGACGACGCCGCTGGGTCAGACCGCCGGCCGGTTGGATGCTGGTGCCGGGATTCTGCACGCCACCGTCGACACTGCTGTTGTCGCGCCGATCCGGGCTCGGGTGCCTATTCTCTAACGCTTTTACGCGAGACCGTTCTTCTTCATGCGGGCGTTGTATTCACGCATGCGCGGCGGGTAACCGACCACTGCCGCGTCGTACGACGGAATGCCCATCTTGTTGGCGAAATCGTGGGCCCATCGCACCGACGGGACCCGGCGCCGGGTCCACTCGCCGTCGAGGGCTACCAGCACCATGGTGTACTCGGTCACCGCCGTCCGTGGCTCCACGAACCCCTCGACGCCCTGGCGGGTCTGGGCGAATTCCCGCAGGTGTGCCTGGTCGGGTGTGTCCGACCGGCGCATCGTTCCGGCCTTCTGCCGGCTACCGAACCACTTCATGGAGTCAGTGTCCCCTATCACTCCAATCAACGGCAGAAAGCCCTCGTAACGGTTCGTGTCCGCGCGACTGTGCGGCCCCAGGGTTGTGTGTGGGCGTCGCGGTGACAGGATGACGGCGGGCCGCAACCGCGATCCGGGGCCGCCCGCCGACCCAGACCCACGGAGGAACCTGTGACCGACACGACGTACGACCTGGTGATTCTCGGAGGCGGCAGCGGTGGCTATGCCGCCGCCCTGCGCGCCGCGACCCTCGGCTTGTCGGTCGCCCTGGTGGAGAAGGACAAGGTCGGCGGTACCTGTCTGCACCGCGGCTGCATCCCGACCAAGGCGCTCCTGCACGCCGCCGAGGTTGCCGACTCGGCCCGCGAGGGTGAGCAGTTCGGCGTCCGGACGACCCTCGAGGGCGTCGACATGGGTGGCGTGAACAAGTACAAGGACGGCGTCGTCGATCGGCTGTTCAAGGGTCTGGTGGGCCAGATCAAGGCCCGCGGCATCACCGTCATCGAGGGCGAGGGACGGCTCACGTCCCCGACCACGGTCGCCGTCGGCGGTACGACGTACACGGGCAAGAACGTCGTCCTCGCCTCCGGCTCCTACTCGCGCTCGCTGCCGGGGCTCGAGCTCGACGGCAATCGGGTGATCGCATCGGAGCATGCGCTGACGCTGGACCGCGTGCCCGAATCCGCGGTGGTGCTGGGTGGTGGCGTGATCGGGGTCGAGTTCGCCAGCGCGTGGACGTCGTTCGGGACCAAGGTGACGATCATTGAGGCGCTCCCCCGGCTGGTGCCGGCCGAGGATGCCGAGTCGAGCAAGACGCTCGAGCGGGCGTTCCGCAAGCGGAAGATCGCTTTCAAGACGGGTACGGCGTTCGAATCCGTCGACAGCACCGGCAACGGCGTCAAGGTCACCGTCGCCGGTGGTGAGGTGATCGAGGCCGAGGTGCTGCTGGTCGCGGTCGGCCGCGGCCCCAACACGACGGGCCTCGGGTACGAGGAGGTCGGGATCGCGCTCGACCGCGGGTTCGTCACCGTCGACGCGACGCTGCAGACCAGCGTTCCCGGTGTGTACGCCGTCGGCGACATCGTCCCCGGGCTACAGCTCGCCCACCGCGGCTTCCAGCAGGGCATCTTCGTCGCCGAGCAGATCGCGGGCCTCGCGCCGACGCCGATCGACGAGACCGGCATCCCGCGCGTCACGTACTCCGAGCCCGAGGTCGCGTCGGTCGGGCTGACCGAGGAGCAGGCCCGGGCCAAGTACGGCGACGTCGAGATCCTCAACTACAACCTCGGCGGCAACGGCAAGAGCCAGATCCTCAAGACGGCCGGCTTCGTCAAGCTCGTCCGCGCGAAGGACGGCGCCGTGGTCGGCGTCCACATGGTCGGCTCGCGGGTCGGCGAACTGATCGGTGAAGCTCAATTGATCTTCAACTGGGAGGCGTACCCGGCCGACGTCGCGCCGTTCGTCCACGCCCACCCGACCCAGAACGAGGCGCTCGGCGAGGCCCACCTGGCGCTGGCCGGGAAACCTTTGCATTTCCATGACTGAACACGCTCGGGCGCGTCCTGGACCGCCCGAGTAGGTTGGACCGCGAGTCGCGTGCGTTGGATCGAGGCGGCGCGGCTCGAGACTCGCCCGGTGGGGCGGTGGGGGCTGTGACCCGGATCCCGCTCGCTCCGGCGGCACCGTAGGCTGACCTCGACCGATCAGACGAAGGAGCAACGACCGTCATGCCGACCTCTGTATCCCTGCCGGCCCTCGGGGAGAGCGTCACCGAAGGAACCGTCACCCGCTGGCTCAAGCAGGTCGGCGACACGGTTGCCGTCGACGAGCCCCTGCTGGAGGTCTCGACCGACAAGGTCGACACCGAGATCCCCTCACCAGTGGCCGGCACCCTGCTGGAGATCAAGGCCGCCGAGGACGAGACCGTAGAGGTAGGCGCCGAACTAGCCGTCATCGGCGAAGCCGGCGAGTCCACCGGCTCCACCCCAGCCCCCGCAACCGAGGCCCCAGCCGAGCAAGCACCCGCCGCCGAGACGCCCGCCGAGCCAGCACCCGCAGCTCAGGCCCCGGCCGCGGCTCCAACTGCCGCTTCTCCGGCCGCAGCGACCTCAGCCCCCGCAACCGCCCCGGCCGCATCAGCACCGGCCCCAGCAACCGAGGCCCCCACCGAGCAGCCCCAGGCCGAGCAGGCGGCTCCAGCTGCCTCTTCCCCGGCCGCATCCGAGACCACCGGTACCTCTGTCACCCTGCCCGCACTGGGTGAGAGCGTGACGGAAGGAACCGTCACCCGCTGGCTCAAGCAGGTAGGCGACGACGTAGCAGTAGACGAGCCGCTCCTAGAGGTCTCCACCGACAAGGTAGACACCGAGATCCCCTCCCCCGTCGCCGGCAAACTCCTGGAAATCAAGGTCGCCGAAGACGAAACAGTAGAAGTAGGCGCCGAACTAGCCATCGTAGGCTCCGCCACGGCGTCCTCCCCGGCCCCGGCCCCGGCCCAGTCGGCCCCAGCCCAGGCAGCCGCCCCCACCCAGGCCCCCGCCGCCCAGCCGGCCGCCCCCACCCAGGCCCAGGCCCCCGCCGCCACGCCTTCTGTCTCTTCTCCGGCCGCAGCGACCTCAGCCCCCGCGACCGCCCCGGCCGCATCAGCACAGGCCCCAGCCGCACAGGCACCGGCGGCCCAGGCACCAGCAGCTCAGGCCCCGGCAACTCAGGCACCGCCCGCACAAGCACCAGCAGCTCAGGCACCAGCAGCCTCACCAAACGGCGCCTCAACGGACGGCCCGAACTACGTCACCCCCCTGGTCCGCAAGCTGGCAGCTGAACACCAGATAGACCTCAACGCCGTACAGGGCACCGGAGTAGGCGGCCGAATCCGCAAGCAAGACGTGATCTCAGCAGCCGAGGCCCAGAAGGCCGCAGCAGCAGCCCCCGCCCCAGCAGCTGCTCCGGCAGCCGCAGCCCCAGCCGCCAAGCCCGCAACGATCAGCCCGCTCCGCGGAACGACCGAGAAGATGAGCCGCATCCGCAAGGCGATCGCGGCCCACATGGTCAACTCGCTGAAGGTCTCGGCCCAGCTGACCACGGTCGTCGAGGTCGACGTCACCGAGATCTCCAAGCTGCGGAACGCGAAGAAGGCGGAGTTCGAGGCCCGCGAGGGCGTCAAACTGTCGTTCCTGCCGTTCTTCGCCCTCGCCGCGGTCGACGCGCTGAAGCAGTACCCGAAGCTGAATGCGTCGATCAACGAGGAAGCCGGCGAGATCACGTACCACGCCGCCGAGCACCTGGGCATCGCCGTGGACGTAGAAAAGGGCCTGATGGTCCCGGTCGTCCACAACGCCGGCGACCTGAACATCGCAGGCCTGGCGAAGAAGATCGCGGACCTGGCCGAGCGCACCCGCACCAACAAGGTGCTCCCGGACGAGATGGCGGGCGGAACGTTCACCATCACGAACACCGGCAGCCGCGGCGCCCTCTTCGACACCCCGATCCTCAACCAGCCGCAGGTAGGCATGCTCGGTACCGGCGCCGTGGTCAAGCGCCCGGTAGTCATCACCCACCCCGAGCTCGGCGAAACCATCGCCATCCGCCAGATGGTCTACTTGGCCCTCACCTACGACCACCGCCTGGTAGACGGCGCCGACGCCGCCCGCTACCTAACCGCAGTCAAGCAACGCCTGGAAGAAGCCCAGTTCGACGTCTGATCCCCCAAACCCAACGGCGCCGGTGCCCCCTCCCCCAAGAGCGGCCACCGGCGCCGCCGCATCTGCGGACCGACCAGCTTGGTGTCTACCCGAGCAACCGATCCAGCGCCTGCCGAACACACAGCTCTCCCCGCAGAAGCAACCAACGTCGCACCCGCGGAAACGACCGATCTCGCGCCTGCCCAAGAATCCGATCCAGCGCCTGCCGAGAACACGGACCTCTCCTGCAGGCGAAACCCGCCTCGTACCCGCGGAAACAACCGATCTCGTGCCTACCCGAGAAACCGATCTGACGACTGCCGAGACACGGCCTCTCCTGCAGAAGGAACCCGCTTCCTGCCCGCGCGAGGAACCGGACTGGCGACTGCCTGAGGAACCGATCTGACGACTGCAGGGCAGACGGATCTCTCTGCGCAAGGAACTGGCTTGGTGTCTGCACGAGGAACCGGTGTGGTGTCTGCGGGAGGGAGCGGTTTGGTGTTTGCTGGGGACACGGACTTTGTGTGTGCGTCGGGGCCGGGGATTGTTTCGGCGTGGGGACTGGGTTTTTGGTTGAATCGGTTGGACCGACTTCAAGGAGCGCAAACGGGATGAAGTACGTGTTGGCCGGGGCCTCCGGCTTTCTCGGGAAGGCGCTCGCGCGCGATCTCGTGGCCGACGGCAACAAAGTCCTCCGCCTCGTACGGCGTCCACCCGCGAGCCCCGACGAGATCCGCTGGGACCCGTCCCGCGGCGAACTGGACCCATCCGACCTGGATGACCCGGACGTACTGGTCAACCTGGCCGGCGCGAACATCGGCCGCCCGTGGACCCCGACGTACCGTCGAACCATCCGCGAGAGTCGCGTCAGCACCACCTCCACCCTCGCGAACGTCGCCACGCAACTGGAACGACGGCCCGTGGTGATCACGCAGAGCGGAGTCGGCGGATACGGCCTCGACTGCGGCGACCGCATCCTCACCGAAGACACCGAACTCGGCGACGGCTTCCTCGCAGACGTCGTACGCCTCTGGGAAGGCGCCCTCGAACCCGCCCGTGCCGCCGGCAGCCGCGTCGCCGCCCTCCGAACAGGTGTCGTCCTCGATCGCAACGCCCCGTCCTTCCGCCTGCTCTCGCTCCCCTTCCGCGTAGGCCTCGGCGGCCGCTTCGGCTCCGGCACTCAGTACTTCCCGGTCGTCTCACTCACCGACTGGATCCGCGCCGTCCGCTTCGTCGCCGAGAACGACAAGCTCAGCGGCCCGGTCAACGTCACCATCCCCGTCCCCACCACGAACGCCGACTTCGCCCGCACCCTCGGAACCGCCATGCACCGCCCCGCGATCGTCCCCGTACCGGCATTCGCCATGAAGGCCGTACTAGGCGAATTCGCCTGGGAACTCCTAGGCAGCAACAGAGCCCTCCCCACCCGCCTCCAATCCCAAGACTTCACCTTCCACCACCCAACCGCCCCAACAGCCATCTCCGCCGCGCTAGCCACCTGACCCCACCCTCGTCCCGCCGCCACCCCACCCCTCCAACAGCCACGGCCGCAGGACGACTCAGTCACCACGCCAGCGCACCGCCACCGCCACATCCACATCCAAGGCATGACACCTCGCGCCAGCCGCCACCTCGCACCGGCCAACACATCGCGATCGCCAGACACGCCGCGGTCGCCCGCACCGGCATGGTCGCAAGCACCGCACGTCGCGGTCGCCAACACCGCCACGACCCCGGGCACCGCCACGTCACACCCGCCGCCAC
>NZ_JBSGUS010000004.1:151035-172845 GCF_053608045.1 Kribbella sp. NPDC055071
CCCGAACCCGCCAACACACCGCGGTCGCCAAGAGACGGCGAGACACGCCACGGTCGCCCGCACCGACATGGTCGCAAGCACCGCACGTCACGGTCGCCAACACCGCCACGACCCCGGGCACCGCCACGTCACACCCGCCGCCACCCCGAACCCGCCAACACACCGCGGTCGCCAAGAGACGGCGAGACACGCCACGGTCGCCCGCACCGACATGGTCGCAAGCACCGCACGTCACGGTCACCAACACCACCACGGCCCCGGGCACCGACACGTCACGCTCACCAGCACGTTGCGGTCGCCTGCAGCACGGTCGTTGCCGGCACCGACACATCGCATCACCAGACACCTCACGGCCGCCAACGCCGCCACGGCTGCGGGCGACGCCACGTCGCGCTCGCCAGCGCGTCACGGTCACCAGCCCCCACGGCCGCCGGTACCGACACATCCCACTCGGCAGGCACGTCACGACCGCCGGCACCGCCGGGGATTTGGGTACCGACAATCGTGCTCACTAGACACCTGCCAGTCGCCAGCATCTCGCGGTCGCCAGCAGATCAGGGTGGTGGTTGGCAGATCGGGGTGGTTGGCAGATCGGGGTGGTTGGCAGATCGGGGTGGTTGGCAGATCGGGGTGGTTGGCAGATCGGGGTGGTTGGCGGGTGTCGACGACGCTCGAATCTGAGGCTTGGGCGGCGGCTTCGGTTACAGCGTCATTTTGGACGTCGGCGACAGCGGGGTCGCGGTGGCTGGTGGATTGTTGCGTAGGTGGCTCGGCTGGGTGCTGCGTGTGTGGCGGGCGCTTCCTGCGTGCAGATACCGGCGGATGGGCGTGGCCTCAAATCGTGCGCGCGGCGACGACCGACTTGTTGGGCTGCGGTCGCGAGGTTCGGTTGGCGCGGCGACTCAGAGCTGGAAGCCGCGCTCGCGCGGGCTGAGCAGGCGCTCGTACCCCGACTCCAGATACTCGTCCCAGGGACCAGGCGGGGACGTCGACGATGTTGTTGGCAGCATTGGCAGGAGGTCGTTGATGGACTGGCCCCGGAGTTCAACCAGCCCAGGGCCAGTCCTGGGCTTCAGCTTGTGGTGGTGCTTGGGGAGCCTGGCCGCGGTTTGCTGGGGATCTATCCCAGTCGGCGAAGCGTGCGGCTTCTTCCCACATCGCCTCGTCCGCCTCCCACCGGTGAGGTCTCCGCCTGCAAGAGTCTCCCGGATCCGGTTCGTGGCGTTAGGGGCGGGGCTCGCTTGAGGTGCCGGGGCGGGTCTGGGGGTGGTGGCGGGGTTGGGGGTGGTTCGGGTGGGGGCGTCTGTGGCTGCTGCGGCTATTCGGAGGGTGTCGGTGAGGGCGTCGGCTTGGCGCTTTTCTCGGGGGCGGGGGTCGAGGTCGCCGGTGGGGGTTTTGTGGGGGCGGGCGGCGGCGATGATTCTCGAGCGGAGGAGTTCGGCGTTTTCGTTGGCGAGGAAGCCGCGGAACTTGACGCCGTTGTTGGTGTTGGTGAGGGTCAGGGTTTCGCGGGCGTAGGCGGCGTTCTCGTCGGGTTCGGGGCCGTCGGAGTCGAGGAGTTCGCAGATGTCTCTGGCGGTTTTGGCCAGGTCACTGGGAGCGAGGTTCTTGGCGAGTTTGACGAGCTGTTCTTCGGCGACGTCGAGGTGTTCGACAGGGACTCGGGCGGCGACTCGGTCGAGGGCGGTGGTGATGGCTGCGGCTTGGTCGGGATGTACCTGCTCGGCTGGGTCGGTCAGGGCTGCGGCCACGATGCCGTGCTTGGGCAGGGCGCGGGCGAGCTTGACGTCGCGGTGGGTGTCGCGGCGGTCGATGCGGTAGCGCTTGGCGAGCAGCTCGGTGGTGTCTCTGGCGCCGAGCTCCTTGGCCAGGCCGATCTCGTCGACACGCGCGACGAGCTGGAGGCGGTAGGTGAGTAGTCGGGTGATGGCGGCGTCTACCTGGTCGATGGCCGGCAGCAGTTCGCTGTCGCTCATCGACCAGATCGGCCGTTCACCCAGCTGTTCCATGCACTCAACGATAGACCTCCTCACCGACAGTCTCCAAACCCGAATCCCCTTATTTTCAAGGGGATTCGTTGTCCACAAAACTCACTCACGTTATCCACACGCCCAGGGTCTTATCCACAAGTCATGGCGTGCTGGCGATGTAGTTGCTATGGGCAACCAGGTTGATTGCAGCGTGAATTGCGGCGTGAATTGCAGTGATTAGGGGCGACGCGTCGGGAGTCACCTGCGGTGCGGCGGGGGCTGGGGCTACGGCTGGGGTGACGTGCGTACCGCACTGGTGGTGTCGGCGGATGGTGGTGTCGGCGGGTGGTTAGGCCTGGGTGATTGTGGCTATTCGCCAGGCTGGGGTGGCGGATCTGGTGGCGGTGGGCCGGGGTGCGGTGCGTGCAGTGGATTTAGGGCTGGTTGAGGTGAGGGTGATTAGGCGGGTTGTGGGCTTGCCTGGTGGGAGTGGGGTTGTGGCGCCGGTGTGGTCGATGGCAGTGCCGGCGGATAGGTGGTCGGTGGTTTTGAGGGTGACGGTGGTGGGGGTTCGGTGGGTGATCGTGGTTTTGTCGATGGTGATGCGCAGGCCTTGGACGCGGATGTTCTGGGCGCGATACGAGGAGAGCAGCGCTCGGTCGGAGCGCCAGGGTGGGCTGTCTCGTAGGTAGATCTTGTCCAGGGTGGATAGGTCGAGGGTTGAGAACGCCAGGGCACGTTCGGCGTCCAGGGCTTGCAGGGTGAGGGTCCATTGCGCGGCGTCGGCGGTTGACGCGGTCGTGGTCGGGGGCTGAGTGGATCTGGTCGGCGCGGTTGATGGTCGGCTCGGGCGTGACGGGGTCGCTGGCTGCGTGGGCGTTGCCGCGGCTCCGGCCTGCGTGGGCGTTGCTGGGGTTCCGGGATGTGTAGGCGTTGCCGGGGTTTCGGGCCGCGTGGGGGTCGTTGGACTGGTGGATGACCGGGTGGCGGCCGTGGTGGACGTTGACGAGTTTGTCGCCTGGGCGGGTGGTGGGGTGGTGGGGTCCTGGGCGGCCGTTGAGGTGCCGAGGGTTCGGAAGGTTGCGATGCCGATGACGAGGACGACCACGGCTCCTAGGGCGACTGCTGCCAGCACGCCGTAGGCGGGGTGCGGGAGGTCGCGGAGTCGTCCCCAGAAGGTTCGGTTACCGCGCCAGGGGCGTGGTCGTCGGGAACGCGGTCGGTTGGGTCTGGTCAGGGAGCTGAAAGCGGGCGCGGCGGATGAACTGGGTGACGCTGAGGACGTGGGTGGGGCCGACGTGCTGGCGAAAGACGAAGGGTTGGACGACGGCGAGCCGGCGAACGGCGATGGTGGAGTCGAGGCGGATGGGGTGGGGAAGTCGAGTTGGGCGGCCACGGCCGAGGGGCTGCCGGGGGTTGAGCGGTCGGCTGAGGGCGAGGCGGCGAAGGCTGGTGGGGTGGCGAAAGCGGGTGGGGTCGTGGGAGGCGATTTGGTCAGGCGGGTTAGGGGGTTGATGGGTGGGGTGCGGGTGCGGCGGAGGCGTTTGGGGCGGCGGACGAGGCGGCTGCGTTTGCCGTGTGGTTTGGCGAGTGGTTTGGCGGGGGCGAGTGGGGTTGTGGCGGTGGCGTCCGGAGGTTGTGGTGTCGGTGGTTTGGACGGGAGGGGTGTGAGGGGATCTCGAGACAGGTCTAGGGGGTCGGTGGTTGTTGGCGGGTTGGATGTCGGGCGCGGGCTCGCGGCGGCGGGAATCGTGTCCGGGGTGTCCGTCGCCTCGTCGTGGAACGCGAGGTCTATGGGCGCGGGCGGGGCGAGGGTGAGTAGGCGGCGGGGTAGGTCGCGGGGTGGGGTTGTGATGAACAGATCGGGCGTGAATAGGGCAGGGTCGCCGCCGGCTTGATGGGACAGGGTTGCTAGCGCTAGTAGGTCGTCGGCTGGTTTGTAGGTCGTGCCGTCGAGGTGGACATGGAGGGCGGTGTCCGTGAGGACCGGGCGGCCGTCGGTGTCGAACAGAGTGTTGGTGGGCGTGATGCGGCCGTGGCTGAGGCCGGATCGGTGGAGGTGGTCGAGGGCTTCGGCGAGCGGGGTCAGGAGCGTGACCAGCTCGCCTGGTGAGAGGGGCGCTCGTCTGGTGAGGAGGGCGGTCAGGCTGCCGGCGACGACGTACTGGCTGATGAGGAGCCACTCGGTCCCGGTCTCGCGGAACTCCAGCAGACGGGCGACGTGTGGGTGACGGATGCGTTGCAGGATGCCGAGGTCTTCACGGAGCCTCCCTTGGTTGGGGATGGAGGTGATCGGGATGCGTTTGAGCACAGCGTTGCGGCCGGACGCGAGGTCACGGACCTGCCAGACGGTGCCGGCTGATCCGGACCCGAGCATCCGGCGCAGGCTGTAGCCGGCGAGGTCTTCGAGGTCCATGCCCAAGAGGATGCACCGAATCGTCGAGACCCCTCGGAAGTTATCCACAGGTAGGCGATCGCGGGCCTGCGGGCGCTTGCCTGTGGATGGCGGCGTACGGCGGATTCGGGACGCGCCTACACTCGAAGGCGTGAGAGCGATCAAGTATGTGGAGGCCGGATTCGGCGCCGACGCGGTGGATTACGAGTCCGCGTGGGCAGAGCAGCGGCGGTTGCACGCCGAGGTTGCCGAGGGCACGGGTTCGGATACGGTCATCCTGCTCGAGCACCCACCGGTGTACACGGCGGGCAAGCGGACGCAGCCGGAGGAGCGACCGGTCGACGGGACGCCGGTTGTCGACGTCGATCGCGGCGGGAAGATCACCTGGCACGGCCCCGGGCAGCTGGTGGGCTACCCGATCGTGAAGCTGGCCTCACATGTGTATGTCGTGGACTACGTGCGGCGCCTGGAGGAGGCGTTGATCGCGGTCTGCGCCGAGCTCGGCGTCAAGACCGGCCGGGTCAAGGGCCGCAGCGGTGTCTGGGTGGCGGCCGACGATCGTGGTCGGGAGCGGAAGATCGCGGCGATCGGGATCCGGGTCGCGCAGGGTGTGACGATGCATGGGTTCGCGCTGAACTGCGACAACGATCTCGCCTGGTACGACCGGATCGTGCCGTGTGGGATCTCCGACGCCGATGTCACCACGCTGTCCAAGGAACTGGGCCGGGACGTGCCGGTGACCGAGGTGCTCGAGTCAGTACGCCGGGAGCTCGACCGCATGCTCGCCTGGGACGAGTACGAGCGCAGCCCGGATATCGAGCATCACGAGGAGCCGGCCGCCGGGATTACCTACGGCTTGACGGTCTGAGGCCCTGGGGTAGTCAGCGGGGACAGCCCCACTTCGGCGCGCCAAGCGGTGTGGAGTTCGTACAACCGCGCGACGACGGCAGGCTCGGCAGCGAACCGGTCAGTCGTCTCGGCGATGTCTTCCGACACGTTGGACAGGTGCCATCCCTCGCCCATCGGAGCGTGCTCATAGGACTTCAGGTGCTGAGTGTCCTCGTTGTCGGCGACCCAGCTGAGCTTCCAGGGACCTGAGCGCACGGCCCATTGGAATTCGCAGTCCCAGTGCAGGGTCTCATGCTGTACGGCGGACTCGCCGGACAGCACCGGAAGGATGTCCAGCCCATCGACATCGGACACATCCGCACCGGCGGCCGCGGCCAAGGTGGGGACCAGGTCGAGCGTGCTGACGAGAGCGTCCGTACGACGTCCTGCCGGCAGTCGATCTGGCCAGCGCCAGAGCATCGGGACGCGGATGCCGCCGTCCCAGACTGTGTACTTCGTGCCGCGTAGCGGAGTGTTGTCGCCGAAATTGCAGGTCGAACCACCGTTGTCGGTGACGTAGACCACGATGGTGTTGTCGTCGACGAGGTCGAGGAGCCGGCCGATCTCGGCGTCCATCAGTTCCAGCTGCGCGAGGTAGTACTCCCGCCCGTGCGGCAGGTTCGGCACGATCGCGTCGTCGTACCACTCGTTGAAGGAGTCGTTCACCTCCGGCGTCCAGTCACGGAACGCAGGGAGGTTGCGGGCTGCGAGCTCGGCCTCCGGCAACTGCCAGCAGAAGTTGTGGACGGCGTTGAACGCGAGCATGCAGAAATACGGCCGCTCGTCCGCACGGCTGATGAACTCACCGGCTCGTCGTCTGAACTCCGCGGTCAGGAAGCCCTCGTGCTCGACCGGCTCGTCTCCGGACAGCAACGGTTGCACCGCCATGTGATGCGCGGCCGGCTGCCCGTACGACGAGACCGCGTCTTCCGAGTGGTGGAGATAGTTCAGCCGGCCGAACGACTGACCGGCGAGCCCGTACAACGTTTCCTCGAAACCGTGGTGTGGCGGACAGGCACGATCTCCGACCGCCTCTCCCCCGTAGTGCACCTTGCCGAAGTACCCGGTCCGATACCCCTGGCCGCGCAGGATCTCCGCCAACGTCGGCACGTCGTCCGGCGGGAACGCGGCCGAGTCGAACCACTGTCCGCCCCAACGCTGCTGATACCGGCCGGAGATGATCGCGGCCCGCGAGGGACTGCAGATCGGTGCCGTCACATAGGCGTCGGTGCAGCTCACGCCCTCGGCCGCGAACCGGTCCAGCGCCGGAGTCTTCACATCGGGATGGATCCCTAGGCTGCCGCGGTCGGCGTACCCATGGTCGTCGGAAACGATCAGCAGGATGTTCGGGGCAGTCAACGGTTGATCCTCTCGCCACGGAGGCCGCACGCGCGGCCTGGTCGGACTTCGCAACTGCGTCAGCAGCGTCCGGATCCACGAGCGATCTCAACACAGCGTCCAGCGAACGCACCAGAGGTTCGTTTGCTGACAGATCGTCAAGCTCGAGTGGATCGGTGTCGAGGTTGAAGACCTGCGGACGTTGGGCGGCGCCGTGGTAGCAGTACCTCCACGGCCGGACTTGAGCATGAAACCGCCGTCGACCATGCCCTGTGCGCGGTACTCCGACAAACACCGGCTGATCGACGGCGTCGAGCACCGGGTGCTGCTGATCAGCGGGTGACGGGAGCTCGACCTCGGCGGCGTCGTATAAAGCCCGGAACTCCGGTGGTGCGACCAGGGGAAGTCCGGTCTCGTGCAGGTGGTGGCTCCATGTGCGAGATGACGGTCCGGGATGACGCCGTTGTCCCAGGCCCCGATTTGGTGCGCGTATTGGCCAGCCATCAGGGACAGGCGCGAGGGCACACACACGGGCCTGTTCGTGTAGGCGCGGTCGAACGAAACGCCCTGTGCGGGCAGGCGATCCAGATGCGGGGTCAGTACCCGCGGGTGGCCGGTCCACGCGGCCGCGGCGGCGGTGTGCTCGTCCGACAGCAGGACAGGGATGTTGGGACGGTCCACGGGTTCTACCTTAGGCAAGCGGTTGCCCTTCCGTGCTTGCGCCGAAGTGTCTGCGGGGTGTGACGGGAAAACGTCGCTACCTTGGGGGTGTGTCGAAAATTCTTGGGTTCCTGCTCGGAGTGGTCGTCGCACTGGCCGGTCCGGCCGTGTTCGGCGTACTCGCGGCGGCGGGCGGTATCGAGCTGAATACGAAGGAGATGGCGCTTGCCTTCGGCATCGGCGCGCTGATCTTCTGGGCCGTCGTGTCGTACTTCTCCGGCGCGGCCGCACTCGGTGCGTTCCTTGCCTTCGGCACGCTGATCTACTGCTGGCTGTGGATCCCGAACCGGACCTCGAACTTCCTGAACGACGTTCCCGGGGTCACCAACGGGATGATCGACGGGACGAAGCAGTACACGCTGAACGGCGTCGTACCGATCCTTGCGGTGATCTCGCTGGTGTACGCGATCCAGCTGATCGTGCGTGGGGTGCAGCGCCGGCGGCGGGAGCGGGCCGAGGCGGAGCGGCTGCAGCGCGAGCAGGAGGCGGCGCAGGCGCAGCAGGAGGCGGATGCGGCCGCGGTCTATCCCGTTGCCGCGAGCACCTATCCTGCCGAGCAGCCGCAGTATGTCGAGACGTTCGGCAACAGTCATCGGTTCGACGATCTGTTCGACGACGAGCCCGAGCAGGTGCGGCCGCGGAGTCAGGCCGAGGAACACACGGCGCAGTTCCCGAGTGCCGGTGTGGAGCAGACGCGTGAGTTTGCCGGGGAGGATGCCGCTAGCAACTATCCGGGTGAGGACACCGTGCTGGTGCCGACGGATGGTGATGCGACGGTGCAGGTGCCGGCTGCTTCTCCGGCGTACGACCCGGATGCTACTCAGGTAGCTCCGCGGGAGTCGTACGCCGATGACGAGGTTACGCAGGTGGAGCCTCAAGAGCAGGCTGGGGCTGCGCCGGATGCGGCGCGGGGCGAAAGTGCCCCTGAAGCGCCGCTCGCGCCGGGAGATGGTTCAGGGCGGCAGGGATCGGGTTCCGGGGCTGGAGCTGCGGCCGGGACTGGTACTACAGCTGAAGCGGCGTCGGAGGTGGGAGGACGGGAAGCTTCGTCTTCAACTGCAGGACCGGCAGCGGCGTCTTCACCTGAAGCACCGGCTGCTTCTTCACCTCAAGCACCTGCGGGTTCTCAGCCTGAAGCACCCGCGGCTTCCTCACCTCAGGCGCCGACGGATGCGGCGCGGGGCGAGGGTGCTCCTGAAGCGTCGCTCGCGCCGGAGGTGGGGGGACGGGAAGCTTCGTCTTCAGTTGCAGGACCGGCAGCGGCGTCTTCACCTGAAGCACCGGCGGCTTCTTCACCTCAGGCACCAGCGGCATCTCAATCTGAAGCACCCGCGGCTTCTTCACCTCAGGCACCGGCCGCTCCTTCACCTGAGGCACCCGCGGCTTCCTCACCTCAGGTGCCGACGGATGTGGCCCGGGGCGAGGGTGCCTCTGAAGCGCCGCTCGCGCCGGAGGTGGGAGGACGGGAAGCTTCTTCTTCAGCTGCAGGACCGGCAGCGCCGTCTTCACCTGAAGCACCGGCTGCTTCCTCACCTCAGACACCAGCGGCGTCTCAATCTGAAGCACCCGCGGCTTCCTCACCTCAGGCACCGGCGGCTCCTTCACCTGAAGCAGCCACGGCTCCTTCACCTCTAGCGTCGGCGGATCCTTCACCTGAAGCACCCACGGGTTCATCACCTCAGGCACCGGCGGCTCCTGCACCTCAAGCGCCTGCGGGTTCTCAGCCTCAAGCACCGGCGGGTTCTTCGCCTGAGGCATCGGCGGGATCTTCGCCTCGGGTGCAGGGAGGTTCTTCGGGTGAGGGGTCGGGTGCGGCGGGGCGGGGGGCTGGGGTTGAGGAGCGGGTGGGGTCTCAGTATCGGGAGCGGATGGATAGTCCGGAGGATACTGGGGAGTTTCACATTACGGCGTTTGAGAATCCGGTGATTCGGCCTGCGGGGGCGTGATTACGCGACGTGCATGTGTTGGTGCTGGTGGCGGCGAGCGTGTTCGGTGATGGCCTCGTCGTAGGCGGCGGTGGCCATGGCTAGGACGTCGGGGGCCATCTGGGCTCGGGGGGACTCGGTGTTCCAGGCGAGGATGAGCTTGCGGTGGATCGGGTCGCCCAGCAGCGTGCGGGTGGTGACGTCCGAGGAGAGCATGCGGTACGACGTCGGTGACACCAGCGCCACCCCTTGACCGCTCGTCACGAAGCCCATCAGGACCGAGGTGTCGACCGAGTGGTGCTCCACCTTCGGCTGGAAACCGGCCGCCTCGCACGCCGCCCGGAACAGTACGTGGAACCCGCTGTCGTCCGGCGGCTCTCCGATCCACTCCTCCGCCGACAGCGCGGCGAGGTCGATCTCACCGCGCGCCCGAGAGGCGACCGCGATCGGGTGGTCGGCCGACATCACGACGTACGCCGACTCCGAGTCGACGACCGTGGTCACCTCAACCCCGACAGGCAGCCGCAGCTCGAACCCAGGGAACTCCCGCAGCAGCGCAAAATCCAGCCGCCCGCTGTCCAACTGCTGCAGCAGCACCGACGTCGACCACTCGACCTCGATGCTGACCTGCTCGATCTCGCCATGCAGACGGAGTCGCGACGCGATCCCTGACATCGGCGCGGTCGGGAATCCGCCCAGCCGAACCGCCGATGACTCCATCGCTGTCATGGCGGACACAGTCGCGGACAGATGGTCGACGTCGACCAGGATCGCGCGGGCGCGGTCGACGGCGTACCGGCCGAGTGGAGTGGGCGTGACGCCGGTGCGGGAGCGCTCGAACAGCTCGCCGCCGAACGCCGCCTCGATCCGCTTGAGCTGCGCGGTCAGGCTCGGCTGGCTCACCTTCAGCCAGCGGGCGGCCCGTCCGACTGACCCCGCCTCTGCCACCAGGATGACCACCCGGAGATGGCGCAGCTCAACGTTCATGCGTTGAGACCGTAGTCCAGGTGCAGACACAGCACACAGGCACCCTACATTGCGGTTTGATCACAGCCTGGCCGCAGCTGTAACGCGCGGCCCGGCCCCACGATGATTCAGGACGCGTCCAGCGCCAGCGCCTCGCGGTAGCCAAGTCGGCGACCGGTCTGCAGCAGCGTCCGCTCGTACAGCCGGGCGCCGAGACGCACGATCAGCACGGTCGCGGCCAGCAGGATCGCGATCGCGACCAGCGGCTGCCAGATCGGTACGTGCTCGGTCAGCATCCGCCCCGGCATCGCCATCGACGACGCGATCGGCACGAACGACGCAACCGTTTTGGCCGACGACCCGGCGAACACCGAGAAGAAGAACGGCACCATCAGGATCATCTGCCCCGGCAACGTGGTCGACCCCAGATCCTCCTGGCGTGTGGCCAGCGACCCGGCCACCGCCCACAGCCCGGCCAAGGCGACGAACCCGAGCACGAAGAAGACCACGAACCACCCGGCCACCGGCGCGACCACCTCGAGAATGCCGGCCTGGTCGGTCAGCAGGAGCCCGATCAACGAGGCACCCGCGATCACCACGATCTGCCCAAGCGCCAGCACCGTACTGCCGAGCACCTTGCCCCACAGCAGCGACCGGATCGGCACCGCGGCGGCGAGGATCTCGACGACGCGACTCTCCTTCTCCTGTACGACGCTCTGCGCGATCATCATGCCGAATCCCAGCGCGGTCATGTAGAACACCAGCGCCAGCCCGATGTTGACGAACTGCGACACCAGCTCGGGCAACGGTCCGGGCTTGAGCAACTGCACATCGACCTGCGTGCCCGCACGCAGCTCGGCCGGAGTCAGCCCGTGCTCGGCCGCGTTGTGCTCCATCCGCAGATCAGCGGCCGACGAGCGCAGCGAGCTTTCGATCCCGGAATCGACCTGATCCTTGCCGAGTACGACGTACCCGTTCTGACCCGGTAGCAGCGCCGCCTTGGCCTCGCCGTTCGTGACGAGCTGCTCGGCCGCCGGCCGGTCCGCAGCCCGGGTCACCTCGTACCCGTCGCCACTCTTCGTCGTCGACGCTCGTTGCACGACCTGCGCACCGGCGTCGTCGATGACGGCGATCTTGTCCGGCCCACCGCGCCCGGAGAGCAAGGCAGGGACCAGTACGGCGGCCAGCACGATCACCAGCATCACCACGGTCGACCCGATGAAGGTCTTGTCCCGCAGCTTCGTGCTCACCTCACGCTGCGCGATCAGCATCCATGGTCTGTCGAGAGTGCGGTCGTTCATCGGGTCGCCTCCCGGAAGACGTCGCTCAAGGCCACTCGCTCCGGCCCGAACTCGAGCACCGGCCCCCGCGTGATCGCCTTCTGAAGGATCTGCTGCTCGACGTCGTCGTCCCCGATCTCGACGTCGAACAGCGCCGTACCGCCGGCGACGTCGCGGACCTTGATCCCGCGGACGTCGCGCAACCAGCCCGCGTCTCCGTCCACCACCAGCCGGTACGTCGACGTCGGACTCGCAGCCAGGTCAGCAACGGGGCCTGCGGCAACGACCTTGCCGCGGGACAGGACCACGAGGTCGTCGCACAACCGCTCGACCAGCTCGAGCTGGTGACTGGAGAACAGCACCGGCACCTCCGGCGTCACCTCTTCACGCAGCAGGTCCACCATCGCGTCGACCGCGAGCGGATCGAGGCCGCTGAACGGCTCGTCCAGTACGAGCGCGATCGGCTCGTGCACCAACGCCGCGGCGATCTGGACCCGCTGCTGGTTGCCGAGCGACAGGGTCTCGAGCACGTCACCAGCACGCTCGCTCAGCCCGAGTCGGTCGAGCAGCTTGTCGGTCCGGTCGCCCGCCCGGTCGGGGTCGAGTCCGTGCAGCCGGCCGAAGAACACCAACTGGTCGCGGATCTTCATCTTCGGGTACAGGCCGCGTTCCTCGGGCATGTACCCGAAGTCGCGGCGTACCTCCTGGGTCAGCGGTTCGCCGTTCCAGCGCACCTCACCGGCAGACGCTGCGAGTACGCCGAGAATGATGCGCATCGTCGTCGTCTTGCCGGCTCCGTTCGCGCCGACGAACCCGGTCATCCGCCCGGGCACGACAGCGAAAGTCACGCCGTCCAGTGCGAGGTGCTCACCGAAGCGCCGGGTCAGCCCGGCCACCGTCAACATCCGTCACGTTCCCCATCAGCTCAGCCCCCGCCGGACCTGTGCCCGGCCTACCCAAAGCTAGTGAGGACAAGCCCTCCTCCACGTCGCCCACGAGGGTGATCCACCGCGTCATCCGTACGGCGGAGTCGCTAGAAGGAGTCGTCAGGACGCGTCGTCCCCGGGAGTGACCAGCCCGCACTCGTAGGCGAAGACGACCGCCTGCACCCGGTCGCGCAGACCGAGCTTCAGCAGGACGCGGGAGACATGGGTCTTCACGGTGGCTTCGCCGACGTAGAGCTGATTGGCGATCTCGGTGTTGGTCAGGCCGCGAGCGATCAGGCCGAGGACCTCGCGTTCGCGATCGGTCAGCTCGGCCAGCAGATCCGGCCGGTAGACGCGCTCACGGGTGCCGGTGAACCGCTTGATCACCCGCCGGGTCACCTCGGGTGCGAGCAGCGCGTGACCGTGGTGCACGACCTGGATGGCGTCGACCAGGTCCTCGGGCGCGGTGTTCTTCAGCAGGAACCCACTGGCTCCAGCGCCGAGCGACTCGAACAGGTAGTCGTCGCGGTCGAACGTCGTCAGGATCACGACCTTCCCGGCATCCGCGGCGACGATCCGCTGCGTCGCGCTGATCCCGTCCATCCCGGGCATCTGCACATCCATCAGTACAACGTCCGGCCGCAACTCCATCGCGAGCTCGATCGCCTTGGCGCCGTCGGCCGCCTCGCCGACCACCTCGATGTCCGGCTCGACCGAGAGGATCATCCGGAACCCGGCCCGGACCAGATCCTGGTCGTCTACCAGCAGCACGCGCATCGGCGCCTCTGCGTCGGTCATTCGGCGGTCGTCCCTTCGGCGAGTGGGCGGTCCTGCGGAGCAAGCTGCCCGGAAGTCAACGGCAGCCGCACGCGGACCCGGAAGCCACCGACCGGCCGCGGTCCGATCTCGCTCTCGCCGCCGAGCAGACCGACCCTCTCACGAATCCCGACATGCCCCAGCCGGCTCCCCACCGGCGCATGCTTCGGCCGGCCGTCGTCGATCACCTCGAGCTCGACCGTGTCACCGAGATAACGCAGGGTGATGTGAGCACTCCGAGCGGTCGAGTGCCGCCGTACGTTGGTCAGCGCCTCCTGCGCGATCCGGTAGACCGAGACCGAAATCGTCTCGGGGAGCTGCAAGGGTGCGCCGATCTGGTGGAACCCGACCGACAAGCCCTCGCCATTCACCTCGGCGATCAAGGCCGGCAGCCGGTCCGCACCGGCTTGCGGCGCCTTGGGATCGGGTGCGTCGACGTCGAGATCCGGGTCGGCGGCGCGCAACATGCCGAGCAGTTGACGCATCTCGTTGACCGCGGTCCGGCTGGAGTTCTCGATCACGCCTAGCGCGTCCTTGGCCGCCTCCGGGTCGACGTCCATCACCCGCCGAGCCCCGCCGGCCTGTACGCCGATGCTGCTGATGTGATGCGCGACGACGTCGTGCAACTCACGGGAGATCCGGAGTCGCTCGTCGATCACCGCGCGCCGGGCGTTCGCCTCCTGTTGCGCGGCGAGCTCACTCGCCTGCTCCTCCAGCTCGTGGCGCTGCCGTGCGATCCCCCACGCCGCCCGGCCCCAGAAATAGGCACCGAAGAAATAGAGCACGTTGAGCGCGACGCTCAGGATCACGCTCGACACGTACGGCGAAAGCAGCGCGTGGTTCGGCCCGTCGATCGCGTTGTTGCGCAAGGCCCGGACGAAGTTGACCGTCAGCCAGCCGAACATGCCGACGAAGACCACGGCCACCGACGCCTTCATCAGCCGACGGTCCCGGGCCCAGGCGACGGCCGAGTAGACCGCGATGAACAGCGACGCCTGGGTGGTGAGGTTCCCGACGAAGGCGAACACCGTCCGCTCACCACTGATCACGAACAGTACGGAGACCGCGAGCAGCACCGGGATCGGATAGCGACGGCGGAAGCAGAGCGGCAGCACAGTGGCGGCGCTGAGCACGTACGGCTCGATCCCGCCGATGCCCAGGTCCACCTTCGTCGGAGCCTGACCCCGGGCCAGCTCGGTCGCGATCACCGCGGCCACGACCATCCCGAGACCCACCAGGATGTCGGTACGGCGCTCCCGAGCCGTCGGCCCGGGCCGCACCCAGCCGCGGACGGTGGTCCCGGTGCGAGGTGGTGTCCCCGGTTCGGCGCCCGTGGCCGCCGTACCGAGCTCAAGCGTCGACATAGCTCATCAGCCTACGGGTGGATGGCTCCTGACCACGGCCGGCCGGGGCCGCGTAGGCTGGGAGTCGTGACGATCGCCCCAGAAGGACGGAAACTACTCAGGCTCGAAGTGCGCAACGCGGAGACCCCGATCGAGCGCAAACCCGAGTGGATCAAGACCCGCGCCAGGATGGGACCGGAGTACCAGGCCCTGCAGAAACTCGTGAAGTCCGAGGGACTGCACACCGTGTGCCAGGAAGCCGGCTGCCCGAACATCTTCGAGTGCTGGGAGGACCGCGAGGCCACGTTCCTCATCGGCGGCGACCAGTGCACGCGGCGCTGCGACTTCTGCCAGATCGATACCGGCAAACCCGAGGCGCTGGACCGCGACGAGCCCCGCCGCGTGGCCGAATCGGTCCGGACGATGGGCCTGCGCTACGCGACCGTGACCGGCGTCGCCCGCGACGACCTGGACGACGGCGGCGCCTGGCTCTACGCCGAGACGATCCGGCAGATCCACGAGCTCAACCCGGGCACCGGTGTCGAGATGCTCGCGCCGGACTTCAACGCCGTACCGGAGCAGCTGGCCGAGGTGTTCTCGTCGCGGCCCGAGGTGTTCGCGCACAACGTCGAGACCGTGCCGCGGATCTTCCGCCGGATCCGGCCCGGCTTCCGCTACGAGCGGTCGCTGGACGTCATCACCCAGGCCCGCGACTACGGCCTGGTCACCAAGTCGAACCTGATCCTCGGCATGGGCGAGACCCGCGACGAGGTCAGCCAGGCGCTGAAGGACCTGCACGCGGCGGGCTGCGAGATCATCACGATCACGCAGTACCTGCGGCCCTCGGTGCGGCACCACCCGGTCGAGCGCTGGGTCAAGCCCGAGGAGTTCGTCGAGCTGGACGCCGAGGCGCAGGAGATCGGTTTCGCCGGAGTCATGTCCGGTCCGCTGGTACGGTCCTCGTACCGCGCCGGACGCTTGTACCGTCAGGCCGTTGAGTCACGTATGAACAACCAGGACAGGTAGAGATGGCCAAGAACGACGCGCCCGAAGAGAAGACCAGCCGGCTCAAGCAGATCACGTCGGCCTACAAGCTGACCCGGAAGTCCGATCCGACGGTCGGGCTGGTGCTCGCCGGGATCTTCCTCGGCATCGTCGCCGTGTTCGTGGTGGTCGGCCTGCTGGTCGGTCCGCTGCTGGTCTGGATTCCGCTGGGTGTCGCCCTCGGCTTCCTGGCCGCGACGATCGTGTTCGGCCGCAAGGTCGAGAAGGCGGCGTACAGCCAGATCGAGGGACAGACCGGCGCCGCCGCGTCCGCGCTGCAGACGCTGCGCCGCGGCTGGACGGTGACGCCCGCGATCGCGGTCACCAAGAACGCCGACATCGTGCACCGGGTAGTCGGACGGCCGGGCATCGTGCTGGTCGGCGAAGGCCAGCCGAGCCGCGTGAAGAACCTGCTCACCGCCGAGTACAAGAAGCACAACCGGGTCGCCGGCGGCGCGCCGGTGATCCAGATCATCGCCGGTCAGGGCGAGGGCGAGATCGACATCCGGAAGCTGACCAAGCACGTGATGAAGCTTCCGCAGGCTCTGCAGCCGTCGGAGATCACCGATCTGCTCCAGCGGCTGAAGGCGCTCGACGCGGTCCGGCCGCAGGTGCCGATGCCGAAGGGTCCGGTGCCGACGAGCCTCAAGGGCGCACGGCAAGCCATGAAGGGGCGCTAAACGCCCGCTGACCTGCGTCCGGGGGGACGTGCGGGTGCCCTGCTTTTTGAGATGGCAGGTAACCCGACAGCAACTCAGTAGTTGATCAGTCGTGACGTGGCACGGGTGTGCCTTCGTGTCGCGTCGTGGGGTGGTGGTTGGGCCTTAAGGTGCGACTTAGTGCGGCGCTGACGGATCGAGGACACGAGGTTGACGATCATGACCGATCTCATGCCGGCTGTGCATCAGCCGGCGGCCGAGACGTGGCCCACGCTGGCCCGCCCGCGGTCGAACCCGGTTCGCCGGGCCGGCGCGGCGGCCGCGATCCGCATGATCGCCAAGGACCTGCCGGCGACGATCCACCTCGACAGCAACCGCTCGTACGGTCTGGGCGGCCCGGCCATGCGCGTGCATCGGACCGCGGCGTTCCTGGACCGGCTCGGGCACGACGCCGGTTCCGGGTTCGGCGAGGCCTATCTGGCCGGTGACTGGGATCCGGAGCCGGGCACCGATCTGGCCGATCTGCTGGTCCCGTTCGCCGAGCGGTTCAGCAACGACGAGACCCGGCATCTGCTGCCGAAGTGGGCGCAATCGCTGCGCTGGCTGGTGACTCGGTCCCAGCCCGGCGACCAGGAGAACGACCGGGCCGGCGCCCGGGAGAACGTCAGCCGGCACTACGACCTGAGCAACGCGATGTTCTCGGAGTTCCTCGATCCGACCTTGACCTACTCGGCCGCCTACTTCGGCGGCATCGATCCACTCGCCGGGCTCGCGACGGCGTCGTACGACGAGCTCAGCCAGGCCCAGCTGGACAAGCTGGACTCGATCCTCGACGCGGCCGGTGTCGTGTCCGGGTCGCGGGTGCTCGACATCGGCTGTGGCTGGGCGAGTCTGGCGATCCGCGCCGCGCAGCGCGGCGCGTGGGTGACGGCGATCACGATCGCGTCGCAGCAGGCGTTGCTGGCTCAGCGCAAGATCGCGGAGGCCGGGGTGAGCGACCGGGTGCAGGTCGCGTTGCGCGACTATCGCGACCAGATCGGCGAGTTCGACGCCGTGCTGAGTGTGGAGATGATCGAGGCGGTCGGCGAGAAGTACTGGCCCGTCTACTTCGACGCGATCGAACGGCGACTCGCCCCGGGCGGGGTCGGTGTCGTGCAGGCGATCGTGATGCCGCACGAGCGGATGCTCGCGACCCGCAACACGTTCACCTGGGTGCAGAAGTACATCTTCCCGGGCGGTCTGATCCCGTCGGTCGAGATCATCGAGGACGTCACCCGGCAGCACACCGGTCTGCGTTCGGAGGTGATCCGTCACCTCGGCCCGGACTACGCCCGCACGCTACGCGTCTGGCGGAACCGCTTCATCGAGCGCTGGCCGTCCATCGCCGCCCTCGGCTTCGACGGCACCTTCCGCCGGATGTGGGAGTTCTACCTGGCCTACTCCGAGGCCGGCTTCCGCACGGGCTACCTCGACGACGTCCAGCTCCGGCTGACGCGCGGCTGACCTGCTAACGCCGTACGACGACTGTGTTGGCGGCGCGGTCGTGGAGTCCGCGGCGATCGCGATCGTAGACGACCGCCGGAATCAACAGGCAGAGCAGCACGGTGCGCACGATGCCGCCGAGCAGGCCGACCTGAGCGGCGTAGCCGGTGGTCGTACCGGCCCGGAGGTTGAGCACGCGCAGCCCCAGCACGCGGTGACCGATCGTGCCGCCGGCCAGAGCGACCAGGATCGTGGTCATCGCGAAGAACGTGACCAGCTGGGCGGTGTTGAAGTCGTTGCCACCGGCCCAGATCGGCTTCCCCGTGACGGCGGACGCGATCAGGGAGGCGATCAGCCAGTCCAGCAGCAGCGCGAGGATGCGGCGGCCCCAGCCCGTGACCGAGCCCGGACCGTCGGCCGGCAGACCGAGACGGTTGCCCGGGAAACGGAATTCTTCGGTGGGTCCTGTGCCCGGCTGCGCCGATGATGCCATGATGGCTAGCCTACGGATGCGTCCATGCACCGCCACAGGCGGTCTGCGAGATCGCTGTGCGAGATCTCAGGGCGTCACCGCCGTATACCAGTGGGTCAGCGCGGACACGCTGGGCGTAACATCCGCGAAACATCGGGGTCACGGCCGAGTAATCGGCAGGCCCTACGTTCAGATGAATCTCTGAGCCACCCTAGGAGTACGTATGTTTTCCAGCGCTGAGGAGCTGCTCGCCTACGTCAAGGACGAGGGCATCGAAATCATCGATGTCCGGTTCTCCGACCTGCCGGGCATCATGCAGCACTTCACCGTCCCGGTGTCGTCGTTCGGTCCCGAGGTCTTCGAAGACGGGCTGATGTTCGACGGTTCGTCGGTGCGCGGGTTCCAGCAGATCCACGAGTCCGACATGAAGCTGCTGCCCGACCCGACCACCGCCTTCCTCGACACGTTCCGCGGGGCGAAGACGCTGGCGATCAACTTCTTCGTGCACGACCCGCTGACCGGCGAGGCGTACTCGCGTGACCCGCGCAACATCGCGCGGAAGGCGCAGGAGTACCTGAAGTCGACCGGTATCGCGGACACCGCGTTCTTCGCGCCCGAGGCCGAGTTCTACGTCTTCGACGACGTCCGGTTCGAGACCAAGTCGAACTCCGCCCACTACTCGATCGACTCGGTCGCCGGCGCCTGGAACACGGGCCGCGTCGAGGACGGCGGCAACCGCGGCTACAAGGTCCGCTACAAGGGTGGCTACTTCCCGGTCGCACCGACCGACCACTTCGGCGAGCTGCGCGACGACATCACGCTGGCGCTGGAGAAGGCCGGCCTGGTCGTCGAGCGCGCGCACCACGAGGTCGGCACCGCGGGTCAGGCGGAGATCAACTTCCGCTTCGACGAGTTGCTGAAGACCGCGGACAACCTGATGAAGTTCAAGTACATCGTCAAGAACACCGCGTGGGCGGCCGGCAAGACGGCGACCTTCATGCCGAAGCCGATCTTCGGCGACAACGGCTCCGGGATGCACGTCCACCAGTCACTGTTCTCGAACGGCGACGCCCTGTTCTACGACGAGTCCGGGTACGGCGGCCTGTCCGACATCGCCCGTTGGTACATCGGCGGTCTGCTCAAGCACGCCCCCTCGCTGCTGGCCTTCACCAACCCGACGGTGAACTCCTACCACCGCCTGGTGCCGGGCTTCGAGGCGCCGGTCAACCTGGTCTACTCGCAGCGCAACCGCTCGGCCTGCATCCGGATCCCGATCACCGGGTCGAACCCGAAGGCGAAGCGGATCGAGTTCCGCTGCCCCGACCCGTCGGCGAACCCGTACCTGGCCTTCTCGGCCCAGCTGCTGGCCGGCCTGGACGGCATCCGGAACAAGATCGAGCCGGCCGACCCGGTCGACAAGGACCTGTACGAGCTGCCGCCGGAGGAGCACAAGGGCATCGCGCAGGTCCCGACCTCGCTGCCGGCCGTGATCGACTCGCTCGAGGCCGACCACGCCTTCCTGCTCGAGGGCGACGTCTTCACCTCGGACCTGATCGAGACCTGGATCGACCTCAAGCGCGAGCAAGAGATCGCCCCCATCCAGCTCCGCCCCCACCCGCACGAGTTCGAGCTCTACTACGACGTCTGAGTTGTCTGAGACGTAGCTGAGAAGCCCTGTCCGGCCGGTCCGGACAGGGCTTTTCTCTGCCCTGGACCGGGCTCTCGGGGAGGCGCACAATGCGCTGTGTCATCCCTCGGGGGCAGGGAAGGGGGAACACAGTGAGGCCGTCAAACATGCGCCGGTCGGCGATCCTTGGTGTCATCAGCCTGATGGGATCGCTCGCACTGGTAGCTACGCCCGCCGCCGCCGCTCCGAGCGCCGTTACGGTGCACAACCCGCTGCTGAAGGAGGTGCTGGCCGAGGAAGAGGAGCCCGATCCGGACGACCCGGCGCTGTCGGCGCTGTGTCAGTCGTACCTCGGTCATCCGAACCCGTACGGGAATCCGGCGCCGAACGTCGACCAGATCGTCGGAGACACGGTAGTCCCGGTGGGCTCGCAGGCCGGCTGCAGCGCGGCCCAGAACGAGACCACGATCGCGGTCAACCCACGGAATCCGCGCAACATCGTTGCCGGCGCCAACGACTACCGACTGTTCAACCCCCGCGAGAACCGCAACGACAGCTCCAGCTTCGCGTACACATCGTTCGACGGCGGACGCAGCTGGACGAACGTGGCGATCCCAGGCCTGACCATCACCGCGGGCGGAACCGGCGCCTTCAGCTGGTTCGACGGATCAGGTGACCCGGTCGTCGCCTTCGGACCCGGCAACACGGTGTACTTCGCCTGCTGTTCAGCCGGTCCGCACCGCTCGGCGGCCAGGACGCCACCGCGATCGTCGTCAACGTGTCGCGCGACGGCGGCCTGCACTGGGGTGGTCCGCACGTCATCGCGATGGACGGCGTCAACGCGGACGGCACTCCGGCGGTGACCCACATCTTCAACGACAAGCCGTGGATCGCCGCGGATCCGTCCAACGGCCGGGTGTACGTGACCTGGACCAAGTTCACCAACGACAACGACGACAACTATCTCGAGTCGCCGATCATGGAGTCGGCCAGTATCGACTTCGGCTCGCATTTCGGGACGCCCGTCCGGGTTCCGCCGTCGCTGACCAGCTTCCCTGGCGGCATCACGCCGTACGACCAAGGCTCGAACCCGCAGGTCGGCAACGACGGGCAACTGTACGTCGCCTACGAGGCCTCGGTCTGTGCGACGGCCGCGTGTGATGGTGCCACGGACCGGGATGCCACGGTGGTGGCGACCTCGACCGACCACGGGCGCACGTTCCGGCATGCGGTTATCGACACGAACTACGACTTCCCGGACACGCTGACCGGGGAGAACTTCCGGCTGAACAGCTACCCGCAGCTGGCGTATGACCGGGTCAACGAGAAGCTGACAGTGGTCTGGTCCGACGACCGCAACGGACTGTACGACGCGAGTACCGGCGCATCCGTGCGCACCAACGGCGACAACGTGGTGTCCGCATCGGGCAACGGCAAGAACTGGTCCCGCCCGCTGGTGGTCGGCACGCCACAGGACGAGTTCTTCAGCGCGGTCGCGGCGCGCGACGGCAAGGTCGCGATCACGTCGTACACGAGGCACTACGACCCCAACGGGATCAATCTCGACTACGCGTACTGGGCCGGCTCCGGCACCCAGTCGCTCGGCCGGACCGCCACCCAGCGGATCACCACGGTCTCGGAGAACCCGCAGGTCCAGTTCCTCGCCGTCGAACCCGACGGTACCGAGGTGCAAGGCGTGTTCATCGGCGACTACTCGGCAGTGGCCATCGGCAACGATCTCGGCATCCACCCGTGCTGGACCGACTTCCGTGGCCGACCCGGCGTGAACACCCCGAACCAGGACGCATACACCCAAAGCATCCAGCTCAAGCGTTGACGACCGCGTCGAGGGGGGCGCGGGGCGCCTCCCCCGGCACCGCCTGGGGGTTCCGGGGGCCGACACAAGGCGGGGGTAAACCCGGATGTTGTTGTGGGGGGGTAGTGGGTTGAGCGAGCGCC
>NZ_JBSGUS010000004.1:172855-188222 GCF_053608045.1 Kribbella sp. NPDC055071
CGTGAACACCCCCACCCCGGACGCAACCCCCCAACCCATCCCCCACACGCTTGGACGCCCGGGTCGCGCTGGGCGTGGGCCTCCTCGCCGAGCTCGACGTCTGCTGTCCGGACGCCTCCTCGAGGCGGGGATCAGCCGTCAGTTGTAGGTGGCGGTGACGTGGTAGACGCGACCGCCCCAGCCGTCGTCGGGGAAGGAGTCGGCGATGCGGACGTAGCCGGCTTTGCCTGCGCCGAGGAAGGGGGTGAGGTCGAAGGTGCGGGCGGCCTTGTTCTGGCCATCGTGATAAGGGGTGGTCTCAGTGGCGACTGTGGTCCACTGCTGGCCGTCGCCGCTGACCTGGACGACGAACTCGTTGTCGATCGTCAGCGTCGCCGAGGCCGCCGTCGCGGTGGACGGGAATGGGAAGCGGTAGACGAAGTACGAGTGACCGTCGGCGAAGCGGTTCTGGACGCCGTTGCTCTGCGAGCCGTCCGCGTCCCACAGCCACGGCAACTCAGCCGCCGTACCGGTGTCGAAGTCGACGTTGTGCGCCACCAGAATGTCGGACTGGGCACTGAAGACCAAAGATCCAGCCGTCGCCGTAGCGGTCACCGCGTAGTGGCCGTCTGCAGTCCCCGCCGGGATGACCGCATCTAGTTCCACCGACGCATGCGCAGGTACGGCGTTTCCCTTCGGAGTCAGCGTGACAGTCTGCCGATCCGGGGTCACAGTCCAGCCCGCCGGGGCAACGCCTCGCACTTCGGCCTTCACGGGCCGGTACGCCGGTCCTGTCGCCTGGACGTCGACCTGAAGCTTCACGTGGGTCGCAGCAGCCGCTGGCATCACTACAGGCTGGGCAGGACTCACAGTGGCCGACAGTGAGCTTGTCGGCGTCGGCACCGGTACCGCGGCGATCAGTGCGCTGAGCGCACTGGCCTGGGTACGCCAGTCGAACACGTTCGGGTGGTCGGCGTTCGTCGTACCAGACCATCGCTCGCCCAAGCGTCCGGCCGCGTCGCGGTCGTTGTCCCAGATGGACGCTGCCTGTTGGGCGACGAAGTCGGTGTAGCGAGGGTCGTGGGTGGTGTCGGCAAGATCCATCCAGTAGCGCTGGAAGATGCCCTTGAACTGCTTACCGTTGTCGTCGCAGGTGCGGTCCGGTGCGTCGCAGTACTCGGTCAGAACGCCGTTGGTGACCAGTCCCCCGGGTGCGATCGCCGCGTCGGCCAGCCGCCGTACTGTGGTGAGGATTTTCGGGTTGCGCGTCGCACGCCAGAGCTCCAGGCCCGCACCGATGGCAAGGCCCTGGTTGTAGCTCCACACCGTGTCGTTGTTGCTCTTGCAGTCACTGGTCAGGCCGTCGTTGACCAGACCGGCGGAGTTGATCATCCCGCTGCCGGTGAACCAGGTCCAACCCTCTTGTGCGCGGCCGAGCCAGTGCTTGTCCCGGGGCAGCCGGTTGTGCAGCTCAGCGGTGAGGCGGATCCAGAGTCCGTTCGTGACAGCGTTCTTGTACGTACGCTCGCCGTTCCACCAGACACCTCCGCCGCAACTACTCGGGTCCCAGTAGCCCTCGACGTACTCGGCGATGGTGACGGCCATGTCGAGGTACTTGCGATTCTTGGTGAGGTCGTAAGCCTGGACCCAAGTCAGCCCCCACCACTCCGAGTCGTCGATGGCGCGACTGGTGAAGTTGCCCAGCAGCGGATCGCCCGACAGGTAGCCCGCCGGGAACACGCCCTTGTCCTTCTCGAACGTGTTGTCCAGCTGTGGCAGATAGCGCCGATCGCCGGTCCGCTGCATGTAGTCGCCGATCGTCTGCAACGCGACCGCCGAGTTCCACCAGCTCGACGGGAACCAGGCCTTCCCCGGCTCGTACGAACTCATCAGCACGTCGGCGGCGACCCGGACCCGCGCCACCGCGGTCGACCCCGCGGCGCCGGGTCCGGGGTGAGCTTCGGCGTTCTGCATCGACATCACCGTAAGGGCCAGGCAGACCCCACCGGCCAAGAGAGCGCGCAGAATCCGCGCAGCACGATTCACGACCATGATCTCCTCGATTGCTTCGTGGCGGCTCGGCTGTCCGAGGTTGGAAACGTTTCAGTCGAGCAGTATCGTGACCGCCCCAGACAACGATGTCAATGCCGTGTAGCAACAAGAACGCAGGGGGCCGCCGCCGTAGCAGCTGACCGGAAGACCGGCGGGCGCCGCGGCTAGAGGCCGGTCTCTGCCTTCAGGCGGCCAGTGGTGACGGCTTCGGAGAGGGCGGTGTGGTCGCGCCGGTTTCGCTCGGCGTAGGTGGTGGCGAAGTCGGCGACGGCTTCGTCGAAGTGGTCTGATTTGCCCAGGTAGGCGGCGATCGCGAAGCGGTCGCCGGAGCGTGCGTGGGCGCGGGCCAAGGTCCAGCCGCACAGGCGTGCGTACAGCGTCATCGCGTCGGGGTTGAGGTCGCCGATCTCGGCGGAGAGCTTCCAGTCACGCAGCTGCCGCAGGTAGTAGTCCTGTTCGCCGTCGGCGGCCTCGGCGCGCACCCAGCCGAGAAAGATGTCGCTGGCCGCCTGCATCAGGCGTTGGCCGACCACCACGCGCTCACCCTGGTTGACGTGTTCCGAGGCACCGGCGTACGTGCTCAGCGCCGACTCGCCGGCCTGTTTCGCCTGTAACAGCAGGGCTTCGTCGCCGACGGTCGACTCGAGCAGCAGGATCCAGGCCCGGGTACCGACGCTGCCGACCCCGACGACCTTGTGCGCGACATCGGTGAGCCGGAAGTGGTCGAGCAGGTGTCGTCGATCGGCTTGCAGCGTGCTTCGGTACTCCGTGACGAGTTCGTGCAACTGGTCGACCACCAGGTCGCTGTCGACACCGGCCAGCTCCGCGATCGGGACGACCAGTGGTGGGTCCGAGACGATCCGCCGGCGGCCGTCGACGACCTCGGTCAGCTTCCCGATCGCCTGCAGATTGTTCCGCGTGTAGGCGTGCGCGAGCTGCGCGTCGGCGACCTTGAGTCCGGACTTGCGTCGCTTCCGCTCGGCGGACGACAGCTGGGCCCGGTACTGCGTGGCCACATCCTCGACATCGAGTCGCGCGTACCAGACGTCGAGGATGGACTGACCGGCGAACGCGCGCATCGCCTCGCGGTAGTTCCGGACCGCGGTCACCGCGAGACCGCGGCACACCTTCGGGCTGAAGCCGTTGTCCGAGCCGGCCACCACGAAACTCGTCGCCAACCGCTTCACGTCCCACTCGAACGACCCGGGCAACGTCTCGTCGAAGTCGTTGATGTCGAAGACCAGGCGCCGCTCGGGTGACGCGTACGCACCGAAGTTGGACAGATGCGCGTCCCCGCACAACTGCACCGACAGACCGGTCTCCGGCGTCCGCGCGAGATCCGCGGCCATGATCAGCGCCCCACCGCGATAGAACGTGAACGGCGACACCAGCATCCGCCCATGCCGGATCGGCACCAGCTCCGGCACCCGCCCGGCCTCCTGGCTCGCCAGCAGCCCGATCGGATCCCGGTCCTTGCCCGCAGGTACCTCCGCATGGGACTCCAGCGGAACCCGCTTGCGTACTGCCTTCCCCCACGCCATCCGCTCCGCCGCCGTACTCATCCCTCCAGCGTCGCTCATCACCCCAGCGTCACCCATTCCGGGTCCGGTTGACCAGAGAGCGAGACGAGCCCAAAGTCTATTAATCCTATGAACTTAAACTCATTTACATGACTTTCCTCTGGTACATCCCGAACCAGGTCGAGCCCGGTCACCGCGGGGACGACGCCGCCCAGGGACACAACAGCCTCGACCGGCTGACCGAGCTGGCCCGGCTGACCGAGGACCACGGCTGGGGCGGCGCGCTGATCGGGACCGGCTGGGGACGGCCGGACACCTTCACGGTCGCGACCGCACTGGCCGCGCGGACGACGACGTTCCAGCCGCTGGTCGCGATCCGGCCGGGGTACTGGCAGCCGGCGCACTTCGCCTCGGCGGCGGGGACGCTGGATCAGCTGACCGGCGGGCGGCTGCTGGTCAACATCGTCTCGGGTCAGGACAACCTCACGGCGTACGGCGACTCCGAGGGTGACCAGGCGCAGCGCTACGCCCGGACCCGTGAGTTCCTGCAGCTCGTCCGGCGGTTGTGGACCGAGGAGGACGTGACGTTCTCCGGCGAGCACTTCTCGGTCTCCGGGTCCACGGTCGCGTCGCGTCCCGTCGTACGGGACGGAAGGCCGCATCCGCGGCTGTATTTCGGCGGGGCGTCGGAGGCGGCGCAGCGGGTGGCAGCCACGGACGCGGATGTGCAGCTGTTCTGGGGTGAGCCGCTGGACGGGATCGCCGAGCGCATCAGCCGGCTGCGCACGCTCGAGGCCGAACTCGGTCGCGAACACCCGCCGCTCGAGTTCGGCCTGCGGATCACCACGCTGGTCCGCGACACCACCGAGCAGGCGTGGACCGACGCGGAGGCGAAGGTCGCGAAGATGGCCGAGGCCTTCGGGTCGCGGGATCGCCTGTGGTTCAAGGCGGTCGGGCAGCAGCGTCTGCTCGACCTGGCCGAGCGCGGTGAGGTCCTCGACGACAACCTCTACACCGCACCCGGGAAGTACGGCGGAGGCGGCGCCGGTACGACGTGGCTCGTCGGATCACCGGACGACGTGGCGAAGTCGCTGCGCAAGTACCAGGACCTCGGCGTCACCCACTTCATCCTGTCGGACACGCCGTACCGCGAAGAGATCATCCGGATCGGCGACCAGCTCCTCCCGCTGCTCACAACCGCCTGAAGGAAACCGGGCTGAGCAAACAGCCCGGCGACACGTGAGTCGGCAAGACAGCGGGGTCCGTGCCTGATTGAGTGGATGGCGCCAGTTAGCCCTTGACGTTGCGCGCTGAGTGTGATCGTTTGATTACTGAGCGCCAGCGTTGGGGAAGCAGGTGCTGTGAGGCACGTGAGGAGCACTGATGGTTGTTTATCTGCCCCGGTCCGCATGGAATGCGCGATCGCCGAACTCGGGGCCGGGAAGCCTGACCGTGTCGCGGGTTCAAGGCGCGGTCATCCACTGGCCCGGGACCGGGTCCACCAAGGTCATCCACACCCAGGCGGCGGTCGCGTCCGCCTTGCGTGGCTGGCAGAACTACCACATGGACGATCGAGGCTGGTCCGATATCGCGTACCAGGTCGCGGTCGACCAGGCCGGTCGTGCCTGGGCGCTGCGCGGTCTGCGCGTTCAATCGGCCGCCAACGGCAACAACGACGTGAACGAACGGTACGGCGCGATCCTGCTGGTCCTGGTCACCGGGGAGCAGCCGACCGCCGCCATGAAGGCGACCACCCGCGGGGTGATCGCGGACTTCCGCAAGATCTTTCCGCACGGTACGGCGATCCTGCCGCACTCCGCGGTCCGCCCGGAACCCACCGACTGTCCCGGACCGGCCGCCCGCACCGCGATCTCTCGCGGCGAATTCACCCCAGGTCACGTGGAGGACGACTTGCCGTACACACAGGCACAGCTCAGGGCCATGATGCAGGCCGAGATCGAGGAGTACATGAAGCGGTTCTGGGTGGCCTCGGACGGCACCGGGACCGCCATCCGCAAGCAGCTCAACCGGATCGAGGCCGACGTCTCCCGCGTGGCGATCGCCGAGGACAACGGCCTCGACAAGCCGCTGGTCCCACCCGCGGACCCGATCCCTGACATCGGAGACCCCGTCGACGAGGCGCCGGGAGATCCGCAGCCGGTTGCCGACCACTAGAGCAGTTGCCACCAGCGCCCCGCGATCCCGCCAGGACCGCGGGGCGTTGCTTGTCGGTGGCCCCTGGTTGGGTGAGGGCGTGGATCTCACGGAGTTGTCTGGGCGCTTGGAGAAACTGTCGATCCGGTACTGCGAGGACCTCGGTTTCGACCGTGATCCGGACTGGTTCCTGCTGAAGCTGCAGGAGGAGATGGGCGAGCTGACCCAGGCCTATCTCCAGCACACGGGTCGCGCCCGGCCCAAGGGCCTCACGCCGGAAGAGATCCGGGCCGGCTTCCACCAGGAGTTCGCCGACGTGTTCTGTCAGCTTCTCCTGCTCGCGCGGCAGTACGACGTCGACCTCCCGCGCGAGATCGAGCAGAAGTGGCTAGCGCGCGAGGTGTGAGCGGCCTGGCCGCGCGTTCTTGATCAGCTTCACCAGGACGGCCAGCGGGGCGAGCGCGATCAGGATGCCCACGGCAATGCCGAGCGCCGGCGGGACGTGGACGCCGTCCGGCTCGGGATACGTGACGGCGACGACAACACCGACGTACCCGAGCGGCCACACGAGCGTGGCCAGCCACTTCTCGCCCCGGGTCCAGCGGTCCGACGTCCACAGCAGGAAGAGCCCTAGCAGCCAGCCGGCCCCGAAGACGAACGCGCCGAAGGGGACGAGCAGCAGCCCGCCGATCTCCCGGCTCCGAAACCGCGGCCGATACCGATCGACCAGCACCAAGCCGTCGGTGGCGGCCGCGACGATGTCGTCCGGATCGCCGAGTCGCTTCAGCATCGCCCGGATCTCGTCCTCGGAGGTCGCCCCCGCCGCCCGCGCGTCGGCGATATGCGCCGTCACCTCGGCGATCAGGTCCGTCCGCCGGTCCACCGGCAGCGGCTCGGCGGCCTTGGTCAAGTACTCCAGGTACGCGTCGACCAGCCGGTCGCTGTCCTGCTGCGCACTCATGCCGCCCGCCCCGGACGGGCGTTCTTCGCCAGCACGACGGTGACGGCGACCGCGATCACAGCGGCGCCCACCATGTCCATCCAGATCTGTGGCTGGAAGAGCATCTCGCCGGCCACCGCGGCGGCATAGCTGAACGGCCAGGCCAGGATCCCGAGCAACTTCTCGCCTCGTGTCCACCGGTCGGAGGTCCACAGCAGGACGACACCGGCCACCCAGCCGATCACCAGCAGGGCAGGCCCGAACAGGAGCAGCGCCAGCGCGGCGAAGTCCCGCAGCCGCAACCGGGGCGGCTGCTCGACCAGGACCAGGCCATCGGTGGCGGCGGCAACGATGTCGTCCGGATCACCCAGCTGTCGCAGCACCTGCTGGACCTCGCGGTCAGAGGTGGCCCCGGCGGCCCGGGCCTCCGCGATATGCGAGGTCACTTCCGCGACGAGCTCGGTACGCCGTTCCGCCGGCAACGGCTCGGCGGCCTTGGTCAAGTACTCCAGGTACGCGTCGACCAGCTGCTGACCATCGTGCTGCACATTCATCCCCGTCTCCCTTGCCGCAAGATCGTGTCCACCGACGTCCGGAACCTCTCCCAGTCCGCGGCGAACGCGGCCAGCGCGCGGCTGCCCTCGACCGTGGACTTGTAGTAGCGCCGCGGCGGCCCGGACCCGGACTCGCGCCAGGTGGTCTCGACCAGCCCCTCCCGGCGCAGCCGCGCGAGCAACGGATAGATCGTGCCCTCGGTGGTGACCAGTCCGTCCACCTCCCCGAGCGCCTTTACGAGGTCGAAACCGTAACGCTCCTCCCCCTGCAACAACGCCAGCACGCAGAACTCGAGCGTCCCGCGCCGCAGCTGGGTGAAGACCTTCTCCGCTACCATGCACCACAAGGTACCTGTCCACACCAAGATAAGCCAGGACAGGGTCAGTTGGTTTTCGGGCGGACGGCGAACATGATCGCCAGGACGAAGGCCGGGATGGCCAGGACCCAGAAGGAGCTGAGGTTCAGCAGGACCGGGACCAGGCAGAGCAGGAGCAGGTCGAAGCCTCGCATCGGCTGGGAGAAGAGGCCGGGTGGGATCGCGCCCATGGGCGAGGAGACGAGAGGTCCGGCGTACGACGGGGGCCGGGCCGACGCCTGGCGGACCGCGCCGGCGATCATCCCGGCGGCCACTGCGAACGTGGCCGCGCCGCTCCCGATCGCCGGGGACGCCAGCGCTGCCCACACCACCGCGAAGAAGCCCGGGACGACGGCCATGATGACGCGCAGGTCGCGCAGATCCATGCCGAGAGCGCGGACCAGTCCGGTGGATCGGCAGACCGACCGCAGCCCGTCCATCAAGGGGCGGACGGCAACAAACCCGGCGAACCCGGCCGCGATCGGCACGAGTACGGCGAACCCCGCGCCCGCGACCGCATACGGCACGACGAGCAGCGCGAACCCGATCACGAGTCGTCGTGGCCACCGCAGGATCCGCAAGAACTCGCGATGCACCAGCGCCGCGCCGTTCGCACCCCGACCGCGACGCGTGTGCACGCGACCCTTCAACCGCCAGTGCCGTCCGGACACCACATCGGCGAGCATGCTGATGTCGAGGCTGCTCGCAGCACCCGCCAGACCGGCGAGCAACTCTCCACCCGCGATCACGCTCGTCCGGCTAAGCCTGCCCAGCATCCGCGACGCGATCACGACCAGCACGACGGCAACCACCAGACCGCCCAGCCCGATCAGCCGCAGGGCGTTCTGGTCCAGGAAGAACAACGAATTCGAGTCCGAGCCGTCGCCGAAGCCGCTGATCACGACGTTCGCGCTCTGCACGGGATCAGGAGAATCGCGCCGGGTCGCCAACCAGACCGCCGGAATCAGGGCCAGGATCAACAGCAGATCCGCGACCCGCAGCGTCCACTTGCTCCGCCGCAACGACTGCTGAGCCCACACCGTCACGCACGCAGCGCAGACCATCAGCATCGCCGTCAGCAGCGCCGCCTCCCAGATCGAACCCCACGTCGACCCGAGGATCGCCCAAGCAACCACAGACACGACCGCGCCGATCACAGCCACCGCAGCGATCACGAGCCAGTACGCCGGACGCAGCAACGCCGTCCGTTTCACGGGGGTGGCGAGCAACCAGAACCCGGCCGCCCGCGACGCCGCGACCGGCCCCACACTCAGCAGCACCCGCAATGTGGTTGCCACGAGCAACGGAACGAGGATCCACGGAAAGTACGTGGTGAGGTCCAGGCAGGACAGCGACGTACACCGGGCGGCATTGGTGTTGAGGTGATGGATGACGTTCCCGGCGGTCGCGCCGACCATGGCCAGGGTGAAGACCACCAGATAGACGTCCTCGAACAGCTGCCAGAACGAGCGATCCGCGTGCCGCCGCCGGGTCTTGCGCATCCACTGCCGCAGCCCGCGTGAGGTCGGGATCGCGCCGAAGTCCGCCGGGTCGAACGTGACCGGGCCGTCCGCCGTACTCATGGCAGCGGGGTCAGAGTCACGATGGAGTCCGCGACCGCCTCCACCAGCGCCGGGTCATGGCTGGCGAACAGGATCGACGTACCGGACTTCTTCTCCTCGATCAGGCGATCCGACAACCACTTCACGCCGCCGGTGTCGAGCCGGGCCTCGGGCTCGTCGAGCACCATCAGCTTGCGCGGGCGGACCAGCGCCGTCGCCAACGCGAGCCGGCGACGCTGCCCCGACGACAACGAGCCGGGCAACTGATCGGCGGCCGGGAGCAGGCCGATGTCGTGCAGGACGCTGTCGACCAGGTCCTCCGGCTCGGGGTTGCCGTGCGCGCGGGCGAGCAGGTCCAGGTGTTCGGCCGCGGTGAGGTCGGGGAAGAAGTCCAGGTCGTCGAGCAGCGTGGCGACATCGCGCCGTACCGACTCGGCCCGTTCGTCGATCGGCTTGCCGTCGAGCAGGATCGTGCCTGCCGCGGGTTCGGCCGAGCCGACGATGCACTTCAGTACGGTCGTCTTGCCGGCGCCGTTCGGGCCGACCAGCGCGATCGCCTGTCCGGCGGCCAGCGTGAAGGTCAGCCCCTCGATCACCGGGCGGTCGCCGTACTTGTGCTGGAGATCCTTCACGCTCAGCCGCGGGGCCGGCTTGCTACCTGCCTTGCTCGCCTTCGGGCTCACTTCTTGCGGACCAGCGTCAATCCGTCGCCGATACCGACCATGACCACATCGACCCGGTCGTCCTTGGCGACGTGCGCGTTGAACTCCTTGCGGTCGGCCGGTCCGTCGGCGTCGATCACGCGCCCGCCGGCCAGGGTGTTGTCGAACATCATCAGCCCGTTCGGCCGGATCAGCGGCAGCACGTCCTCGAAGTACTGGATGTACCAGTCCTTGTCGGCGTCCACGAAGGCCAGGTCGAACTCGCCCTCGAGCTTCTTGGCCGACTCGTGCGCGTCACCGATCCGCAGGTCGATCTTGTCCGCCACACCGGCCCGCTCCCAGTACTTGCGGCCGATCGAGGTCCATTCGTCGCTGACGTCGAGGCAGATCAGCTCGCCGTCGTCGGGCAGCCCCCGCGAGATCGCCAGCGCGGAGAAGCCGGTGAAGGTCCCGATCTCGACCGCGCGGCGGGCCGCGATCAGCCGGGTCAGCGTGGTGAGCAGGGCGGCCTGGTCGGCGGTGGTCAGCATGCCCGCGGCACTGCCCAGGGCCTCGGTCTCGGTCCTCAGCTCGGTCGCGATCTCGTCCAGCGGCATCCCGTGCGCGACCATGTAATCGTGCAGTTCCTCGGTCACCGGTACCTGATGGCCCATGAATTCCCGCCCTCCATGTATTAGATCGGTCGCCTGTAGTCTCTATTGGCCGTCTGCACGTCGCACAGCGACCCCACGCCTTGCCGAAATCCTAGGGAGCACACCGTATGCGCATCGCCGTCGCCGGATCGATCGCGACCGACATCCTGATGACGTTCCCGGGCCGGTTCAAGGACCAGTTCCTCGAGGAACAGATGCACAAGGTTTCGCTGTCCTTCCTGGTCGACGAGCTCGTGGTCCACCGTGGCGGGGTCGCGGCGAACATCTGCTACGGCATGGCCCAGCTCGGGCAGCCGTCGGTGCTGGTCGGCTCGGTCGGTGCGGACTTCGCCGAGTACGGCGCGGCCCTGACGGACGCCGGCGTCGACGTCTCGCACGTGCGGGTGTGTGAGAACGTACACACCGCCCGGTTCACCTGTACGACGGACCTCGACGCCAACCAGATCGCGTCGTTCTACACCGGCGCGATGGCGCAAGCGCGCGAGCTCGACCTGGGCGCGATCCACGCGGCGACGGGCGGGATCGACCTGGTGCTGGTCGGTGCGGACGACCCGGAGGGCATGCTCAAGCACACGGAGCTGGCCAAGCAGCACGGGATCGCGGTGGCCGCGGACCCGTCGCAGCAGATGGCGCGGATGGACGGCGCGGATATCCGCCGGCTGATCGACGGAGCGTCGTACCTGTTCAGCAACGAGTACGAAGCCGGTCTGATGGTGCAGAAGACCGGCTGGAGCCACGACGAGATCCTGGCGCGGGTCGACGTCCGGATCACCACGCACGGCGGCGACGGCGTCGTGATCGAGAACAAGGACGGCATCCTGGCCAAGATCCCGGCCGTCCCCGCGCCCGGCCTGGTCGACCCGACCGGCGGCGGCGACGCGTTCCGGGCCGGCTACCTGACCGGACGCTCGGCCGGCCTCGACCACGAGGCCGCCGCCCACCTCGGCTGCACGCTGGCCACCACGGTCCTCGAGACCGTCGGCACCCAGGAGTACACCCTCGACCAGGCCGGCTTCCTCGACCGCCTCTCCACCGCGTACGGCGCCCCCGCCGCCGCAACGGCAGCTACCGCTCTCCCGGCGCAGGTCAACCCGTCCTGATCCGATCCTGAAGGCCCTGCTGACCGACTACGGCTTGGCGTCGGTCAGCCGGGCCAGCGCGCCTGTCTGGGCGAGCAGCGCGAAACGGTCCGGGCACCCCCAGTGCTCGACCATGTAACCGTCGACGACGCGCGCCATCTCGAAGAGGGCCATGTCGATCGGCGCATTGCTGGGCGGTCCGAAGAACGCTCCGGTCGCGGTCCCGCGGGCCCGTCCGCGCACCCAGGCCACATCGCCGACGACGACCGAGTCCTCGAGCGTGTAGACGATGTCCGGCATGATCTCGTGCACCTGCCGGATGGCCGCCTTCACGTGATCGAGCGCCTGGCCACCCCGCCCGGCCAGGCCGAACTGATGCTCGACCAGCTCCGGTGAGCACAGCTCGTCGACGATCGTCTCGTCCCCCGTCCCGAACCCCTGGTGCAGGATCCGTTCCAGCACCGCGAGCGGACCGCGCGTCGCCGGGTCCGTCGTCGTACCAGTGAACGCCTTGAAAGCAGCCATGTCTGAACCCCCTGAGTTTGATTACACTATCCGTGCACTCGATGCAGTGTCACTGCACTGAACACAGTGATAGTGTGCCCACATGGCCGAGGCTGTCAAGTCCTATCGCCAGGTGCAGGCCGAGGAGACCCGGATCCGGATCGCGCAGGCCGCGCGCCGGCTCTTCGCCGTCCAGGGGTACGGCGCGACCAGCATCGACGCGATCGCCAAAGCGGCGGGCGTCGCGACCAGGACGGTGTACTCGGCGTTCGGCACCAAGCGGGAGATCCTGTCGCTGATCTGCGACCAGTGGCTCGCCGACGCCGGCGCGATGGAGCGCGCCCAACAGGTGTTCGCGATCGACGACCCGGTCGAGCGGCTGCGCGGCGCCGCGGGCTGGCTCACGAACCTGTACGCCGCGGGCTTCGACGTCGTCCTGATCTTCGAGGCCGCCACCGACGAGAGCGCCGAGACCAGAGCACTCCTCCGCTCCAAACTGGCCGGCCGCAACCAGGTGATGGACGCGATCATCGCCTCCATCGAGCCCGAGCTCCGGATCCCCCTCAAGCAAGCCCAAGCGGTCTACCGCGCCCTGGCCGCCCCCGGCGTCTACCAAGAGCTCGTCGACGAGTCCGGCTGGACCCCCCAAGAGTTCGAACACTTCGTCGCCGACTCCCTGGAACGCCAACTCCTGTAGCGACGTCGCTCAGAGGCGGGGGTCTACTGGTTCTGATTCGAGGGCCAGGACGGCGAAGACGGTTTCGTGGATTCGCCAGAGGGGTTCGCCGCGGGCGGCGCGGTCGAGGGACTCCAGGCCGATGGCGTACTCGCGCAGTGCCAGCGAGCGTTTGTGACCGAGGTTGCGGTCGCGGAGCCGCTCGAAGTTGGCCGGCTCGGTGTAGTCCGGACCATAGATGAGGCGCAGGTACTCCTGCCCGCGGACCTTCAGCCCAGGCTGCGCGAGCCCCTTCTTCGTCCGGACCAGGTTGGCGGCCGGCTTGACCACCATGCCCTCACCACCGGCGCCGGTGAGCTCCTCCCACCACGCGATCCCGGCGTCCCAGTTCTCCGGGTCCACGAACAGTCGCCGCGTCGGCGTGATCAGTTCGGGGCCGACGGCAACGAGACGGTCCGCGACGCCCAGATGCCAAGCATGCGGTCGTTCCTGGTACGTCGCTCCCTCCGACGCCAGCACCTGGAACGGCGCGATCCGGACGCCGTCGAGCCCGTCCGTCGGCCAGCAGTACCGCCGATACGCATCAGTGAACCTCGCGACGTTCGTCGTACGACGCTCTGTCCCGGCGAGCAAATCACCGAGCTCCAGCCCGGCCGCAACGGCTGACCTGAGCGCCTCAGTTGCTGCTGGCAACGATGTCCGCGCGGCCGCACCAACGGCGGCGTACTGATTGCGCAGCAGGTCCGCGGCCTTCGCGCTCCACGGGAGCAGCTCGGCGTCGAGCAGCAGCCAGGAGGTGTCGAGCTCCGCGAAAACCCCTGCCTCCTCGACGATCGCGCGCAGTCGAAGCAGCAGCTCGTCGGTCAACGCGGGGTTGAAGAACGACCGTCCAGTCCGGGTGTGGATCGCGCCACGCCCCGCCAGACCGAAGCGTTTCTCGGCCACGTCGTCGTCCCGCGTCAGCAAGACGACGGCCCGCGAACCCATGTGCTTCTCCTCGCACACCAGCTCGGTGACACCCTGCGTGCGATAGGTCTCGAAGGCCTGCAGCGGGTGTTCCAGCAGGCCGGGCTCCGGCGAGGTCGCGACCGGGCTCATGGTCGGCGGCAGGTACAGCAGGAACCGTGGATCGATCGCGAACCGGCTCATCACCTCCAGCGCCGCACCTGCCTGCTCGGCCCGGACACTGATCCGTCCGTGCGACGAGGTCTCGATCACCCGGCGACCGGTCACGTCCGTCAGCTCGAGCACATCGGGCTCACGGGTCGGAGCGCTTGCCACATGCAACGGCTTCGCGGGCGCGTAGTACTCCTTGGCGGCCTGCACCGCGACCAGCTCACGCTCCGGGTACCGCAGCGCCGTCAGCTCGCCGCCGAACACGCACCCGGTGTCGAGGCAGATCGTGTTGTTGATCCACTCCGGTTCCGGGGTCGGCGTGTGGCCGTAGACGACCATCGCGCGGCCGCGGTACTCGTTGGCCCACGGATACCGGACCGGCAGGCCGAACTCGTCGGTCTCGCCGGTCGTTTCGCCGTACAGGCAGAAGGATCGGACCCGGCCGGAGGCGCGGCCGTGCATCCGCTCGATCAGGCCGGCGTGGGCGACGACGAGGTTGCCGCCGTCGAAGACGTAGTGCGAGATCAGGCCGTCGATGAACGACTCGACCTCGGCGCGGAACTCGGGCGGCTCGACCGCGAGTTGCTCCAGCGTGGTCTCGAGACCGTGGCTGATTCGCACGTTCTTGCCCCTGAGGGCCTTGAGCAACTTGTCCTCGTGGTTGCCGGGGACACAGAAAGCGTGGCCGTGGGCAACCATCCCCATCACCAGTCGTAGCACGCCGGGGGTGTCCGGACCGCGGTCGACCAGGTCGCCGACGAAGACCGCCTGACGGTCCGGGTGGACGGCGTCGACCGGGCGGCCGAGATCGTCACGGGTGAGCGTGTAGCCGAGGTCGGTGAGGAGTTGCTCGAGCTCGGGACGGCAGCCGTGCACGTCACCGATGAGGTCGAACGGGCCGGTCACATCCCTGCGGTCGTTGAAGAGCCGGGTGCGTTCGATGCTGACGGCATCGACCTCCTCGACGCTCGTGAGCACGTGGATGGTGCGGAAGCCTTCGCGCTTCAGGTTCCGCAGGCCGCGCTTCAGCTGGGACCGCTGGCGCGCGATCACCTTGGTCCCGAACTGCCGATCCGGTCGCTGCTCGTTCCGCTCGACGCTGACGCGCTCCGGCAGATCCAGCACGATCGCCACCGGGAGTACGTCGTACTGCCGGGCGAGCTCCACCAACTCCCGGCGCGCCTCGGGCTGCACGTTGGTCGCGTCGATCACCGTCAACCGCCCGGCCGCGAGCCGCTTCGCCGCGATGAAGTGCAACACCTCGAACGCGTCCTTGGTCGCCGCCTGATCATTCTCGTCGTCCGACACCAACCCCCGGCAGAAGTCACTCGAAACAACCTCGGTCCCCCTGAAGTGCGCCCGCGCAAACGTCGATTTCCCCGACCCACTAGCCCCCACGAGCACGACAAGACACAGGCTTGGGATCTGCAGCTCGCTCATCGCTCCACCACCGCTTCGGCCCGCCGATGGCCGCGGGGGGGCGGCCCGGGCGGGGGGGTGTAGGGTGAAAAACCCCACCGTGGTGGGCGCCCCCCCGAGGACGGCACCGGCGGGGGCGGT
>NZ_JBSGUS010000004.1:188232-392884 GCF_053608045.1 Kribbella sp. NPDC055071
AACCCAACCCCGTGGGTGGTTTCGTGCCGCCCCCACGCCCCCCCCCCCCGCGGGCCCCCCCCCGCGCGCGGGGGGGCCCGCCCCCCTCGGCGGGGATGAGAGTGAACAACGCCAGCTGTGTGGGCGCACCGACGCTGACGGCACCTGCCGGAGCGGTGGCGTCCTCGGGGCCTACTGGGCGGAACTCGACGCTGTAGCCGTAGCGGGCGGCGGTTTCGTGGCACCACGTCTGGAATTCGGGGCGGGTCCATTCGAAGCGGTGGTCAGGGTGGCGGTAGGTGCCGGCGGGAAGGGACGGGAAGCGGACGTTGTAGTCGGCGTTCGGGGTGGTGACGATGACGGCTCCGGGGTGGGCGGCGTGGAAGACGGAGTGGGCCAGCGCGGGCAGGCGTGGTGGGTCGACGTGTTCGATGACCTCCATCAGGACGACCGCATCCAGGCCGGCCAGACGCTGGTCGGCGTACGTGACCGACGACTGCAGGAAGCGGAGCCGATCGCGCTGGCGATCCGGGAGGTCGTCGTAGTGCAGCCGCCGCTTCGCCGCGATCAGCGCACGAGCCGAGACATCGGCCGCGATCAGCTCGCCGACCATCGGGTCCTTCAGCAACTCGCCCACCAGCGCACCCTCACCACACCCGAGGTCCGCGATCCGCCGCGCGCCGAGCTCCCGCAGTACGCCAGCGACCGCCGTACGACGAACGACCGCGAGCGGCTCCGGACCGCCCTCCTCGGACAGCGACTCCGCTGCGACCTCCATACCATCCACCTCGGCAAGGCGCTCCAGCGCGGAGTCGGCGAGATAACGCCGATGCGCCAGATAGCGGTGCGAGATCAGATCCTTCTCAGGATGCGCGCCGAGCCACCCCGTGCCGGCGCGAACCAGTTTGTCCACCTCGTCGGAGCCGACCCAATAGTGCTTGGCATCGTCAAGCACCGGAAGCATCACGTAAAGATGATTGAGCGCATCGGCCAGCCGGAGTACGCCGGTCAACCGCAGATCGACGTACCGCGACCAACCCCACGCCGGGATCTCGGGATCGAGCGGCACCGGACGCGCGTCGACGGTCCAGCCGAGCGGTGCGAAGAGACGCTCGGCCAGCTCGGCGCCGCCGCTGCACGGGAGCGCCGGCACGTGGATCTCGAGCGGGATCGCCCGGGCCGCCAGCTCCGGACGGGCGTCACAGCGCCCGTTCATCGCCGTACGGAAGAGCTTGCCGAGCGCGACCGCGAGCAAGCTGGACGCCGCGTACGGACGGTCGTTCACGTACTGCCCGAGCGTGAAACCTTCCTGCGCCTTCCCGCGTCCGGACCGTACCAATCCGATCGGGTCGATCTCGAGCAGGACAGCCGCCGTACACCGCTCGTCGGTCGCCTCGGGGTAGAAGACGTGCGCCGAGCCGCCGGTGACCTCGATCGCCTGCGGTCGCGCCGGGTTCTTGTGCAGCAGGAACCCGAAATCGCTCGCGGGCGCGTCGACTCCGGCCAGGTCGGTGGCAACTGTCAGGAACACTGACGTATTCGACCACGGCACGCGTCCACAACCCCACCGAATTGCCCTGCTTTGTCAGGAGTTCGGGAGCTGGAAAGAGGTCGAGGATTGAGACACGCTGCGTGGGCTCTGGCGCGTGCACCCAATTTGGCTCTAGCTTGTGGTGAGAAGATGAGTCGCTACAGACCGTCCTTCCCCGCTGACAGTCGGTATTGTCCCCGGTTTGTGGCGAGCGCCCACCCACGCCGACTACGGGGAAAGGACCATGGCAGCTCTCCCAAGCCATTCACACGACGTACGGCAGGACAGATCGCGCGCAACGGGCGAGGTCCAGCGGTGAAACCTCAGACGTTCGAACTACTGCGCTACACCGACATCAGCGGAGTCTCCGGCACGGGCATCGTCGCCGAAGGCTGCGTCTTCACCGACGGCTCGGTCGCGTTGCGCTGGCACGGCGCCAACCCGTCCACGGCCGTCTGGCCGGACCTCGATTCCATCCTCGCCGTCCACGGCCACTGCGGCGCCACCGTCGTCCGCTGGCTCGACGTCTCCGAGATGGAACCGGTCCCCGGCACCGACCTGCTCCCGGGCGAGGTCGCGCACATCCTGGCCACCGGCCGGCACACCCATCACCATGCACCGGCGGCAGCTTCCGCCTAGGTGCTGAACCCCTTCGCCTGACCGCCGTAACTACGGGGTGAGGCCGGTCAGCGCGAAGAACTCCTGGCGTGAGCTCGGGCTGTCGCGAAGCACGCCCTGCAGCGACGACGTCACCGTGCGGGAGCCGATCGCACGGACACCGCGCAGCGACATGCACTGGTGCTCGGCCTCGATCACGACGCCGACACCCTTCGGGTCCAGGTGGTCCTGGAGCCAGTCGGCGACCTGCTTGGTCAGCCGCTCCTGTACCTGGAGATCACGCGCGAACAGCTCCACCACCCGAGCCAGCTTCGAGAGCCCGAGGATCCGCTTCCCCGGCAGGTACCCGACGTGGGCGACCCCGGTGAACGGCAGCATGTGGTGCTCACACAGCGACTGCACCGGAATGTCCTTGGCCAGCACGAGCTCGTCGTACCCCTCGTCGTTCGGGAACGTCGTCAGCTCGAACTCGCGGGGCGTGAGCATCTCCGCGTAGGCATGCGCCACCCGGCGCGGGGTGTCGGCCAGGTGCACGCTGTGCGGGTCCCGGCCGAGCGCGACCAGCAGGTCCGCGACCGCGCGCTCAGCCGCCGGTACGTCGATCTCCGCGCGGCCGGGGACGACGTGGAGCGGACTCGTATCGAACACAGACTCGAGATCTGCCGAGATCGCCATCTGCACACTCCCTGAAAGTTCAACGAAGCCACATCATACTGTTAGACCAACTGATGTTGTCGATAGAATCATCCCGTGGACATTCCCTGGCGCGCGCGAGTTCAGGCGGTCGCAGTGCTGGAGGAGCCAACCCGCCGGCGCCTCTACGAGTACGTCGTCGGCCGGTCCGAGCCGGTGAGCCGGGACGACGCCGCTCAGGCCCTGGGGATCCCGCGGACGACGGCTGCGTTCCACCTCGACAAGCTGACCGAGGAAGGGCTGCTCGACACCTGCTACGAGCGCCGATCCGGCCGCACCGGCCCCGGTGCGGGTCGGCCCGCGAAGCTCTACCACCGCTCCGACCGCGAAATTGAGATCACTCTCCCAGAACGCCAGTACGCCGTCGCCGGCCGCTTACTCGCCGCCGCGATCGCGGACGCCGAGGCAGCCGGGACGTCCCCTCGCGAAGCCGCCAACCGGCAGGCCCATGCCTACGGCGAGGCGATCGGCCGCGCCGCCGGCGACGCGTCGCTGGTCGAGATCCTGACCACCCACGGCTTCGAGCCGCGACCCGGCACGGACGGGATTGGTCTGGCCAACTGCCCGTTCCGGCGGATCGCCAGCGAACAGCCCCAACTCGTCTGCGGCATGAACCTGCATCTGGTCGCGGGACTCGTCGACGCTCTCGGAAGCCCTTACGAAGCCCAGCTCGCCTCGTCTCCCGGCCACTGCTGCGTCCGGCTCGTACCGGCGACCCTAAACTCAGCGGGTGGCGAAAGCTAAGCAGAGCCAAGGGACGCCGGCGACGGTCGCGTTGACGAAGGCGAAGGTCGAGTTCAGCACGCACGCGTACGAGCACTACCCGGCGGCGAAGTCGTACGGGCTGGAAGCGGCCGAGGCGCTCGGGTTGGCGCCGGAGCAGGTCTTCAAGACCTTGCTGGTCGAGGTCGACGGCAAGCTGACGGTTGGCGTGCTGCCGGTCGACAAGCAGCTCGACCTGAAGGCGATCGCCGCCGCGTCCGGCGGGAAGAAGGCGGTGATGGCCGACCCCGCCGCCGCTGAACGGACCACCGGCTACGTCGTCGGCGGCATCAGCCCGATCGGCCAGAAGCGCGCGCTGCCGACCGTGGTCGACAGCACGGCCACCGCCCACCCCAAGGTCTACGTCTCCGGCGGCCGCCGCGGCCTGGACATCGGCCTCTCCCCCACCGACCTCATCACCGTCACCAACGCCCGCACCGCAGCGATCGCCCGGTAGCCCTTCGGGTGAACGGCTATCCGCGGCGAGTGATTGCTGCGGCGCGGAGGTTCTCGAGGGTCTCCACTGTCGTGTCCCAGCCCATGCAGGCGTCGGTGATGGACTGCCCGTAGGTGAGCTCGTGGGTCGGGTCGAGTTCCTGGCGGCCCTCGACCAGGAACGACTCCAGCATCACGCCGACGATCGCGGGGTTGCCCGCCGCGACCTGTGCGCCGATCTCTGCGGCGACGACGGGCTGCCGGTGGTGATCCTTGCGGCTGTTGCCGTGGCTGGCGTCGATGACGACCCGCTGCGGGAGGCCAGCCTTCTGCAGCAGCTCCTGCGCGCCGGCGACCGATACCTCGTCGTAGTTCGGGCCGCTGTCGGAGCCGCGCAGGACCAGGTGGCAGTCCGGGTTGCCGCGGGTGTGCAGGATCGCGGGCGCACCGTCGTGGTCGATACCGGTGAAGACATGCGGTACGGCGGCGGCCTTGATCGCATCGACCGCCGTACCGATCGATCCGTCCGGGCGGTTCTTCATGCCGATCGGCATCGACAGGCCGGACGACAACTGCCGGTGCACCTGGCTCTCGACCGTACGTGCGCCGATCGCACCCCACCCGACGGTATCGGCGATGTACTGCGGCGTGATCGGGTCGAGGAACTCGCAACCGACCGGCAGGCCCAGCTCGGTCACCTGCAGGAGGAGCTGCCGGGCGATCCGCAGGCCGCGGTTCACATCGCCGGAGCCGTCCAAACCCGGGTCGTTGATGAGGCCCTTCCAGCCAAGCGTCGACCGCGGCTTCTCGAAGTACACGCGCATCACCACGAGCAGTCCGTCGGACAGTCGCTCGGCGACCGGCCGGAGGCGTTCGGCGTACTCGAGGGCCGCCTTCGCGTCGTGGACCGAGCACGGACCGACGACGACCAGGAGCCGGTCGTCGACGCCGTTGAGTACGTCGGCAACTGCCTGGCGACCGTCGACGACGGTCCGGGCCAGGGTGTCGCTCAGCGGCAGCTCGCCGTGCAGCGCGAGCGGCGTGATCAGCGGGACGGTCTTCTCGATCCGTCGGTCGACGACGGCGGCCTGGCCGGTCTGCTGAGGAAGGGTGTTCATGGTCTGGAGACCTTTCCGCCGGACAGGCCCGCGGATGGTCGCAGACAGCCGGCTGTGGGAACAAAAAAGACAAGGACGGTGTCCTTGTCTTCGAGCCGGCTCTGGTTGGTTGGGCGTCAGCGATCGGCTGAGCTGCCCGGCACCAGGGCCGGCCACTCAAAAAATCGCCAATAGCTGCGCTTCACGAGAACGACGATAGCACTCGGACGGCAGCCGTAGCTCACGGTGGTCGCTCAGCGTGGTCAGTAACCGCAGGTGGTCCGCACTCGTTGAGCGCTGCAAGACAGCGCTGCAGGACGGGTCGAGACAGCAAGGAGTGCGGCACGGTGGTGAGGCCACGGACCTTCGAGTTGGTTCGATACCGGGATCCGAGTGGGGTGTCAGGGACCGGAGTGGTTGCCGAGGGCTGCGAGTTCAGCGACGGGTCGGTGGCGCTGCGCTGGCGCGGCGACAACCCGGCGACCGCGGTCTGGCCGGATCTCGACTCGGTGCTCGCCGTGCACGGACATCAGGGATCCACCGAGGTCCGGTGGATCGAGGTCCAACCTCCACCGATCGACCACCTCTTCGACGACCTGCATCAGGTCCGCCCACCAACCGCCCTCACCGAGCCCGTCCCGCCCGGCCATATCGGTACCACCAGCGCGACCACCGGGGCCAAGGGATGGGCGGGTGCCCGACATCTCAGGTAGAACATGCCCGTGACGCAGATTTACCTGGTCCGGCACGGTGAGCCGGACTACGAGCCGATCGATTCCCGGGGTTGGCCCGGGGCCGCGGCCGACTCCGCCCCTCTCACCGTCCTCGGTACGAAGCAGGCCGAGGAGCTCGCGGACGTGCTCAGTGGCGTCGGAGCGACGTACCTGGTCAGCTCGCCGTTCACGCGGGCGCTGCACAGTGCCGCGATCATCGGCCACCGGCTCGCGCTCGGCGTTCGCGTCGACCACGACCTGCGCGACTGGCTGCCGGATCACACCGGGTCGTGGCGCGGAGCGGCCGACGTACGGGCCGCGCAGGCCGAGTTCGAGGCGTACGACGGCGAGTGGCCGGACGGCATCCAGCGACCGTGGGAGCCACTGTCACAGGTCCGCGAGCGGGCTCGCGCGGCCTTGGCCCGGCACACCGCGAGTACGGACGGGCCGGTGCTGGCGATTACGCACGCGATGGTGATCCGGGCGCTGACCGGCGAGAAGGACACGGCGCACGGCGCGCACGAGTACTACCGCTACGATCCTGCGGACGATGTCTGAGACTGGACTACCCCGCGTACTGAGCGTTGTCGCGCTTGGCGGCGTGATCGGCTCACTGGCCCGCTATGGGCTCGCTGAGGCGTTCCCGCATCAGGCGGATGGATTTCCCTGGGCCACCTTCGCCACGAACGTGCTGGGCTGTTTCGCGATCGGTGTGCTGCTGGCTCGGCTGACGCCGCGATCGCATCCGTTGCTCCGGCCGTTTCTCGGCACCGGCATCCTCGGTGGGTTCACGACCTTCTCGACGTTCGCCGTCGAGACCGAGCGACTGCTGCACGTGCAGATGGTTGTTGCCATTGCCTACTACTTCTGCACGATCGCCGCAGCGTTGCTCGCGGCATTCATCGGCGAATGGGTCGGGCCAAAGATCCGGCACCGCCGATGAACGTTGTCTGGGTCGCACTCGGCGCGGCGGTCGGCGCACCCCTGCGTTTCCTGGTGGACAAGCACTTGGTGGCGCGGTTGTTGCTCGGCACCCGCATCGAGACGCCGTTGCCCTGGGGAACCTTCAGCGTCAACATTCTCGGGAGCTTCGTGCTCGGACTGCTGGCCGGGGTCAGCAATCACACGCTCGTTTTGCTCATCGGGACGGGGTTCTGCGGCGCGTTCACGACGTACAGCACCTTCGCTGCCGAGACGACGGCGCTGGCCAGTTCCGGACATCACCGCAAAGCGGTACTCAACGTCGTGCTGAATCTCGGATTCGGACTGCTCGCGGCCGTTCTCGGCGTCTGGATCAGCACGTGACTCATGTCACACCAGGTGATGACGTGAACACAGCTCCCGCGTGAAAATCCTTCATCACCGCCTGCGACGGTCCGTCCCGATAACGAATGGACCGAAGTTCGAGACAACAAGGGTTGAACTCGCTGTGAGTTGAGCATAGTTTTCACCGAGCGCCCGTCCGCGCTCACGGTGAGTCAAGGAGGTTGCCATGTCGAGAGGGATGCCTCGCCTACCCCGCCCGCTCATGGATCTGTGGGACTGGCAGTCGCAGGCCGCGTGCCGCGACGTCAACCCGGAGCTGTTCTTCTCCCCCGAATCGGAGCGTGGCGTTCGTAAACGCGCGCGCGAGATGGTGGCCAAGTCGCTCTGCGGTACCTGCCCGGTCCAGCCCGAGTGCCGGCAGCACGCGCTGTCTGTCGGTGAGCCGTACGGCGTCTGGGGCGGCACCACGGAATCCGAACGCGACAACGCCATCCTCCCCGAGCACCGAAAGTCGGCGTAGGAGCTCCTACTCAGCCCTTTTGTTGTCGTCGGTGTCGTCGTCCGGGTCTTCGGGCTCGGGCGGCTTCATCGTCGTGCGCGGGTCCCGGTACCGGTCCAGTGACTTGAGGAAGTCCGGATCGTCGTCGGGTGCGACCGGGCGCGACGGTGGCGCCGACGGACGCCGTACGACGGCCTCCGCGCGCCCGTTCTGGGTCCGCGACATCAGCAGCCAGACGATCGGCCCGACGAACGGGACGAAGACGATGAGGACGATCCACACCAGCTTGGGCAGGTATGGCACCTCGTCGTCAGGCGTCTGGATGCAGGAGAACAGTGCGTAGACGCTGAGGACCAAGCTGATCAGGAACGGCAGAAATCGAACCACGTACCCACAGTACGGCTAGCGGGCCGATGCGGTGAGGCCACGCGCCCTCAGGACCGAGTTCTCCAGGGGGCGGAACACCAGCAGCTCGATGCCGACGCCGACCACGAAGATCAGCAGGATGCCGGCGAACACCATCGTGATGTCCGACAAGGACATCCCGTTGTGCAGGTACTGTCCGAGGCCCTCACCGAGCTCGGGTGAGGTCGCGATCAGCTCGGCCGCCATCAGCGACCGCCACGAGAACGCCCAACCCTGCTTGAGTCCGCCGAGGAATCCGGGCAGCGCGGCCGGCAGCAGGATGTACCGGATCCCGCTCAGCCAGCCGGCCCCCAGCGCCTTGCCGACCCGCGGCAGGATCGGCGGGACCTGATCCAGTCCGGAGACCAGACCGTTCGCGATCGACGGCACCGCGCCGAGCAGCACGACCCAGTAGATGGCTCGGTCGTTCAACCCGAACCACAGGATCGCGGCCGGTACCCAGGCCACCGACGGCAGGCTCTGAAGGCCCGACACCAACGGGCCGATCCCCCGCCGTACGACCTGGAAGTTGGCGATCGCCAACCCCAGCGGTACGGCGATGACGAGCGAGATCGCGAAGCCGATCACGGCCCGGTGCACCGAGACCCAGAACAGCTCGACGATCTTGCCGGACGTCACCAGCTGCCAGATCTGGTTCCAGACGTCGACCGGTGCCGGCAGCTTGAACTCGGGCCAGAACGCCGCCGCCCACAGGAGCTGCCACACCACGAGGAGCAGCACGATCGCGCCGATCGGCGGTAGCACCCTGGCGGCGATCCGCCGCGCCCGCGAGCCTTCCGCGGTGACGACCGGGGTGTCGAGAGCATCCAGCCCGGCTTCGACGGAACCTTCGACTGGGCCTTCAGCCAGGGCCTGTTCAGGCGGCATGACTGCTGATCACCTTCCGCAGCGCGGCATTGATCTCGTCCACCGCGTCGGCCTCGGGCAGCTTGTCGACGTCCCACTGCCGCACGACCCGGCCGGGTCGCGACGACAGCAAGACGACGCGCTGCCCGAGCCGAACGGCCTCGCGAACGTCGTGCGTCACGAACAGAATCGCCGTACCGGTCGCACGCCAGATCCGCAGTAGCTCACCCTGCAACACATCCCGGGTGATCGCATCCAACGCGGAGAACGGCTCGTCCATCAGCAACAAGGACGGCTTGTCCGCACCCGAGCCGGTGTTGTCCGTCGTCGAGGCAAGCGCCCGCGCCAACGCCACGCGCTGCCGCATGCCACCGGACAACTCGTGCGGACGCTTGTCACCCAGTCCCGCCAGCCTCACCAACTCGAGCAGCTCGGCAGCCTTCGCCCGCCGCTGCGACTTCGGTACGCCGGCCATCCGCAGCGGCAGCTCGACGTTCCCGGACGCCGTCAGCCATGGCATCAGCGCAGGCTCCTGGAACACCACGGCCGGCCGGGACGAGTTCACCTCGATGCTGCCGCTGGTGGGCTGGTCAAGTCCGGCGACCAGGTTGAGCAGCGTCGTCTTGCCACACCCGGAAGCGCCGAGCAGGCAGACGAACTCGCCGGCCTTGACCTCCAGCTCGACGCCGTCCAGCGCCACGACCGCCTTCCTGCCGGCCCCGAAAGCCTTACCTACTTGGTGAAATCGCACCGGGGTCACCCGGCTGTCGGTCACGGTTCGATCGGGTACGACGGTCGCGGTCATGGCTGCCTCCCTCTTACTTCGTGTCCAGACCGGCCGCGTCGACCGCCGGCTTGCCTGCCTTGCTCAGTACGTCGTTCAACGGGCCGAGGTCCGCGAATCCGGCCACGGTGGGCGCCTGCTTGGCGATGCCGGCGGTCACCTGGTCCTTGGCGAGTTGCGGGAACGTCGCGGCGAGCGGGTCGTCGGTCAGCTGGATGTTCTTGAACGCGCGATCGATCACGGCCGGCGCGAGCGCCTTGCCGGTCGCCGCCTTGAGCTGGTCGTTCACCACGGTCTCGGCCGCGGCCTTGTCGGTGTTCGCGAAGTCGATCGACGCGAGCAAGCCGGTCAGCAGCGCCTTCACCGTCGCCGGGTGCTCCTGCAGGAACTGGGTCCGCACGATCAGCACCGTGGTCGGGAACTTGCCCTCCGGCCACAGCGACGCCTCGTCCAGCAGCACCTTCGCGCCCGCGTCGAGGACGAGCCGCGACGACCACGGCTCCGGCAGCCAGGCGGCGTCGATATCGCCCTTCTTGAAGGAGTCCAGGGTCTGGGCGTTCTCCAGGTTGGTCACCTTGACCTTGCCGGTCAGGTTGTTCTGGGCCAGCCACTTCTTCAGCGAGACGTCCTGGGTGTTGCCGAGCTGCGGGGTGACGACGGTCTTGCCGACCAGGTCCGCGGGCTTGGTGATGGTCGGCTTGACCACCAGCTGCGCGCCACCGGACGTCGCACCGGCGATCAGGCGGACCGCCTCGCCGTTCGACTTCGCGTAGGCGTTGATCGCGGGACCGGAGCCGATGAAGCCTGCGTCCAGCGAGCCGCCGAGCAGCGCTCCGACTTCCTCGGGACCGGCGTTGAACTTGTTCGGCACCAGCTTGGTGCTGCCCAGTTCCTTGGCGAACAGGCCCTTGCCGACACCGATCAGCGCGGCGGCGTGGGTGACGTTCGGGAAATAGCCGAGCCGGAGCTCGGTGGCCGGGCCCTTGTCGGACGATGCGGCCGGGGTCTCGTTGTTGTCGGCCCGCGAGCAGCCTGCGGCGGCGATCGTCAGAACCAAGGCGGCCGCGAGCAGGCGGACAGGACGGATGCTGGGGATGCGCACGGAACTTCTCCTGCGGGTCGGGAAGGAGGTGGGAACGGCCAGTAGCAGTACGGCGGAGGTGCAGGACGGCGGAGTACTACGCCGAAGGCCGACAGCCCGAGGAGTTCACGCGCAGCAGGTCGACGTGACGGCGACGCGTGAGTGCGTCGCCGGGCGCGTTCGCGATGACCTGCATAGGTTCTATGAAAGCGGACAAAGTCGAGCGACATGCTCAGGTTTCACAATGTGGGACGACCCATCGCTTATTGAGACAAGCGATCATTTTCGATCATCGCCTGATCGATCCCGGGGGGGGGGCTGGGCATAGGGTCGGTGGAGAGCTTCGCTGCCCGACGACCTGAGGAGTCGCCCGATGCAGGACGGTTGGACGCCTGGTGGTCCACTGATCGCCCACTCGCTCAAGACCGAGTACGCCGTTCGCCCGCTCGGCACCGACGTGGCCAGACCCCGGCTGAGCTGGATCGCCAAGGGACCCGGGTTCGGCGCGACCCAGACGGCGTACCAGATCTTGGTCGCGTCCAGGCCGGAGCTACTGACGCCGCAGAACGCGGATCTGTGGGACTCGGGCCGCGTTGAGTCGGCGCGCACCTTCGGGGTCGAGTACGACGGTCCGACCGCACCCCGCACGCGCTATCACTGGACCGTGCGGCTCTGGGATGGTCTGGACCGCATCGGCGGGTGGGCCGAGCCGGACTGGTTCGAGACCGGGCTGCTTGACGAAGGTTTCGCGGACGCGCGGTGGATCGGCGGCGCCACCGACAGTGCGCCGCTGCTGCGGCGTGGGTTCGCGGTCGACGGCGTTGTGCGTCGGGCGCGGTTGTATGCGAGCGGTCTCGGGTACGCCGACCTCCGGCTCAACGGCTCGTCCGTGAGTGATGCCGTGCTCGATCCAGGCTTCACCGCCTACGACCGCACGGTCCTCTACGTCACACACGACGTCACCGAGCTGCTGCGGGCCGGCGACAACGTGGTCGGCGGCGAGCTCGGGCGCGGGTTCTTCGGCCTGACCTCCAAGAACGTCTGGCGTTGGCACGAGGCGCCCTGGACCGCCGAGCCGCGCCTGATCGCCCGACTCGTGATCGAGTATGACGACGGCCGCACGACCGAGGTGATCACCGACGATTCGTGGCGCATCACCGGCGGCCCGACCCTCTCGGACTCCCTCTACACCGGCGAGACGTACGACGCCCGCCGCGCGCTGCCCGGTTGGGACACGCCAGGTTTCGACGACTCGGCGTGGTCGGCGGCGGCCGTGGTCGACGCGCCGAAGGGCAAGCTGGTGGCGCAGGCCCACGAGCCGATCCGTGTGATCGAGACCGTCGAGCCCGTCGACGAGAGCGAGGTTCGGCCCGGGGTGTGGATCGCCGACTTCGGGCGGACCACAGCCGGCTGGACCAGGATCTCCGTGACCGCACCCGCCGGGACGACGATCAGCCTGACCCACGGCGAGACGGTTGCCGACGGCCACGTGGTGGCCGAGAACGGGCACGTCGAGGGCGATCGGATCCAGCGGGACGAATACATTGCCGCCGGCAACGGCGTCGAGGTCTGGGAACCGCGGTTCTCGTACAAGGGCTTCCGGTACGTGCAGATCGAGGGTGCCCGCGCCGACGTCGCGATGCGCGTCGTGCACTCGGACGTGTCGTCGGTGACCCGGTTCGCGTCGGGACAGTCGTCGTACGAGAAGTTCGACCAGGCGATGCGGCGGACGATCCTGAGCAATCTGCACGGGATTCCGACCGATACGCCGTTCTACGAGAAGAACGGGTGGACGGGTGATGCGCAGGTCGGTGGGCCGACGATGCTGGCCTCGCTCGAGCTCGCGCGGTTCTTCACCAAGTGGCTCGGTGATATCCGGGACAGTCAGGCCGTGTCCGGGCAGCTCCCGGTGGTGGTGCCGTCCAGCGGCTGGGGATTCACCGAGCTCTCCCCGGCCACCGAATGGCCGACTGTTTATCCCTTTCTTTTAAGGGAAATGTACCGCTGGTACGGCGATGAGCGGGTGCTGCGCGAGCACTGGGAATCGCTGACACGCTATCTCGCGTGGGAGCTGAGCCGGGTCGAGGACGGGCTGTCGGTGAGTGTGCTCGGCGACTGGCTTCCACCGGGGTACAGCGAGGGGCCAGCACCCGAGGATCGGCGGCTCACGGGGACGGCGTACCTGTATCGGGCTCTGGTCGCGGCCGCGGAGATCGGCGAGATCATTGGCGAGTCCAACGAGTATCGCAAGGCGGCGCTCGAGCTTGCGGACGGCTTGAATCGTGCGTTCCTGGATCGCGAGGCCGGCCGGTACCGGTCTGCGGATGATCCGGATTATCGGCAGACGTCGAATGCGGTGCCGCTTGCGTTCGGGCTTGTTCCTGATGACCTGGTCGAGAGCGTGGCCGCCAACCTGGCCGCGGACGTCGAGGCGCGTGGATTCCATCTCAACACCGGCTGCCTGGGTGTCGGCGTACTGCTACCGGTGCTGACCGCGCACGGATACGGTGACGTGGCAACGAAGGTCGCGTTGCAGCGGACGTACCCGAGTTGGGGCCATTGGTTCGAGCTCGGCGCGGACACGATGTGGGAGATGTGGGAGGACGACTCGCGGTCGCGGAACCACTACTTCCAGGGCACAGTCGTGCAGTGGATCTACGAGAACGTCGCCGGGCTGCGAATCGTGGATGCAGGCGGTGAGCGGATCGTGGTCCGGCCGGATGCGCGGGACGAGGTTTTGTCGGCGAGCATCCGGACCGAGACGATCCGCGGGGCTGTGTCCGTGAGCTGGAAGAAGCGGAGCAGGGTGTTCTCGGTGGAGATCCAGGTGCCGGTGGGTGCGACGGCCGAGGTCCATGTCCCGTCCACGGCTGCGTCCGATGTCACCGCCGTACCGGCTCCGTTTGCGGGCGAAGCGTCGTACGAGAACGGCTACACGGTCTACACCGTGGGGGCCGGGCAGTGGAGCTTTACGAGTCGGTCGGCGTGAGTTTGGTGTAGATCAGGTCGCGGACCTCGCGCCCTTCCGCCTGCGCCCGGGACTCGAACTTGGTGACCGGCCGCCACTCGGGGCGCGGGGCCCAGCCGTCGTACTCATTGCGCAACTGCGGCTCGGCTTCGCAGATCTCGAGCATGCGGTCCGCGTAGTCCTGCCAGTCCGTTGCCAGATGCAACGTCCCGCCCGACTGGAGCCGTGACGCCACGAGCTGGACGAACGCCGGTGTGACGAGTCGTCGCTTGTGATGCCGCTTCTTCGGCCAGGGGTCGGGGAAGTAGATCCGTACGCCGGCCAGCGTGCCGGCGGCGACGTGGTCGCGGAGGAAGTCGAGGGCGTCGCCGTGCAGCAGCCGGACGTTGTCGACGTCGTACTTCTCCACCCACAACATCAACTGCCCGAGCCCGGCCGGGTAGACCTCGGCGGCCAGGTGGTTCAGCTCCGGCATCGCCACCGCCAGCTGGGCCGTGGCGTCACCCATCCCGGACCCGATCTCCAGCACCGTCGGCGCTTCCCGCCCGAACCAGGCGGTCAGATCGATCGCGCCCGGCGGCAACTCCTCGAGCCTGCGGCCGAGCTCGGACCAGTGAGTCGCCCAGACGCGCTTCTGCCCAACCGTCATCCGCACGCTCCGCCGGACGTGGCTGAACACACCTTCCTGCCGCACCTGATCCACTGCATCCACCAGCGGAAGTCTATTGGTTGGTCCGGACGAGACGCGAAACGGTGGTTCGCTCAGTCGTCCCAGAAGAGATGCGAAACGGTGTTGTAGGCGTGACGGGTGACGCGAAGGTAGTCGTCGGAGAAGCGGCCGGACTCGCCCGGTGGGTAGCCGCAGATGTGCGCGACGGCGGCCAAGTCGCGCGGGTCGCTCGGCAGCGAGTCGCCGGGGCGGGCGCGAACGAGCATGATCGCGTTGCGGATCCGGGTCGCCATCTCCCAGGCTGTGCGCAGCGTGTCCGCCTCGGTCGGGTCGACCAGACCCGCCTCAACTGCGGCGTTCAGTGCGGCGAGCGTCCGGGTCGTCCGCAGGCTCGGGACGCGGTGGGCCTCGCGGAGTTGGAGGAGTTGCACGGTCCACTCGATGTCGGCGAGCCCGCCGCGGCCCAGCTTCGTGTGGGTGGACGGATCGGCGCCACGCGGCAGCCGTTCGGCGTCGACGCGCGCCTTGATCCGGCGGATCTCCATCACGTCCCGTTCGCTGATCCCGTTCGCCGGGTAGCGCAGCGGGTCGATCAGTTCACGGAACGACTGGCACAGGTCGGCATCACCACAGAGCGGATCGGCGCGCAGCAACGCCTGCGCCTCCCACACCGCCGACCACCGCGCGTAATAGGAGGTGTACGACGCCAACGTCCGGACCAACGGTCCTTGCCGACCCTCGGGGCGCAGATCGGCGTCGATCGCGACCGCCGGGTCGGATCCGGGCAGCGAGAGCAATCGGCGGAACTCGGTCGCGACCTCGGTGGCGAAGTCGGTAGCAGCCTTCTCGTCCGCGCCCGGGACCGGGTCGTGGACGAACATCACGTCCGCGTCGCTGCCGTACCCGAGCTCGTGCCCACCGAACCGGCCCATCGCGACGATCGACATCCGGGTCGGCTCCGGCGCACCCTTCGCGATCGCCCGCCGGGCGACCTCCAGCGCGCTGGTCAGTGTCCCGATCGCGATCGTGGTCAGCGACGTACCGACCGTCTCGACGTCGAGCAGGCCGGACAGGTCGGCCGCGCAGACCCGGAACAGTTCGCGGCGCCGGACCGCCCGGATCGCAGCCACCGCGGCCTCGGGGTCGTCCTGCCGGCGGGCGGCCGCGGACATCTCGGTCAGCAAGGCATCCTGCGTGCGTGGGATGAGTTCGCGTTCGTCGGCGAGCATCGCGGTCGCCTCGGGCGCGCGTTGCAACAGGTCGACGGCGTACCGGCCGCTTGCCAGCAAGTGGGCCAGCCGCTCGGCCGACGCACCCTCGTCGCGGAGCTGACGCAGGTACCACGGCGTCGAGCCCAGGGCGTCCGAGATGGTCCGGAACGCACGGAGTCCGGCGTCCGGGTCCGGTGACTCCGCGAACCACCCGAGCATCGCCGGGAGCAAGGCCTTCTGGATCGACGACCGCCTCGACACCCCCTCGGACAGCGCCTCGATGTGTCGCAGGGCGGAAGCCGGGTCGGCGTACCCGAGCGCGGTCAGCCGCTGCTTCGCGGCCTCCGGCGTCAGTCGCACCTCGACGCCGGGGATCCGGGCGACGGCCGCGAGCAGTGGACGGTAGAACAGCTTCTCGTGCAGACGCCGTACCTCGAGCGCGTGCTTCTTCCAGGCCGCGACCAGGTCCGCGACCGGGTTCTTCGTGAAGCCGAGCGAGCGACCGAGCCGGCGCAGGTCGGCTTCGTCCTCGGGCACCGAGTGGGTTCGACGCAACCGGTACAGCTGGATGCGGTGCTCCATCGACCGCAGGAAGCGATAGGCATCGGCGAGTACGGCGCCATCCGTGCGACCGACGTACCCGTTGGTGGTCAGTTGCTCCAGGGCGACCAACGTCGTACCACTGCGGACCGCCTCATCGCTGCGGCCGTGCACCAACTGCAGGAGTTGTACGGCGAACTCCACATCGCGCAGTCCGCCAGGCCCGAGCTTGAGCTGGCGATCGACGTCTTCGGCCGGGATGTGGTCGACGACCCGCCGGCGCATCGCCTGAACGTCGTCGACGAACCCCTCGCGGTCGGCCGCAGACCACACCAGCTTGCCGATCTTCTCGGTGTACTCCTGACCGAGCTTCGCATCGCCGGCGACCGGGCGGGCCTTGAGGAGAGCCTGGAACTCCCAGGTCTTGGCCCAGCGCTGGTAGTACGCGAGGTGGCTGTCGAGCGTGCGTACGAGCGGACCGGACTTGCCCTCGGGGCGCAGCGCGGCATCGACCGGCCAGAGCGTGCCCTCGCCGGTGTGGGCCGAGCAGATCCGCATCGCGGCCGCGGCGAGGTGGGTCGCGGTCTTGATCGCGGGCGCCTCCGGCTCGCCGTCGAGCGGTTCGGCGACGAAGAGCACGTCCACATCGCTGACGTAGTTGAGCTCGCGGCCACCACACTTGCCCATGGCAATGATCGCGAGGCGGCAGTCGGCCGCGCCGGGATGCGCGGCGAAGTAGTCGTTGCGGGCGATGTGCAGTGCCGTGTCGAGCGCTCCCCCGGCCAGGTCCGCGAGGATGGCGGCGGTTTCGTCGACGAGCAGCCCTTCGGCGAGGTCACGCGCGGCCAACCGCAGCAGCAACCGGCGATACTCCACCCGCAGCGCATCGACCGGATTTTCGGCGTCGACCGCGGTCGCAAGCTTGGCCGCGACGTCCTCGATCGACGGCCGCGCACTGGCCAGCGCCGGGTCGGCCAGGTCGTACCAGTGCCGAGGATGTACGCCGAGATGACGCCCGAGCGCCTCGCTCGCACCCAGAACAAAGGTCAGCCGCCGCCGGAAGCCGTCGTCCATCTCCAGCGTTCGAGCGAACGCCCCCAGGTCGTACTGATGCCGGTGCAGCGCCTCGACCATCCCGCACAACCCCAGCAACGCGAGATCGGGATCCGCGGACTCCGACAGACTGATGATCAGCGGCTCGGTAGCGATCGGCCCGTTCGGCGACAGCAGGTCCAACTGCTCGAGTATCCGCCCCGCACGCTGAGGATCCGCAAACCCGAGCCGAACCAGCCGCCCCTCCCACGACCCCATCCGCGCCTCAGCCACGAGCACAGGCTACCGACTCCTGGTCGGTGCCTGGTCCGCCACTTCACTGCCTGATCTCGGACGGATTGCGGGGTCGTTGCGGTCGACACTCGGTGTTGCCTGGCATATCCGGGCTGTAGTCGGCATGATGGCTGTTCATGGTCATGATGACGGGGTCGCTCGCCGTTCGGGGCATGGTGGTCTGGTTGACGCCCCAGCAAGGTGGGCGAGTGTCCGGGCCGCCCGAGCCGGACTACGACTACGACTACACAGCCACCGCCTTTCTGCCTCCCCGGACCGCCGAGGACGGGCAGATGGGGGTCGCATTGCGCCGGTTTGCGCCGGGCGCATGGCGGACTCCGGCCGAGGGCATTCTGGTGCCGGCACCGGGGCACCGAGCTCAGCAGGTGATCCCCGGCTGCCTCGTGGTGATCACCGAGGGGGTCCGGCCGGTCGGCTTCCTCACGATCGAGGAGGTCCACGCCCTGGCAGCCGACGGCACGCCGGTGATGGATCGCGTCGAGGAGCCGACGGTGATCAGTGTGGCACCGCCGCCTGAGACGGATCCGCCGTACCGGCACTCGACCGCCGCATCCCGCTGGACCTCGCAGCACGCCTCGGACGACACCCCACCACAGCCCGCCGCAGTCTGAACACACTCTCGCAATTCGCCTACCCAGTGTGGTGACCACGATCGGTCACCGCTGCGCGGCGGCTGTCTGCTACTGCCTTCGGCGGGTGCGCGGATCGGTGATGATGCGCTGGCGTGGTTGGCGCAGGAGACGTGGTGGATCTGTATGAGTCCGACTGTGGTTGGGCCGGGCCTTGCCGAGGGACTGTGGTCCGCGGGCTCCCGCGGGGAGCTATGAGCCGTGTGATGTGGATCCGGTTGGCCAGCGTGGGCCCGGGACGCCCTGGCTCAGAGCGATCCGGCACAGCAGCCGGTGCACCGGCAAATCCAGACCCACCGGCCCGCAACAGCCAGGGCGGGAAGATCTCTTCCCGTATCGGGTACAAAATCTAACCCAACCTCCACCCTGCCCGGCCAATCCCGCCACCCGGACAAACCCGACCACATCACGAGACCCCGGCCCGCCGGGTATCGAGTCGTGGATCCGGGTCAGGAATCGGCAGCGAGATTCGCCGACATCCACGACTCGAAAACCCGGCCCGAACCACTCGCCACGACTCGATCCGCCCGGCGACGGCCGCCGCCGTCTTTCCGGAACTTCCTGGTCGCTATCCGCAGATTTACTTCCGGAAAGACCCAGCCCGCCCTCACCACGGTCCCACCCCCCGGTGATCACACACACCCCGCACGAACCCCGAGCGTCAGCCTCACCACGGTCCACTCCCGTGATCACACCCCACGCGTGCGACCACTCGGGTGAGCGGCTCCGGGACAGCTGCGATCCTTCCCTGGTCGCGGTGGTGTGGGTCAAGGGTCGAAGATCGCGCAGCGACGCCGAAGGCGCCCTTGAGGCACGCCGCCGCGACTGGCACGATCACGCAGCCCGGAGACCGCGCCACCACACCCCCGACGCGCACACCAGATCAGCGGCGGGACACCAGTTCGCGCACCCCGCCGAAGGCGGCAACAAAGCAGCCGCCGCGGAGCGGTGACCGATCAGCCCGCCACCGCAGTCCCCAGGCAAACCACTCGAGCGCGGATGCATCGCCCGCGCCGCCACAGTCGCTCGCGCAAAACCAGATGAGCGCGGATACACAACCCGCGCCTCCGCCGAAGGCGGCACGAGTCAGCCGCCGCGCAGCGGTGTCAGCTCGGCCGTCGGGCGAGGTGTTAGAGGACTGGGAGGAGTCTGTTGAGTTCGAAGGGGGTTACTTGGCGGCGGTAGTCCTGCCATTCGGCGCGTTTGTTGCGGAGGAAGAAGTCGAAGACGTGTTCGCCGAGGGTTTCGGCGACCAGTTCGCTGTCTTCCATCACGCTGATGGCTTCGGCGAGGCTGCTGGGTAGGGGTTTGATGCCGAGGGCCTTGCGCTCGCGCGACGTCAGCGACCAGATGTCGTCCTCGACCTCGGCCGGGAGCTCGTACCCCTCCTCGATCCCCTTCAGACCGGCGGCGAGCATCAGCGCGAATGCGAGATACGGATTCGCGGCCGAGTCGAGCGACCGGAACTCCACCCGCGACGACTGACCCTTGTGCGGCTTGTACATCGGCACGCGGACCAGCGCCGACCGGTTGTTGTGACCCCACGAGATGAACGACGGCGCCTCGTCACCCACCGCGAGCCGCTTGTACGAGTTCACCCACTGGTTCGTCACCGCGGTGATCTCCGACGCGTGGCGCAACAACCCCGCGATGAACGCGCGGCCGGTCTTGGACAGCCCGTACTGAGCGCCACCCTCGAAGAACGCATTCCGATCGCCCTCGAACAGCGACATATGCGTATGCATCCCGGACCCCGGCTGATCCGACAGCGGCTTCGGCATGAAGGACGCATAGATGCCCTGGGTCAGCGCCACCTCCTTCACCACGACCCGGAACGTCATGATGTTGTCCGCGGTCGACAGCGCGTCGGCGTACCGCAGATCGATCTCCTGCTGACCGGGGCCGCCCTCGTGGTGACTGAACTCGACCGAGATACCCATCGACTCGAGCATCGTGATCGCCTCGCGGCGGAAGTCGTTCCCAATGCCTTGCGGGGTGTGGTCGAAGTACCCGGACGAGTCGACCGGCTCCGGCGTCGTACCGGGCGCGCCGACGAGCGACTTGAACAGGTAGAACTCGATCTCGGGATGCGTGTAGAAGGTGAAGCCGAGATCCGCCGCCTTGGACAGCGTCCGCTTCAACACGTGCCGCGGGTCGGCGAACGACGCGGACCCGTCGGGCATGTTGATGTCGCAGAACATCCGCGCGGTGCCCATCGTCTCGCCGCGCCACGGCAGGATCTGGAACGTCGACGGGTCCGGCTTGGCCAGCATGTCGGCCTCGGTCACCCGGGCGAACCCCTCGATCGCGGAACCGTCGAAGCCGATCCCCTCGGCGAACGCGCCCTCGAGCTCGGCCGGCGCCACCGCCACCGACTTGAGGAACCCGAGCACGTCGGTGAACCAGAGCCGCACGAAGCGTACGTCGCGCTCCTCCAGCGCGCGCAGCACGAACTCCTGCTGCTTGTCCATCAGTCCACCTCTCACCCTTCAGCTGGTCTCACACAGTGTGCCCCGGCTCTGTTAAGCAGACGTTACGTCCCCCAGCGGACAACTGCGCCCTTAGGGCCTAGCGTGTTCCCTCGTGCGGACGATCTTTGACACCGGGTACCAGGCTGCGCTCTTTGTTGCCGTGATCCTCTGTGTCAGCGATCTACTGCTCAGCACTACGCGGTTCGTCCAGTCGCTGCGGCGCAGGCGTCCGGCCGAGCGGGATGTGCTCGGCCGCCGCTGGTTGCCGATCCCGGAGATCGGGTTCGGCATGTTCGCGTTCTGCTGCCCCGGACTGGTCGCGCTCGGGCTGACGCACCACAACGCCGACAACCTTCCGACCAAACAGATCCTGTTCGCCGCTGTCGTCTTCGGGTACGCCGGAGCCGTGCTGTCCCGCGTGGTCAGGACCCCGGGCCCGGGCGGGCGCCGCTTCCGGCTACGCGCCGGCCTGCTGCTCGGCCTGCCGGCGATCTTCGGCCTGGTCTTCGGCCTGTCCGGCGTTGCGCTCTGACCGGGCACTGAACCACGGCACGATCTTCTCCAGCGGCGCGAACGCCAGCCAGCACACGACTGTCGGCAGGAAGTGGATCAGCAGGATCGCCGTGTTCGCCGCGTGGAACCCGAGGAAGAACAGGGCTCCGAGCAACTGCCACCGTCCCTTGAGCCAGAGGACCACCGGCGAACAGAACTCCCCGATGATCCCGACCCACTGCATCACGTGCAGCACCCACGGGTAGTGCAGCAACCACTCCCCGACCGGGTGCGGCCGCCGTACGATCGCCCAGGTCAGAATCGCGCTCCCCGGCCACTTCAGCGCCCACCCGGCGCCACGCAGCTTCGCGATCGCGGACAAGAAGTACGTCGCGATGACCGAGATCTGTACGCATCGAATGGCCCATCCCGCCGCCTCGGACCGGGTCTGATCGCCGTACGACGCTTTGCCGCGGCGCACCGCCTTCACGGTCGGCAGCACCCACAACGCGATCACCAGCGCGAGATGGTCGTGGTCGACCTTCCCGTCGCTCATCCCGATCAGCACCCACCAGGTGAACGCCGGCGCCACGATCCAGCCGGCGATCCGCGGGAAGTAGTTGGTCGCCCCGACCAGGCAGGCAATGATCAGCACGATGTACAGCGCGGTCGTGTTCGCGACCGACGGCTTCGGCAGGTCGAGGATCCGGGCCAACAGCAACGGCTGGTAGAGGCCCGGATGCTTGCCCTTGTCCAGCGTGTCGCGGACGAACGCGTGCATGTCGAGGATGACGAACAGATACAGAACCGTCCGCAACCACGCGACCCGCGCCAGCGCGATCTTCGGCGTGAACCAGTTCACAGCCCTCATCGACGGACCTCCCACGTCGCGAGCACCTGTGAGACCGGTGGACCCTCGACCCGGCCCTTCACCAGCTGCGTCGTGTCCCGGATGAGCTCGAGCTTCACGTACTTCGGCTTGTCGGGATGCTTCTGCGCCCACCCGTCCGCGACCTGCTGCAACAGCGACGGATCCTTGATGATCTCCCCGGTCCGCGCTTCGATCTCGGCGCGGGCGACACCGGCGCCCTCGATGTTCAGCGGTACGTCGACCGTCGTCCCCGCGTCCGTGACCGCGCTGATCCGGGTGTAGTCGATCTTCGCGTCGTCGGCCACGGATCCGGCGTACTGCGACATCGGCCCGAACGGCCAGGCGTCGTCGGAGGCCCGCACGGATCCGTTGATCAGCAACCCGATCCCGACCAGCGCGACGGCGACCCGTACGCCCTTGCCGATCCGCCCCAACCGGACGTCGCCGGTCCGATCACCATCAGTCACGCTGGTCATTAGACCATCCTCGGTTTCGAGTGACTCTGCTCGGTTTCAAGCACGGGTCGTAGGGAATTTTCTATATCATGACCGCCCCAGAAAATATCCAACGTGCCGCGATGTCGCGCCGCACCCTGCTCCGCGGTGCCGCCGCGGGTGGCGTGCTGCTCGGCGGCATCGCCGTTCCCGTCACAGCAGCGCACGCGGCCCCGGCCCCGCGCTGTTACACGCGCACCGAATGGTCGGCGCGCCCGCCCAAGTCCGCCACCCAGGTGATCGGCGCGCCCGACCACATCGTCATCCACCACACCGCGAGCCCGAACGTCACCGACTACTCGCTCGCGGCGGCGTACAAGGTCCAGCACTGGATCCAGGACCTGCACATGGACACGAACGGCTGGATCGACATAGGCAACCAGCTCACGATCAGCCGCGGCGGGTTCCTGATGGAGGGTCGGAGCAAGTCGCTGTCGTCGATCCGGAACGGGCAGAACGTGCTGGGCGCCCAGACCGCCAACCAGAACAGCCACACGATCGGTATCGAGCACGAGGGCATCTACGTGACCGAGAACGTCCCGAGCACGCTCTTCGATGTGTCCGTGCTGACGTGCGCCTGGCTGTGTACGCAGTACGGTCTCGATCCGCATGCCGCGATCGTCGGGCACCGCGACTACAACACGACCCAGTGCCCGGGTGACGTGTTCTACGCCAGACTGCCGGAGCTGCGGGATCGAGTGGCCGCGGTCCTCGGTTGATAGGTGATCTTCCGGATCAACAACTCGAACGGGCCGCGGTAGTTGGCGCGCCGCATCCGATCGGCCAGCAGCACGGTCGCCAGCCAGGTCGCGACGGCGAGGAGTGCCGTCGTGGTGATGGTGAGCGTGTGCGACAGATCGAGCAGGTACGGCGTGAAGACCACGGCCCACACCACCGATTGCGACAGATAACAGGTCAGCGAGCGCTGGCCGACGGCGGCGATCGCTAGAGTCACCGTGCTCTGGCGATTGCTCAGCCGTCGTGCGATCAGCACGATCAGCGCGGCATACCCGAATCCGCCCAAGACACCCGACGCGTCGTGCAGCGGGCCGAGGTAGCTGAGCGCGTGATCGCTCGGCCGCGCGATCACGCCACCGACCACGAGCGACACCGGCAGCGCGCCGGCGACGGCGATGGTGAGGCCGAGGAGCGCCGTCGTACGGAGCAAGGTGAGGTGTTCGGCCGGGCGTTCGAGGATGCGTCGGCGTCCGGCCCACAGCCCGATCAGGAACGGCGTGACGAAGCCGATCCAGCCGAGTCCGGCGATGAACGGCTGCACGGTGATCCGATCGGCGAACTGGCCGAGGAAGTGCGGCGGCAGGATCGCCGGGTCCGTCGCATCCGATGCCGTCGACATCGAGTCGTCGCTCGGAAGCGCCGTCAGGACGAGCACGAACGCGGCCACGACGAACAGCCAGCGATCCTTCCAGCGCAACGCCCACACGCCGAGGAAGAGGAGTACGCCGTACGCCGCCAGGATGTCGCCGATGTACAGCAGCATCGCGTGCAGGAACCCCAACACCACCAGCACCAGACTCCGCCGCCACAACAACGTCCGGACGCCCCACCACGACTTCCCGGCCTCTCGCTGCCGCCGCACGATCTGCGCCACGCCGTACCCGAACAACACCCCGAACATCGGAAACGCCCGCCCGTCGACGAACGTCGAGATCACCATCCCGACCGCACGATCCAGCCCCGACCCGTCCACCGGAAACCCACCGAACACGCGATCCCCATAAACGAAGTAATGCGAGTTCGCCAGCGCAATGAACAACAACATGAACCCCCGAGCCAAGTCCGGCTCCAACGCCCGCTCCCCCAACCCCGTCGGCCCACCCTGATCACCCATACCCCCAGTCAACCCACCCAACCCGCACCCCACATCCACCAAAAGTCCCCCACAAACAAACCTTCGTCGCTCCTACCGGGAAGAGGAAAGTCGACCCTGGCCGAAGCGCTTGCACAGCTGGCGAGGGAGAACGGCGGCCGGTTGAGGTCGGGTGGGATCAGGTTGGGCGGATGCGGCGGGAGTTTCCGGGGATGGGGGCTGCGCATCTGGTGGTGGATGCGATGGATCCGCTGGATCACAACCTCGAAGTGGTGCTCGAGTACATTCGGCGATCGTAAGACTCGGGACGCGGCCGGGCCCACGAGCCGCGGGAACCAGTAATGTGCTCCCGTGTCTCAGCTTCGGGTGGCTCTTGCTCAGGTCAATGTGACCGTGGGTGACATTGACGGGAACGCGGACAAGATCGTCGCGTGGACCCGGAACGCGGTCGAGCGCGGCGTGCACGTGGTTGCCTTTCCCGAGCTGGGGCTGACCGGCTACCCGGTCGAGGATCTGGCCCTGCGGGCGTCGTTCGTGGATGCGTCGCAAGCGCGGATCGAGGACCTCGCGAAGCGGCTCGCCGACGAAGGTCTCGGCGACATCGTCGTCGTCTGCGGTTACCTCGATCGCGCCGGCGGTACGGCGATGGGCGTCGACCGGCTCGGTCGTCCCAAGGGCTCCCCGACGAACTCCGCCGCGGTGATCTACCAGGGCCGCGTCGTCACCAGCGCGGTCAAGCACCACCTGCCGAACTACGGCGTCTTCGACGAGTTCCGCCACTTCGTCCCGGGCAACACCCTGCAGGTGATCCGCATCCACGGCATCGACGTCGCCCTGGTGATCTGTGAGGACCTCTGGCAGGACGGCGGCCCGGTCGCAGTCACCAAGGCCGCCGGCGCCGGGCTGCTGCTCGTCGTGAACAGTTCGCCGTACGAAGCGAACAAGGACGACGCCCGTGGTGATCTCGTCACCCGCCGCGCTCGCGAGGCCGGCTGCTCGCTCGCCTACGTCAACCTGGTCGGCGGTCAGGACGAGCTCGTCTTCGACGGCGACTCGCTGGTCGCCGATGCCGAAGGCAAGATCTTCGCGCGGGCCCCACAGTTCGAGCAGGGCAGCATGGTCGTCGACCTCGAACTCCCGGCCGCATCCGGTACTCCGCACGGCACGTACGAGGGCATCGAGATCGTCCACACGGTGATCCACGAGGACGAGCTGCCGGCGTACGACGCGATGGACGCCGCCGTGGCACCACGCTTGTCCGACGAGGCCGAGATGTACGGCGCGATCGTCACCGGCCTACGCGACTACGTCCAGAAGAACGGATTCAAGTCCGTCCTGCTCGGGCTCTCCGGCGGCATCGACTCGTCGCTGGTCGCAGCGATCGCCTGTGATGCGGTCGGCGCCGAGCACGTGTTCGGAATCTCCAACCCGAGCGTCTACTCCAGTGACCACTCCAAGGACGACGCCGCCGAGCTGGCTGCGCGGACCGGGCTGAACTACCGGGTCGTGCCGATCCAGCCGATGGTGCAGCCGTTCCTCGACACGCTCGGGCTGACCGGCCTGGCCGAGGAGAACCTGCAGGCCCGGGTTCGCGCGGTGATCTGGATGGGTCTGTCGAACGCCGACGGCCACCTGGTACTTGCCTGCGGCAACAAATCCGAGCTGTCGGTCGGCTACTCGACCATCTACGGCGACGCGGTCGGCGGCTTCGCGCCGCTCAAGGACGTGCCGAAGACCGTCGTCTGGCGGCTGGCGAAGTGGCGGAACGCGGACGCGAAGGAACGCGGCCAGCAGCCGCCGATCCCGGAGAACTCGATCGTCAAGCCGCCGTCGGCCGAGCTGCGCCCCGGACAACAGGACACTGACTCGCTTCCGCCGTACGATCTGCTCGACGACATGCTGGACGACTATGTCGAGCAGGACCGTGGCAGCGCCGAGCTGGTGGCTGCCGGCTTCGACAGTGACCTGGTCAGCAAAGTGATCCAACTGGTGGACAAGGCGGAGTACAAGCGGCGACAGTACCCACCTGGCCCGAAGATCACCCACAAGGCTTTCGGCCGTGATCGGCGCCTGCCGATCACCAACGCATGGCGTGAGGACGCACGAAAGGCAGCCGAGCACTGAGCGACTCCTGGCGGTACCGCCCATCTCAGCCCGACAGCTGGGGCACCGACACACCGTGGGGCTCTCCCGAAGAGCTCGACGGCCGGTCCGATGCGCCTTTGGACCGGTCGAACGACGGTACGAGCGACAGCGTGACCGATCGCTCACCCACGGGCGGTGGCGCCTACCCTCCGCAACGGTGGGACGATGAGGGCATGGTTGACAACTTCCTGTCGGCCGGTACCCCAGGGGACGACGAGGAGCTGCCGTCGCCGTACGGGACCGGACCGAAGAACCGGACAACCGAAGAGCACCGCCGGTCCGACTACGGCGATGACAACTGGCGGGACAGCGGGCTCGGACTCGACCCCTCACCCTCCCTGCCGAACGCACCGCGGTCCTACGAGCGTGGACCCGTGCCGCAGCAACCGTACGTCCCGAAGCCGCCGTACCTGCCCGCAGCACCTCCGCCGCCACCGCAGCAACCCCAGCAGCGGTACGGCGATCAGCCGCAAGGCCGGTCGGAGTACTACGGGGACCGCGAGCAACCTCGTGAACCCGGCCGTGAGCCAACTCGTGAGCCGGGCCGTGAATCCATTCGTGAGTCGGGGCGCGAGCAGTTCCGGGGTGAGCGTGAGCAGTTCCGCAGCGACCAGGAGCAGAACCCGTTCCGGCCGCAGCAACCGCCGCCGCAGGGTCGGCCCAGCCCGTTCGGGCCCGGGAGCAACGGCACACCACCGCGGCCGCAGGCGCAGATCCAGCAGCCTCTCAATCAGCAGCCCCCGCGACCGCCCGCGCCGCCTCAGTCGAGCAACGGCGTGGCCCAGCGACCGGCCGCACCGCAGAGCTCGAACGGCAGCACCAACTGGCCTCCCGCTCAGAGCAACGGCCACTCCAACGGTCTGAGCCATCCGTCGAGCAATGGCCTGAGCAACGGCACCAGCCAGCAGGCGCCGATCCCCCAGCCGCAAACACCGCCGCCCGCGCCACAGCCGGCCCAGAATCAGCCAGCGCAGAATCAGCCGGCCCAGCCCAAGGCGGCGCCGAGCCTGCCGGCCCAGAATCAATCGGCCCAGAATCAATCGGCTCACAACCAGCCGGCGCAGAACAGCCAATCGGCTCAGAACCAATCGGCATTAATTCAAGCGGCGCAGAACCGCGCGTCCCACAACCAGGCGCCACAGAACCAGACAGCACAGAACCAGGCGCCGCAGAATCAGGCACCGCCGAACCAGGTGCCGCCCAGCCACGTGCCGCCGGGCCAGCCGCAGCAACAGCAACCACAGCAGCTGCGTCCTCCCGCGCCGCCCGCTCCCCCGGCATATCCGGTGGAGAACCCGACGATCACGCCGTACATGCCGGAAGCACTCGAGTCCCACCAACGGGAGCCGAAGCAGGACGGCGTCTACCTGTCGGACCCGAGCGCCGAGTACGACAGCGGCGAGTACAACGGCCCGGTAGACGCGCCAGGCAACGCACCAGCGAACGCGCCGGCCAACGTGGCGAACGAGCCCAGGCGCGTCGGAGCGCGGCGCCGTGCGGACGTTCAGCAGGACGCACCGCCGCAGGTCTCGACGACCGAGCACGCCAGCTCGCATCGCGCGGCCCGCAGAGCGCAGGCGACGGCGAGCACCGAGCCGTCCGAGTTCGCCGGCTCGTCGACACCGGCGGAGAATCGGCCGGCCGGCGGTAGTGCAGGTGCCGGCGGTGGTCCCAGTGAAGGCAGCAAGCGGCCGCGGCGGTACCGCGTTCATCACCTGCGCGACATGAAGAACCGTGGCGAGAAGTGGGCGATGCTGACGGCGTACGACCAGTACACCGCCGAGATCTTCGACCAGGCCGGCATCCCGGTCCTGCTCATCGGTGACTCCGCCGCCAACAACGTCTTCGGCTACGACACCACGCTGCGCGTCACGGTCGACGAGCTGATCCCGCTGGCACGGGCCGTCGCCGGTGCTGTCGATCGCGCGCTCGTCGTCGCGGACCTGCCGTTCGGTTCGTACCAGGCCTCACCCGAGCAGGCGTTCCACACCGCCGTACGGTTCATGAAGGAAGCCGGCGTGCATGCGGTGAAGCTGGAGGGCGGGCGCACCGTCGTACCGATGGTGGAGAAGCTGACCCAGTCCGGCATCCCCGTGATGGCGCACATCGGCTTTACGCCGCAGAGCGAGCACAGCATCGGCGGCTATCGGGTGCAGGGTCGTGGCGACCAGGCCGCCGGTCTGATCGACGACGCGGTCGCGCTGGCCGAGGCGGGTGCGTTCTCGGTTGTGCTGGAGATGGTGCCCGGCGACGTTGCGGCCGAGATCACCAAGCGAATCTCGATCCCTACCATCGGCATCGGTGCGGGCCGCGACACCGACGCTCAGGTCCTCGTGTGGCAGGACATGGCCGGGCTGCGGTCAGGCACGATGCCACGCTTCGTCAAGCAGTACGCCGACCTGCGCGGCATCCTCACCTCCGCGGCCACGAGCTACGCGGCCGACGTCGCCACCGGGAGCTTCCCGGCGGACGAGCACACCTTTTAGTCGGGCGGTCGGACCTCTCGACGGGCGTGGTCCGCGAGTTGCTCGGCCGCGGTCGGTGTGTGGTCGATGATCGCCGCGATCTCGTCGTACGGCAGGCCGAAGACGTCGTGCAGAACGAACGCGAGCTGCTCGGCAGGATCGAGCGACGCCAGCGCTAGCAGCAACGCCGTCCCGACAGCGTCGGCCAGCTCGTCCATGGATCGTCCTCTCGTCCATGCACTGACGAACGAGAACGAGCGAATGTGACGATTTAGATCCAGGGCAGGGCGGAGCGTTCGGTCCAGTACTCCTCGGGTTGCTGGACGAACTCGGTGAGCGGCCCGTCGGTGGCGAACGCGAGGTTGCTCTCGAGCTGTTCGGTGGTGATCGCGCCGCTGAGGACGACGTCGGCCCACGGCTGCTGTACGGCGGCGCCGATCGCGAGCGCATCCGGCGCGACACCGTGCTGAGCAGCGAACGCGTTGAACGGCGTCTCGCCGGCCTTCGCGGTCAAGCGACCGTTGGCGACGACCTCCTTCAGCACCACGAACCAGCCCGCGTCGTGCGCCTCGGCCAAGGCCTTGCCGGCCGACTTCTCGAGGACGTTCCACGTCGCCTGCACTGCGGAGAACGGCGCACCCAGCTCGAGCGCCTTGTGCAGCGTCTCGGCCTGATGCGGTCCACTCGTCGACAGCCCGACGCGTACGCCGCTGTCCGCCAGCTCTCGCAGTCGGTCCAGCAACCGCTGGTCGCCGAGCGCCGGGCTCTCCGGCGTCAGGCTGTGGATGAGGTAGAAGTCCGGCGGTCCACCAAGCGCTTGAAGGGTCTCCGGCCACTGCCGCTCGAACGTCGCGAGGCTGTGGTCCTTCACCTCGTTGATGTCCGCGTCCGTGCGCCAATCGGCGACGTAGGTGTAACCCCACTTCGACCCGATGGTCAGCTGCCTGCGACGCTCGGGCGTCAGCCACTCACCGAGGAACGTCTCGGCAAGTCCGTACGAACGCGCGGCATCGAAGTACCGAACACCGGCCTTCCACGCCTGCTCGAGCAGCTCGTGCGTCCGGGCGCGCAGGTCCTCAACCGCCCGGCCCGGCGGGAGATCCTCGTCATGACCGAGGTTGATGTACCCAGGACGCCCGAGCGCCGCCAGACCCAGACCGATGGTTGCCATGCCCTCGATCCTCCCACCACCGGCAAACGGGCACGTGGCAACTAATGTGAGACGCGCCGCATTAGGCGACGGTGACTTGGGTGTGTCCTCTAGCGTTTTGTGGTGTGAGCGAATCTCGATTGCCATCACCAGGCGGCGTCGTCCGGCGGACGACGGCCCGTGTCCTGCCGGTCCGGCCGGACGGCAAGGTCCTGCTCCTGCACGGCTGGGATCCGCTGAAGCCACAGACGCCGTACTGGTTCACCATCGGTGGCGGGGTCGAGGACGGCGAGACGATCCCGGAGGCGGCCAGCCGCGAGCTGCGCGAGGAGGTCGGCATCGAGCTGCCTCCCGATGCACTCGGTGCGCCGGTGGCGACGAGCACGATCGAGTTCGAGTGGGGTGGCTGCCGGATCATCCAGCAGCAGACCTTCTTCGCGGTCGCGGTGGACGGCGTCGACGTGACGTTCGCCAACCAGGAGAAGCTCGAGCTGGAGACGATCAGCGCACATGGCTGGTGGTACGGCGACGACCTCGAGGCGACCGGTCAGGCCGCCCACGCGACGATCCCCGGGCTACTGCGTCAAGCGACTGACACCATCACCCTGCGCCGCGCGTCCTGACCCTCTGCAGGAGGCTCAGCGACTCCGGGCCTCCTTCAGCACCTTCTTCGGGACCTTCTTGTCGACCTTGTAGTGATCGCGATCGATCCGCTCGGCGCAGCCGGCCTTCGACAGCCGCAGCAGGACAACCGGGCACTTCTTGCACCTGGGCTTGTCCTTGCAGCACTTCTTCTTGGCGGTCATCGATGGCACGCAGCGAGTGTAGGTGAGGCATACCTAAGCGTCTAGAGGCGCAAGCAGTCGCCGTGGCGCACGTCACTCCAGCTGTCCGCTGAGAACTTGCCGTGCTTCGACCAGCGACGGTCCGTACCAGGTCAGATGACGCCCGGAGACACACTTCGCCGGCCGCGGGAATGCCTCCGGTCCGTCCGTCGGTGAAAAGGCATAAGGCTCGTCCGGCAACACCACGAGGTCGTACTCGGGTAACGCATCCAGCTCGATCCGCGGATAGCGTTCACCGGAATCGGAGAGCACGTTGTCGATACCGATCCGGCTGAGCAGATCACCCGCGAACGTGTCCCGGCCCAATGCCATCCACGGTCTACGCCAGATTGGTACGACGGCGCTGCGGCGGCTTCCGACGTACGACGGACTCCACACTGCACGCGCCTGCGGCAACCATCCGGGAACGTCTCCGATGATCGCGGACAGCATGCGTTCGAGTGAGTCGAGTGACGCCTCGACAGTTGTCGGCGCGGTCACCCACACCGCGATTCCGCGCGCTCGCAACGCGTCGAGATCGACCGCGCGATTCTCTTCGGCGTTCGCGAGTACGACGTCCGGAGCAAGCGCTGCGATGACGTCGAGATCGGGATTCTTCGTACCGCGCACGCGGGTCACGTCGAGGTCCGCGGGATGCGTGCACCAGTCGGTCGCACCAACGATCAACTGCTGATGTGTTGCCGCGATCGACTCGGTCAACGAAGGCACGAGACTGACCACTCGCGTCACGTCGAACGGCAACGCGACGACGTCTCCGAGGTCGTCGAACAAGCTCTCTCGCACGTCGCTCACCTGTCTTGCTGCACCTGTCGTACGTGTCTTCCAGCACCTGTCGAACGCTTCTTCCAGCACCTGCCGCACTGCCTTCGCGCAGGACGTTGCCGATGACAACACTCGCCGATTTCGTCGTTCGAGGCCCGGATTGTGCGCGTGTCGCCAAGAAATTCTTGAGCACCTCGGGCATGCTCGGTGCGCAGCGGAATCCCTTCTGCACAAGGATTTTCGGCATTTACGCCGACCTTTGCGACTCATACGCCTTAACCTGCGGACGTTTCGGGTGCTTTACGTAGGCACCAAGTGTTGTCATCATCATGACGACGAGGAATCCACCGTGGTTTTCTCGGCCGTACCAAGGAGGCAGAGTGCCAGCCAAGAAGGCAGCCGCAGGGAAGGCGACAGCCAAAAAGGCTTCTCCCGCCAAGAAGACTGTCGCCAAGAAGGCTCCCGCAAAGAAGGTCGCCGCAAAGAAGGTAGCGACCAAGGCGACGTCCGCGCGGAAGGTGAGCGCAGCGAAGAAGACAGTGACGAAGAAGGTGAGTGCGGCCAAGAAGACGGTGGCCAAGAAGACAGTGGCGAAGAAGGCTCCGGCGAAGAAGGCGGTCGCCAAGAAGGCGCCGGCGAAGAAGGTCGCAGCCAAGAAGACCACTGCGAAGAAGGCACCGGCGAAGCGGACTGTCGCCAAGAAGGCGCCCGCGAAGAAGGCACCGGCCAAGAAGACCGTGGCCAAGAAGGCCCCGGCGCGCAAGGTCGCCGCCAAGAAGGCACCGGCGAAGAAGGTCGCGGCCAAGAAGGCCCCGGTTCGCAAGACGGCCGCCAAGAAGGCGCCCGCGACGCGAGCGGTTGCGAAGAAGGCCCCCGCGCGCAAGGCGCCGGCCCGTAAGACCGCAGCCCGGCGGGTCACCCGCTGATCCGGGCGTCCGCGTTCGCGCGACGTCGACCGCTACAAACCCAAGGGGCACCACCGATCCGGTGGTGCCCCTTGGCGCGTTCTCGAGCAGCCGAGCGTCAGTCGTCGTTCCAGTTGGGATCCTTGTCCCAGGCTTCGTTGCGTTCCTGGACTTTCTCCAGGGCCCGGGCGGCTTCTTCCGGGGAGCTGTACGGTCCGAGCCGGTCGCCGGCCTTCTCACCCTGGTACGGCTCGACCTTGCCGGTCTTGACGTTGTAGTACCACTCGTTGCTGTGATCGTCGCTCATCTGGATGACCACCTCCTGGGAGTCTTGTCGCAGCTCCCTAGAATAGTGCCATCATGTCGATCCTTACCCCCGGCAAAATCTCGCCGCGCCGCGAAGTTCCCGCATCCATCCCGCGCCCCGACTATGTCGGCAAACCGGCTCCGACGCCGTTCGACGGTTCGTATGTCACGGCTCCCGAGCTGGTCGAGAAGATGCGCGTGGCGAGCAAACTGGCCGCGGACGCGTTGCAGGCGGTCGGTGCCGCGGCGAAGCCCGGAGTCAGCACCGACGAGCTGGACAGGGTCGGCCACGAATACCTGATCGAACGCGGCGCCTACCCGTCGACGCTCGGCTACCGCGGCTACCCGAAGTCGCTGTGTACGTCGGTCAACGAGGTCATCTGTCACGGCATCCCCGACGACCGTCAGCTCGAGGACGGCGACATCGTCAACGTCGACATCACGGCGTTCCTGGACGGAGTCCACGGCGACACGAACGCGACGTTCCTGGTCGGTGACGTCGACGAGGAGAGCCGGCTGCTGGTCGAGCGCACTCACGAGGCGATGATGCGCGGGATCAAGGCAGTCAAGCCTGGTCGCCAGGTCAGCATCATCGGCCGCGTGATCGAGTCCTACGCCAAGCGCTTCGGGTACGGCGTGGTCCGCGACTTCACCGGTCACGGCATCGCGACGTCGTTCCACTCCGGCCTGATCATCCCGCACTACGACGACGAACGCTTCGACGACGTCATCGAGCCCGGCATGACGTTCACGATCGAGCCGATGCTCACTCTCGGCACGTACGACTACGACCTCTGGGCCGACGGCTGGACCGCCACCACCAAGGACAAGTCCCGCACCGCCCAGTTCGAACACACCCTCGTAGTCACCCCCACCGGCGCCGAAATCCTCACCCTCCCATGAGAGTTACCCGCTACGACGAAACTCATCTAGCGGGCATCGCCGCGATCTGCGCCGCGGAAGACTGGCCGAGCCTCTCGACCGACCCGGCGCGCGCCCACGCGGTCCTCACCGCGCCCGGTGTCACCACGGTCGTCGCCGTAGCAGGCGAGCAGGTCGTCGGATTCGCCTACCTGCAAAGCGACGGTCACATCCAGGCCCACCTGTCGCAGATGGCCGTCCACCGCGACCACCGCCGCAAGAGCATCGGCCGAGCCCTCCTCGAGTACGCCGTACCCCTGACCGGAGCACAACGCGTGGACCTGGTCACCGACACGGCCGAAGACTTCTACGCGTCGTTCGACCACCGCACCTACTCAGGCTTCCGCATCTACCCCTAGCCGGCCACGACGCGGGACATCCGGCCCGTGCCGTGCCGTGTCGTGTCGTGTGGTGTCGTGTCGTGAGTTGAGTCGTGGATCGTGGTCGACGACACGCACGATCACCCGCCGAAATCCACGACTCGAAACCCCGCCCCGAACCATTCACCACGACTCGGCAACCCCGACCCGACAGGCCGACCATCTCATGGGGTATCCCATGAGGTTGTCCGTTCTCCCACTGCGATTTGACCGGAGAACCGGCCATCTCATGGGATACCCCATGAGATGGTGACTGGTCGGAGAGGGGTGGTCGAGGGTCTCGGTTGGTGAGTGGGGCCGATCCGCCGGCCCGGGCAAGGACCGTGCATCAACTGAGCGGTGTGAAGTCCGAGGTTGTGTAGAGGGTGCGGGCTGGGGTGTTGGTGTCCTCGACGCGGAGGGCGACGGTTGTTGTGGCGCAGGTGGAGAGGAGTCGGCGGGCTATTCCTTGGCGGCGGTGGGTGGGGGCTGTGAAGAGTTCGATGATGAAGGGGCAGTCGGGGGTGTCGGGCCAGGGGGCTCGGTCTACTACGAGGATCGCGCCGACCAAGTGATCGCCTGACCAGGCCAGGCGGCTGAGGTTCAGGTCGAGGGTGCCGTAGTGGCCTTCGAAGCTGAGCTCGATGTCTTCGATGGCTTCTTCCAGGGTCGCCGCGGCCACGCCTGGTTCGTACGCCTCGAAGTAGAGGCGCCCAAGGGCCTGGATGTCAGCTGGTGCAGGCGGCCGGAGGACGACGCCGGCTACCGGCGGTCCGGCCAAAGGTGCGGCGGACCGCATCAGCACGGTCACGACGCGGACTGGATGAACGCAGCCAGGTCCGACGATTGCTGGACGCGGGACTCGTCGTGGACGTACATCATGTGGCCGGCCGGGTAGTACTTGGTTTCGATGTTGGCGACGAGTTCCGCAGGGATCTGAAGCCGCGCGAGCGTGCTCTCGGTCGCGAAGTACGGCGTGGCGCCGTCGTAGTGACCGGACGCGACATGGATCTTCAGGTGCGGGTTCACGCGCATCGCCTCGGCGAGCTTCTCGGCAACGCTGATCTGCTGCCCTTCGAACTCCTTGAAGGACCACTCCTTCGCCGCGTCGAAGCTGATGATCTCGTACGGCAGATCGTTCTCGTAGCCGAGCTCCACGCGGACATAGTGATTCAAAGCCGCCGTGTACGGTCCGGTGATCGCGCTGAACGACGGGTCGTTGTCCTGCTTCTCGCCGCCGGCGTCCGCGTCCCAGCCGATGAACCGACCGTCCAGCCGACCGACGACCTGGCGGCGCGAGCGCAGCAGCTCGGCGAAGAAGCGCATGTGCTCGATCCGCAGGTTCACGCGATCGATGTAGTCCTCGCTCAGCCCGGTCAGTTCCGCCAGCCGGGTGACCACCTCGGCGCGGTAGTCCGCCGGGATTCGGTTGCCCTGGGCAAGCGCGTTCGGGTACCGCCCGGCCGCGAACCGCTCGGCGTCGGCGAGCACCTCCGGCAGCGACCGGTCCGGGATCAACCCGTGATAGTGCGCGATCGCGGCGTACGTGGGGAGGAACAGCGTGTACGCGAGATCGTTGCCCGGGGTGAAGTCGAGCGTCCCGAACTCCAGCACGGACGAGATCAGCATGATCCCGTTCAGGTACATCCCGTGCCGTTCCTGCAGATGCGAGGCCAGCCCGGCGGCGCGCATCGTGCCGTACGACTCACCGGCCAGGAACTTCGGCGACATCCAGCGTCCGTTGCGCGACGTCCACAAGCGGATCACCTCGCCGACCGACTCCAGGTCGCGGGTGAACCCGTGGTACTCACCCGGCTTCTCGCCCTCGACCGCCCGTGAGTACCCGGTCGCGACCGGGTCGATGAAGACCAGGTCACTGTGCTGCAGCAAGGTTTCCACGTTGTCGACCAGCCGGTACGGCGGCGCCGCGACCGAACCCGCGTCACCAGACACCACGCGGCGCGGGCCGAGCAGCCCGAGGTGCAGCCAGACGCTCGACGAGCCGGGACCACCGTTGAACGCGAACGTGACCGGCCGGTCGGCCGCGTCGGCGTCGTCCAGCGTGTACGCAGTCAGGAACACCTCGGCCTTCGGCACGTGCCCGTCGAACTTGCCGTCGGTCAGCACCTCCTGCCGCAGCACGATCCGCCCGGTGGTCGCGGTGTACGCCAGCTCGCGCCCGTCGACGTTCAGCGTGTGCTGCGTCGTCACCAACGCGTCCACCGGCGGCGCAGGCTTCTTCTCGGCCGGGATCTCTGCGCTGGTGTTCTCATCCGTCGCCATGCCCAGCACCCTAAACGACCGTGGAGCCGCCCGCCGCGAAGGACGAGCGGCTCCGGGCTCCCGCTAGCTCAGCGAGAAGGTGTCGATGTCGAACAGCGAACCCGAGCCACCACTGAACGTGAGGAACAGCGGCCCAGTTCCGGCGGCCGTCAGCGTGGTCGAGACGGTCTGGAAGTTCTCCCAGCCGCCAGTGACCGGTACGGCGACCGTCCCGAGCACCGGCCCGGTCGCAGACCCCGACCGGATCCGGATCGTGCCGCCGGCTCCACCCGACGAGATCCGTGCGCTGAAGCCGGTCTTGCCGGTCAGGTTCACCTGCGAATAGCCGGCCCAGTCACCGTTGTCGATGTAGCCGAGCGTCGCACCGCCACTGGCACCGTTGTGTCCGGCCACCTGTACGCCCGACTGCGACGTAAACGCCTCGCCCTCCACCTGTGTGACAGGAGGCGTGGACGTGGCTCCTGCGGCGTACTGGATGCCGCCCAGCAGGTGTTGGCGGAACGCCTGCTCGGAGTACGACTCGATGGTGTGCCCGAAGCCGGTGTAGAACGAGCGGCCCGAACCGACCGAGTGGTACCAGGCGATCGGATGATCGCCCATGTTCCCGCCCGTGTACGTCGATTCATCCAGGTTGATCAGCACGTGCACGTTCGGCCGGGGGTTGGTCGAGTAGTTGTACAGCTCGTCGGTGCGGACCCACGTCGTACCCAGGTGGGCGGTCGACTGGTGTGTGCGGTCCTCGACCCGCGCCGTCACTTGCTGGATCGCCGGGTGGCTGTTGAACCACGCGCCCATCAGCTGCCCGTAGAACGGCCATCCGTACTCGGTGTCCGCGGCCGCGTGGACTCCGACGTACCCGCCGCCGCCGTTGATGTACGACTGGAACGCCGTCTGCTGTGCGTCGTTGAGGATGTCACCGGTCGTGCTCAGGAAGACCACGGCCTTGTACGCCCCGAGTTGCGCGGTCGTGAAGACAGTGCTGTCCTCGGTCGCGGTGACGGTGAATCCGTTGGCGGCACCCAGTTCGCGGATCGCCTGGATGCCGGCCGGGATCGAGTCGTGCCGGAAGCCGGCCGTCTTGCTGAACACCAGCACCTGGTACGGCGCTGCGAACGCCTGCGGAGCCGCGAAGCCCACGGCCAGCAGTCCACCCGTGATCAATGCGGTACGGCGCGTGAAGGTAGTCATAGCAAGCCCCTTAGGGAGTGACGGTGAAGGTGTCGACGTCGAACAGGTTTCCGGCGCCACCGGTGAACGTCAGGAACAACGGCCCACTCGCAGCCGCGTTCAAGGTGGTCGAGACCGTCTGGAACGTCTCCCAGCCACCAGTGACCGGTACAGCGACCGATCCGAGCAGCGTGCCGGTCGCGGAGCCCGCACGGATCTGGAGAGTCCCGCCCGAACCGGCCGATGAGACCCGCGCGCTGAACCCGTGCATCCCGGCCGTGCTGACTCCGGAGTACCCGGCCCAGTCGCCGTTCTCGATGTAGCCGAGCGTCGCGCCACCACTCGCGCCGGCATGTGCGGCGGCCTGAACGCCGGACTGCGAGGTGAACGCCTCGCCTTCGGTGGTGACCGCCCCAGCTCCTGTGGTCGCGAGCGTGAACGCGTCCAGGTCGAAGAGGTTGCCGTTGCCGGTGGCCCCCTTGAACACGAGCACCAACGTCGTCGTACCGGCCGGCTTGTTGGTCAGGTTGACCGAGACGTTGGTGAAGGTGTCCCAGCTGCCCGTCGGCGCCACTGCCACGGTCCCCATCAGCGCACCGGTCGCGGACCCGGCCCGGACCTCGATCGTCCCGCCGGGACCGGCCGACGAGACGCGTCCGGTGAACGACGTCGCGTTGCTCACCGCGTACGGCGCCAACGAGATCCAGTCGTTGTTGTCGACGAACCCGACGGTCTTGCCGCCTTCAGCCGTACCGTGATCGGCCAACTGGATACCCGACTGCGCGGTGAAGTGCTCGGCCTGGCGGTGCCGTGGTTGCAACTTGTGGATGCTGTGCGACGTGAGCCCACCATTGTCGGTGTACTCCGCGTCGAAGACGCCGAACACGTTGGCCGACGGATCGTGCTCACCATCGACCGGTACGGCGATCGAGCCGCTGCACCCCGTCTTCGACGTGATCTGGTGCTGGTGATCGTCGTGCCCGAGCAGGTAGGTCACCTTCACCCGCGAGCAGTCGATCGTCCCGTCCTCGGGATCGGTCACCGTCACCTGGAAGGGAACCGTGTCACCGAAGGAGAACAACTGCCCGTCGACCGGCGTCTGCAGATTCACCGTCGGCGCCGTATTGCCGACGCTGATCTGCACATTGGCCGAGCCGGTCAACCCGGTCGGATCGGTCACGGTCAGCGTCGCGGTGAAGGTGCCTGCGGTGTTGTAGGTGTACGTCGGATTCGCCTGCGTCGACGTACCTCCGTCACCGAAGGTCCACCGGTAGGTCAACGCACCACCCTCCGGGTCCGAGCTGCCCGCGGACGAGAACGCCACCGTCAGCGGGCGGCCACCCGAGGTGGGATTGCCACTGGCCTTGGCGATCGGGTTCCGGTTCTGGCTGCCCAGGCACTCGATCCGCCACAACGCCTGATTGTTGGAGCCGGTGCCGTAGTCGAGCACGTAAAGCGCGCCATCAGGCCCGAAGGCCATGTCCATCACCTGAGTGCCGGTCCAGGGGAACGCACCGATGTCGCCGACCCCGCCGCTGCTGGTCACCTCGATCGCCTTGATCCATTTCCGGCCGTACTCACCGGCGAAGAAGCGGCCGTCCAGCGATTGCGGGAACTTCACCGCCGAGTTGAGGTTCGGGTCGAACCGGTAGACGGGTCCACCCATCGGCGACTCGGAGCCGCCGTTGCCGAATTCGGGCGGCGTACCGGCGTCTCCGCCGTACCGGATCCACGCCGGTTTGGCCGGCGCCAGCTTCGTCTGGCCGGTGTTGCGGAACGAGTTGTTGGTGACTCCACCCGCGCAGTCGAACTTGGCGCCCGACGGACCACTCGGGAACTGGAAGTCGTTGTACGTCTCGGTCGCCGTGTTCGTGCCGGTGCAGTACGGCCAGCCGAAGTTGCCCGGCGCAGTGATGCGGTCGAACTCGACCTGACCGTTCGGCCCGCGGTTCGGGTCCGTGACACCGGAGTCCGGGCCGTAGTCGCCGAGGTAGACGATGCCGGTGGCCTTGTCCACGCTCATCCGGAACGGGTTGCGGAAGCCCATCGCGTAGATCTCCGGGCGGGTCTGCGCCGTTCCGGGCGCGAACATGTTGCCGGTCGGGATCGTGTAGGTGCCGTCGGGTTGCGGATGGATCCGGAGCAGCTTGCCGCGCAGGTCGTTGGTGTTGCCGGCGCTGCGCTGGGCGTCGAACTGCGGGTTGCGGCTGGTCCGCTCGTCGATCGGGGTGAAACTGTCGGACTGGAACGGGTTGCTGTCGTCGCCGGTGGTCAGGTAGAGGTTGCCTGCGGCATCGAAATCGAGATCGCCGCCGACATGGCAGCACTGGCCCCGATCGTTGGCGACCCTCAACACGATCTTCTCGCTCGCCAGATCGAGGGTGTTGTCGGTCTTGAGGGTGAACCTGGACAGGTGCAGCTCACCCTTCCACGCATCCCAGTCGGCCTGCGTCCCGTCGGTCGGCGCATCGCCGTCCGGAGTGCTGAGGCGAGGTGAGAAGTACAGGTAGATGAAGCGGTTGGTGGCGAAGTTGGGATCGACCGCGACGCCCTGCAGCCCTTCCTCGTCGTGCGTGTAGACGTTGAGCTTGCCGGCCAGCGTGGTCGTGCCGGCGGCGTCGGTGATCCGGACCGAGCCGTCGCGGGCGGTGTGAACCACCGACCTGTTCGGCAGGACGGCCAGTGACATCGCCTCACCGAGCTCGTTGGCGCCACTGGCCAGTGACACCTGCTGGTAGTCGCCGGGCGGGATGGTCGAGCCCGCTTGGGCGGTTGGTGCGCTGAGCCCTAGGGCAGCTAGCAGTACGGACGTGATCAGCACAGAGATCCGCCGTACACCTTTCTTGGTCATGGCAGACCCCTTCAGTTGGTGATCAGATCGAATGATTCCCAGGGACCGATCGCCGTTCGGTTGGCGATCAGTGGAGCCGCGCCGGCGTTGTCCGCACAGACGAGGTTGTTGTTGACCTGCGCGCGGAAGCTGACCGTGCCGTCGCCGTTGCGAATCAGGGCGAAGGTCTCCCAGGAGCCCACCGCCGAGTTCTTGGCGAGCAGTGGTGCCGCGCCGGCGTTGTCGGCTGCGACGTACAGGTTGTTGGCCCTGGCCTTCAGCGACACGTTGCCGCCGCCGAGGTCGGCCAGGTCGAACTGCTGGGCGGTGCCGATCGTGTCGCTGTTCGCGATCAACGGCGTACCCGTGCCTGCGGTGACGTACTTGCCGTTGGCGCGAGCGCGCAAGCTGATCGTGCCGGTACCGGGACCGGCCTTCGGCAGGCCGATGGTTGCCCTGTCCCACTTTCTGGCCGTGGTTGCCGGCGTACCGGACAACGCCTGGAACGGTTGCAGGGCCGAGCCGGTCTTCTCCACCAGGTAGGACCGTCCGGCCTGCGCCGGGATGGTGAACGTCGCGTTGGTCTGCGGACCGACGACAGTTGCACGGGTTTGACCGTCGAGCACGGTCACGCTCTGCCCGGGCCACGGGCTGCGTACGACGAGTTGCTGGGCCGCACCCGAGGTGATGGCAACGGTGGTCGGGGATCCGTTGCTGATCTGGACGTGCACGCGCGAGTTGTGCTGGATGGCGACCGTTCCTTCGCCGGTCCAGTCGGTCGGCCAGGCCGGCGCGATCCGCAGCACGCCGTCGTAGGACTGCACCAGGGCCTCGGGCACGGTTTGCGCCAGTACGCCGGATTGCTCGATGTAGGGCTCAAACGCCGGCTGGGCGGTGAAGCTCGCGAAACCGGACGGGTAGACCTGGTACTGGCGGATCGCGGCCAGCAACGTGGTCTTGACGTCGCTCGCCAAGCCGAGTCGCGCGGCATGCAGTGGGTCGAAACTCCAGTCGTTGCCGTTCACGTAGCTGCGCGAGGTGAAGGTCCGGCGGCCGAGCGCGGTCAGCGGACCGCTGTCGCCGACCAGGCTGTACGGCCAGACCGCTTCCAGGCCGATGTTCTCGCTGTTGTGGCGTTGCGCGGTCGGTTGGGTGGAGAGACCGATCATGTTGTTGCCTGCGGCATCGGACGACGGACCGAGCAGCTGGGTCTGGGTCGCGGTGTCGGTGCGTGGCAACGGTTGGATCTTCGGGATCGCGGCGTTCAGCTGGTTGACGAGATCGCCGTCGACGCCAAGCGTCTGCGCCGCCTGGACCGCGACCGGAAAGAACGCCTGCATGGCCGCGATGTCGGTAGTGGGGTCGGTGACATTCCACTGGGTCTCGTGCGAGTTCGACGTCGTGTGCAGCTTGCCGTCCGAGCCCGTCGTCGCGTGGGACAGCAGGAACTGGGCGGCGCCGCGGATCAGCGGATAGTTCGCCGACAGGAACGACCGGTTGTCGGTCATCTGATAGTGCTGCCAGACCCACAATCCGATCTCGGCACCGGTTGTCACGGTCAGCGAGTTGTACGACGGAGTGATCGTCGAATCGCAGGACGAATTGTCCGTGCCGCCGTTGTAGGTGCCGTTGCCGTTGAATCGCATGGTCTCCGGGACGCAGAGACCGGTACGGCCGGGCATATGCGCCGAGGTCCAATTGGCGATCTCGTTGAGATTGCTCGAGTAGAGGCGGAAGACCGGATCATTCAGGCTGGGCAGGCCTGCGGCGAGGTTTGCGCCGACCTGCATTCGGAGGTTCCAGAACCAGTAGCCGGACGGATACCAGTCCCGCTTGTCCTGCGAGAACGTGAACAGGTCCGCGACACCGGCTTGCGATCCCGGTAGGACACCACGGCTCTGGGCCGCGCTCGCGTAGAGGAAGATCGTCCGCAGGTTCTCGACGTAGTCTCCGGTGCCGTCGGCCGAGCTGATCTTGATCAGGCCCGCGGAGCTCCAGTAGTTGTGCCACCACTGGAGATGGGCGTCGCGGACTTCGTTGGCCGGCCGGGTCGCGGCGCCGTTCAGGACCGACGTCGTGGTCGCGATCGAGTCGCCGCCGGTCCACGTCGGTGCCGCGACTACGATCCGGAACGAACCATCGGCGTTCGGCTGGAAGGCGACCTGGCCGGTGAGCGAAGTGGGCGTGGAGGCAACGACGTTGCGCCCACCCGCGGTGAGTCCGGCGAGGGAGCCGAAGGTGCGGCCGGAGGCGCCGGCGCCGTTGTTGTCGACCCAGGTCTCGGCCAGCGCCGCGATCGCGGCGGACGCCCGGGCTTGCGGCGAACGGCCGGACCACAGTTTCACCTGCGCGGTCTGGGTGCTGTTGGGGTCGGCACCCGTGACGTCGACGACGAGCTGCTGCGTGTCGGCGCGGATGAAGGCGGTCAGGGTCATCCCACCGCCGGACTGGCGCAGCATCCCGTCGTACAGGTCTAGGGTGCCGCTGAAGTCGGCGGCGGTGGTGAGCCGGGACAGGCCCGGGATCACCAATTGGCCAAGGGATTTGCGGTCGGGGAAGGTGTCGGTGCGGTTGAGCTGGGCGGTGAAGCCGTCGGCAGCCCAGACGGCAGCGCCGAGGGCGCCGTTGCCGAGTGGTAGCGACTCCGTCGCTGCCGTGTTGGGTCGCTGCAGGACGACGTCCGAGCGACGGACGAGGTTCGGAGTGTCGACGACGAACGACCCGTTCTGCCAGGCGGTCGTGCCGGCAGCGGCGCCGGCAGGAGCTCCGCCGGCGGCGAGCAACCCGGCGGTCATCGCGAGACACAACAGGACTCTCGGAAGGATTTTGGGCATGGGCGAGCGCGTGAGGAAGCGCATGAGACCTCAACTGGACGCTAGGGGGCGGACCCATCGGCCGGGAGCGGGAGAACCCTGGGTGCTATCGGATATTTCCTGTCTCGGTCGGTCACGTCAAGACTTCGTTGGGTGACCAGCCAAAGTATTTTGCCAGGTTTTTGCATTCATCAGCCACGATTTTGCGCGCCCTGGCGCCCGCGCCCCGGCCGCTCGCCGTTCTAACCTGTGCGCATGGCGACGATTCTGCATATCGCGTTCGCGGACCAATGGGCGGCCGCCCAGGAGGCCGGCAGCTATCGCTGGTCGACCCGGGGCAAGTCCCTCGACGACGGAGCGACGTTCATCCACGCATCCCGCCCGGAGCAGGTGGCGATGGTGGCGAACTTCGCGTACGCCGACGTCCAGGAGCCGCTGTGTCTGCTCGTGATCGATACCGAGCACCTGGTCTCCGCAGTGTGTGACGAGGACCTGGACGGGATCGGGATCAGCTTCCCGCACATCTACGGCCCACTGAACCTCGATGCGGTCGTCGACGTACGGGCCTATGAACGGGGTGCGGACGGCCAATGGCCCGTGGTCGGCGCCGAAGCCGTATCCTGAGGGACGGAACGGGTCGGTCGGGCGATCGCGTCGTCCGCGTGAGCGGACGCCGAGGAAAGTCCGGACTCCACAGGGCAACGTGGTGGGTAACGCCCACCCGGGGCAACCCGCGGGACAGTGCCACAGAGAACAGACCGCCAGCGGCTTTCGTGAACCCCGTGGTTCATGGAAGTGCGGGTGAGGGTGAAACGGTGGTGTAAGAGACCACCAGCTCCGCAGGTGACTGCGGAGGCTCGGTAAACCCCACGTGGAGCAAGGCCAAGAAGGACGATGGGCAACCATCGTCCGCGCGAGCGTTCGAGGGCTGCCCGCCCGAGCTCGCGGGTAGGCTGCTGGAGGTGCCCGGCAACGGTCACCGTAGATGGATGATCGCACTCGACAGAATCCGGCTTACAGACCGACCCGTTCATTCTGTCAGCGTGCCCGGACGCATTGTGGCTGTGACCTGCAGGAACGCTGTGTTGCCTTGTGTGTCGATGTCATACGTTGTGATGCCTGGCGGGCGGAACACCGGCGGAATTCTTAGCTCGGACGGAACAGCGACGGAACAGCCGGCACGCCGGATCAGCCCGTTGTGACCTGCTGTTGGCCGAGGGTCCGAGTCAGGATCTCCCGGGCCTCGGCGCCGTACACCGCAGCCTCAGCGAGGTGGCCGAAGACCCGCTCGTATGCGCCGATCTCGTCGGCCTGTGTGATCTTCAGGCCGGCGGTGAAGAGCTCGACTAGCACCAGCTTGCCGTCATATAGGTAGAAGCCGTGCTGCGGCCCGACCCTGTACTTCGCATCGAACGGGATGATCCCGACGCGGATCGCCGGCAGCGTCGTCATCGAGATCAGGTGACCTATTTGCCCGGTCATCACGTCGGGCGGGCACACCTGGTAGCGCAGCACTGCCTCGGTCATGACGAAGTGAAACTTCTTCTCGCCGCGGTGCAGGATCCGCTGCCGGTCCATCCGCGCGGCGATGGCCTCGTCGAGCTCGGCCTCGCTCCTCGGGACGCCCCTCTCGGACTCATCCGGGTCACCCTCGGCGAACCGGTAGCGAGCGTACTCGGCGGTCTGCAGCAGGCCGGGCACGAAGCAAGGTTCGAAGTTCCGGGTGAGGGATGTGTTCGCCTCGATCTCTGCGATCGAACGCTGCCGGGAGGGCAGGCCTGTACGGAACATGCGCCGGTGTTCGACGTACTGCTGCTCGAGGGAGCGCAGGGCGCCGACCAGCTCTGGAACGATCGCCTCGCGACCACAGATATGGGCCCACATCGTCAGGTCTGCGTCGGTGGGCGTCTGCTGCCCCGACTCGATCTTGGAGACCTTGGACGGGACCCACGAGGCCGCGCCGGCTAGATCGCGCCCGGTGAGGTGGGCGTCCAGTCTCAGCTCCCGGAGTCGGTTGCCGAGCGCCTCGCGTGCTCGCTGGAAACTGGACACCCACGCTCGCTTACTTGTCGATGTTGCTCTTGCTGAGGAACTCGTCGTCGTACTTTGACAGGTACGTGGCCCGCGGGAGAGCGAACCGCCGGGCGACGTCCCGGAAGTAGGTGTGTTCGAGTGTCACCGCCGGGTCGTGGATGATGTCGGCCCCGAGCAGCACGTCCTGGTCATCGTGCCTAAGGATGCACATCTTGTGCGAATCGAGGAGCCAATAGTCGTACTCCGGCAGGCCCAGCTCGCGCGCACGGTCGCGCGGCATGTAGCGGATGTCTTCTCCGGCTGCGGTGTTGAGGCGAGCCGAGTGCAGCCCGTATCTGACGTAGTCCGACCAGGGCTCCGTGACCACTCGAACTCGCTCGATCCGCCGGCCTTCCAAGGTACGCCGGAGCACGAGGCCCATCCAGTCTTCCATCCACGACTCGTCGTCTGGCTCGCCGGCGACGAACTTCTGGACGTGCTCGGCCTCGGTCGGGTCGGCGTAGTTGTCTCGTACTTCGAGCCGGTACGCCGTGTGCTGGTAGCTGCGGGCGAACTCGACGAACTCCGCGCCGACGTTGACGAAGGTCGGTTCGGTCACGCCGTGGGGCCGGTCTTGCCAGCGTGGTGGGCGAGGATCAGTTCAACGAGGCCGGGGGTGATGATGACGGCGTCCTCACCTTCGGGGAAGTTGACCAGCTGGCCGCGTGCCAGGTCACTGGTCAGCTTGTAGCCCTGGACGATGTACCGGCCGTCGTCGGTCGCGTAGTACGACGGGCTGCCTTCCTTGTTCGTGCTGGGATCGGTGGCGATGTGGTTGAGCTGCTCGGGCTGCGGGTGCTGCATTGGTGACTCTCCTCGGTGAGTGCCGGTTGATCGTCTAGCTATGTTGCTCACACAGAGTGCAAACCTGACTGCGAAAGAGTCAAGAGCCTGGGAGAAATCTCTAGAAACTTCGTTCAGCTTTCAGTAACGGCGCCCTAGCGTTGCGTCTATCCGGCCAGGGCGGTGGGTGAGCCCGTGAGGCGCGTCGGCGATCGGTGCGGTTCCCCTGCCCTGTCGCCCTGGCCGTTCCAGATAGGCGGTCCGTCGCGTACCGGGCGGCGGGCCGCCGCGCGGTAGACGTGGAACGGAGCACGGGGTGGGTCAGGAAACAGCCTGCGAGTCATGCGGGGTCCGGCAGCAGATACTCGCGATCCTGTCGTCGGACCGGCCGCCGGCCGAGAAGGTCCGCGCGGTCGAGCTGGCGGCCAATCCCCCGCCACCGCCTGAACCGATCGAGGTGACGGATCGGGGATGGCCGGTGCTGGGTACGGCGTGGGAGCGGCACGACGACCTGGAGTACCGGTGAGCACCCCGGGGTTGAATGTCCACTCCCTCAGCCTGGCGGACAACTGGCAGTACGGCATCGTCTGGCGTCTCGCGCTCGCGGACGAACCACATCTGCCTGACGAGCCGCCGGCTGGTAGCGGATGGATCCTGGACACCTTGAGGGATGGGGGTGTCCGCACGGTGTCGGTTCCGGCCTGGTCGGACGGGTCGATCGTGCTTCAGCGGACGCGGTGGCGCAGGGAGGCGCCGGGCATGCGGCAGTGGCTGCCGAGGTCGACGGTTTGCGAGGATCGCCGGCCGTGGTGGCTGGGCAGCCGGATCCCGGACCGGTTGTACGCCGAGCTCGGCGAGCTGGCTCCCGCGGCCCGTTGAGGTGGATAACTGGAGGCCTGGTGTGGGCGGTCTGGGGCAGACTGTCGTTGTCGTTGCTCCCGGCCCGTAGGTCACCGGTGGTGTAGCCGCTGCCGCGCATAGCGTCGTGGCACGAGGCCCGCTTGACAGGCCAGGCCCCGGGGTTTCGACGGGGCAAGACGAGCTCGACGACCGCGGCTTCAGCATCGTCGAGCTCCGTCATCACCACGCGTCGTTGCTGATCTCGGCGGGCCTGTCGGTTGTGGCGGTGGCTGAGCGGTTGGGGCATCGCGATTCGACGGAGACGTTGCGGACGTACGGGCATCTGTGGCCGATCGATCATGAGCGGGCGGTGGCTGCGGTGGATGCCGCGTTGTCGAGATTTTCGGCGCCGGACGGAACACAGACGGAACGGGCGGCATAAATCGCGCTGGTCAGAGCGGGAGTGGACGGTGTCCGGCTTATATGACCGGCCCGTTCCCGTCATCGAGCGCGGTGCTGCGGCCGGCAGGCTGCTCCCACGGCTCCTGACGTCCGAGCGCGGTCAGGTCGAGCGCGGTCGGCGTGAACGTCATCGAGTCCGGGCCGCGACCGTACGTCGAGTACGTATGGTGTACGGCGTCGCCGACGCGGAGGAAGCAGCTCAGCCCGTGCAGGTCGAAGGGCTGTTCCTGCTGGATGAATTCGTTGTCGGGCAGCAGATCCCACTCCGCCTTGGTGCGGTAGTTGTACACGAACGGAACGACCGACTCGTCGAGCGTGACCTGGTAGTCGTAGTTGAAGTCGCTCCCGGCCGACGAGTACCAGGGAAACGGCCACCCACGCGCGGTTCGGTAGGCGGCCAGCTTCTCGTACGGCGCCCGGGACACCAGCGCGAACGTCGTGTTACTGCTGTGGAGAAACTCGAGTGATCCGATCTCGTCCACGAAGCCCGTGCAGTTCGGACAAGCCGCATCCCACTCGGGCGGGTACATGATGTGGTAGATCACCAGCTGCGGACGCTCCTCGAACAGGTCCGCCAGTCCCACCGAGCCGGCTGCGCCGGTGAAGACGTACGGCTTGTCGACCAGGACCATCGGCAGCTCGCGGCGGCGGGTGTTGAGCGCGTCGCGCTGCTTGGTGAACGCCTTCTCCTCGGCGAGCAGCGCTTGCCGCGCCTGCAGCCAAACGTCCCGGGACACGACCTCGGGCAGATTCATTCCAGCCTCCTCGATGAGATTCACCCGCGACGTCGGAGCCGACGTCGCCAGTTCGACACGCTCGGGTGACAAACTTGGCGCATGCGGAGGCGAGTACGGACCGGGATCGTGATCCTGCTCCTGATCGTGCTGCTCGGTGGTGCGGGGTATGTCGGGTGGATCATGGTGAAACGGTCCGAGCCGGTCGCCCTACCGGAACCCACCGGGACCTTTCAGGTCGGGCGGCGTACGTTCGAGTGGACCGACGCGCCGCGGCGCGATCCGTATACCGATGGCCCGCGGAAACTCTCGGTCTGGCTCTGGTATCCGGTCGCCAAGGACACCACTGGCCGCAGGGCCGAGTACGCGCCGGGTCTGTGGAGCCAGTTGCATCTGAAGTCACCGCTCTCGTTACTGCAAGGACCGTTCGACACGCTGCAGGATCGCGCGCTGGACGGCGCACCCATCGCGCCGGGCCGGTTCCCCGTCGTCGTACTCATGCCGGGAATGGGCCTGTCTGCGCCGATGTACGCAAGCATCGCGGAGGACCTCGCGAGTCATGGCTACCTGGTCGCCGGTGTCACTCCGACGTACAGCGCGAATCTCACCGTGCTCGACGGACAGGCGATCGCGAGCAAGCCGGACGCCAACCCGCCGAACCTCGGGGACGAGAACGAGAACGCGCGCAGAATCGGCGATCACCTCGTCGGCGTCTGGGCTGCCGACGCCCGCTTCGCGGCGGGCATGGTCGGCAAGCAACTACCGAAGAGCACCGACGGCTCGATCGGTCCGTCGTACGTCGGCCACTCGTTCGGCGGAGCCGCGTCCCTCGAGGCGTGCCGGCTCGACCAGCGCTGCGCGGCCGCGATCGATCTGGACGGCAGCCAGTACGGCGATGTCGTCACGAAAGGCCTGAAGGCGCCCGTCCTCCTGCTCGGGGCCGACGACTCCTGCATCACCAGCGTGTGCGGCCCGGACGCCAAGCAGGACAAGGACCGTGAGCGCGCCATCTCGTTGCTCAAGGCAAGCACCGGTACGGCCTGGTGCGCAACGGTTCCGGGGACACGGCACTTCAACTTCACCGACTACGGCGTCTACTACCTCGCCGCTCCGCTGCGCACGTACCTCCCGCTCGGCAGCGCCGGACCACGGCACGCGATCACGGTCCAGAACGGTTACCTCACGTCCTTCCTGGCCAACGCCCTGCACAAGACGCCGGCTCCGGGCGCACCTGTCTGCGGACGTTAGAGATCGAGCTCGTACGTCTGCCCGAGCACGCTGTCGCCCCACAGCTCGTGCGGCTCCGAGGCGGTCAGCGTGAAGCCACGGGCGAGGTAGATGTGGCGGGCGGCAACCAACGGATCGTTCGTCCACAGCACCATCCGCTTGTAGCCGGCAGCGCGCGCGAACTCCATGCAAGTGTCGACCAGCTCGGCACCCAGGCCGAGACCGCGCGCGGCCGGCGTCACCAGGAGCAGCCGTAGCTTCGCGGTCAGCTCATCGGGACCGCGCACGCAGAATACGCTGCCGGCCCGCTCGCCGTCGACCTCGGCGATCCAGGCCGCTTCGCGCTCGGGATCCGTATCGGTGCCGTACTCCGCAACGATCTGCGCGATCAACACCTCGTACGCCAGACCCCAGCCGTACTCGGCCGCGTAGATCTCGCCGTGCGCCTGCACCACCCAGCCGAGATCGCCCGGCTCCCCCAGTCTTCTGATCAGCTTCGTCATCGACCCTACCCATCCTACTGACACGACTGTTTCAGTGAGCGATACTAGCGTGGTGCCGACCACGAAGCCAGCCCCTTCCGCACGCCAGCAGGAACTGCTCGAGCGCGCGTACGAGTACTCGCTCACCCATGGGCTGGCCGACCTCTCGTTGCGGCCACTCGCCACCGCGATCGGCTCGAGTCCGCGGGTGCTGCTGTTCCTGTTCGACAGCAAGGACGGCCTGATCCGCGCGCTGCTCGCCCGGGCGCGGGTCGAGGAGCTCGCGCTGCTCCACAAGATCGACGACCGGTACGACGAACCCCCCGGGCTGACCGCCGTCGCCCGGGAGCTGTGGACCTGGCTGGCGGCGCCGGAGCGGCGGCAGCTGATGAAACTGTGGGTCGAGGCGTACGGGCGTTCGCTGGTCGCACCCGATGGCCCGTGGGGCGATTACGCGCGCTCGACCGTCGACGACTGGCTGGAGCTGCTCAAGGCGAGTCAGCCGGATCCGGGGGCCGCCAAGGCCGAGGCACGTCGTACGGCCGTCCTCGCGATGCTGCGCGGTGCCTTGATCGACCTGCTCGCAACGGGCGACCTGAAGCGAACGACCGCTGCCGTCGAGGATTACCTAAGGGATTAGCTGGAAGGCGATCGTGCGCTTGGCGATGTCGGCCTCGACGAGCTTCACCCGGACCGCCTGACCGAGCGGCAACGGCGCCGTACCGCTGACGCGACCCTCGACCGCGAGCGCGGACAGCGCCACGATGCCCCGGGTGGTGTCGCGATCGTCGACGTCGGTGATCACACCGTCGAACTCGTCCCCGACCTTCTCCGCGACCAGGCCCGCCTCGACCATGCTGACGATCGAGCGTTCGTAGGCATGCGCACGCCGGTCCGCCTCGTCCATGGCCTTGGGGATCTCGTCCATCGACTCGCGCACCCAGGCCGGCACCTCGGTCCCGGCCGACAGCGCGACGCAGATCTCGCCGGTCCACCGATCGACCAGCCGCCGCAGCGGCGCGGTGACGTGTGCGTACTCCGCCTTCATCGCCGCGTGCTCCGGCTTCTCCGGCAGGCTCCCCGAGAACGCCGTGTACCCGGCGCCGCGGAACAACACCGTGCAGGCCGCCAGCATCGCCGCGTGCGCCGGGACCTTCGGATCCAGTCCGTGGATGAAAGCGGCGTACGACGTCTCGGCCGGCCACGTCAGCCCGAGTGCCTTGGCCGTGTTCTCCAGCTTGTGCCGCAGGTCGTCGTGCGACTCGGGCAGCGTACGCAGGATGCCGATCTTGCCCTTCATCATCAACTCGGCCGCCGAGATCCCGGTCAGCAGGGAGATCTGCGCGTTCCAGCCCTCGACCGGCAGCGGCGCGCGGAACTCCAGACCCCAGCCGTGGTTGGAGGTGACGACCTCCTGGTCGGGGATCGGCAGGTTGACGCCGCCGCGTTGGAGCTCCCGCTGTTCGCGAAATTTGCCGACCTCGCGCAGGAGTTGCAGGGACTCGGAGGCGGTGCCCGCGTCGAGGTCCTTCTGCACACCGGCGTAGTTGAGCTTGGCGCGCGACTTCACCAGCGCGCGTTCGCAGGTCACGCCGGTGCCTTCGCCGGTCGCGTCGACCGTGATCGTCCACAGCAAGGCCGGACAGACCTGGTCGGGCAGCAAAGACGCCGTACCCTCGGACAGCTCGGGCGGATGCAGCGGCGTCCGCTTGTCCGGCGCGTAGAGGGTCTCGCCTCGGCGGCGTGCCTCCACGTCGATCGGGTCACCGGCCTGGACGAAGGCGGCGACGTCGGCGATCGCGTAGTGGACGGTGTAGCCGTCGCCGGTCCGCTCGATGTGCAAGGCCTGGTCGAGATCCATCGAGTCCGGCGGATCGATCGTCACGAACTCGAGGTCGGTCCGATCCAGGTCGGGCAGGCGCGGATTCTTCACCGCCGCAAGGGCCGCCGCGACCACCTCGGGCGGAAACTCCGCCGGTACGTCGAGCTCACGCCGGATGTCCTGCAGGGACGTCCGGAACACCTCGGGCACTTCCTCGGCGAAATGAACCCTCTGCAGCGGCACTGAGCTCTCCGTCCCTGTATACGACCTGTGCGGTCAGACTAGCGAGGGTTGCACGTTGAAGGAGCGCAGTGACGCGAGGCCGTCGGCGTACCAATGGATCTCGGTCAGGGTTGCCGGGCGCAACTCCATCCGGAACACCGAGCTCATCGGGGCCTGGAGCACCGATCGGACCATCAGCTTGATCGGGGTGACGTGGGTGACCACGACCACGGTCTTGCCTGGGTACTTGGCCAGCAGGCCGTCCCGGGCCGACCGCGCGCGCCGCGCAGACGCGTCGAACGACTCGCCACCGGGCGGCGCGACACTCGTCGACTCGAGCCAGGCGTTGAGGGCGTCCGGCCACTTCTGCTGGACCTCGGCGAAGGTATGACCGTCCCAATCGCCGTACGACGATTCGATCCAGCCGTTGTCCACGACCGCGTCGAGCCCGAGGCGTTGGCCGACAACCTCTGCGGTCTGGCGGGTGCGGACCATTGGCGACGTCACGAGCGCGTCCACGCCGCCGATGCGGGCCAGGTACTCGGCGGCCGCGACGGCCTGCGCGCGACCGGTCTCGCTGAGCGCGGGGTCGTCACCGCCGGCTCCGGAGAATCGCTTCTCGGCCGTGTGCGGCGTCTCACCGTGCCGCAGGAAGATCAGCTGGGTCGGGGGCTCGGCCTGCCCGCCCCAACCCTGTAAGGCCTTCTGCAGATCCGACGGCTGCTTGGGCTCGGCCGCAGCCGACGTCCGCGGCTCCGGCTTGAGCGGGATCGGCACCCCGTCGAGCGCGTTGTTCGCGAGCGCGTCGGCGGCCGAGTTCTGCGCGCGCGGCACCCAGGTCCACTCGGTCCCGAACGGCGCGAGTCCTTGCGCCTTGATCGCCAGCGGCTGCAGATCGGGGTGCTTGATCTTCCACCGGCCGGCCATCTGCTCGATCACCAGCTTGGAGTCCATCCGCACCTCGATCGAGGCGTCCGGCGCATACTCCGCGGCCAACTGCAGCCCGGCGATCAGGCCGGAGTACTCGGCGACGTTGTTGGTCGCGATGCCGAGCGTCTTCCCGTCCTGCGCGATCACCTCACCCGTGGCCGGGTCCCGGACGAGAGCGCCGTACGCCGCTGGTCCGGGGTTGCCGCGTGAGCCGCCGTCGGCCTCGACGATGACGTGGGCGGGACCACTCATGCGGCGCTCTCCGGCGTCCTGACGAGGATGCGGCCGCACTCCTCACAGCGCAGCACGGCGTCGGGTGGCGAGGACTTGATCCGGTTCAGATCGGACGGCGAAAGCTCCATCCGGCAGCCCATACAGCGCTTGCCGACCAGCGGCGCGGCGCCGATGCCGCCGTTGTGCTCCCGCAGCCGCTGGTACTGCGTGACGAGGGCTTCCGGCAGCTCGGCGGCGATCGCGGCGCGCTTGTCGCCGTACTCGGCGCGCTGCTCGTCCAGCTCCTTCAGCGCGGCGTCCCGCGTGCCTTCCAGCTCGGACTGCCGGTCTGCGAACGACTCGGCGCGGGAGCGCAGCTCCGCCTGCACCACCTCGGCGGCCTCCAGCTTCTCCATCACCTCGAGCTCGGCGTCCTCGAGGTCGCCGATCCGCCGATCGAGCGAACCGATCTCGTGCTGAAGGTTCTCCAGATCGCGCGGCGAGCTGACCTGACCGGAATCGATTCGCTGCTGGTTGCGCGCCTTGCGCTGGCGGACCTGGTCGACATCGGAATCGGCCTTCTTCTGCTCCCGCTGCAGGTCGCTGACCTCGGTGTCGACGGTGACCAGCTCGCGATCGACGACCGACTTCTCCGCGGCCAGGTCGGTCAGAGCCTGGTGCTCGGGCAGGGCTTTGCGCTTGTGCGCGACCTGATCCAGCTGCAGGTCGAGATCCTGCAGATCCAGCAGCCGGCGTTGGACGGCGGGCTCGGCGTTCAGAGTCGGCTCCTTAGAACTGGTTTCAGTTGTTGTCGTCGTGCACTCAGAGCCGCAGGGTCCAGGCGTCGGTGCAGAGCGTCGAGATGTGAGTGTCCACGGTACTGCCTTGGATTGCCAGCCCGTCGCTCAGGAGTCGTTCGGCGTCCGGCAGCCACGGCCATTCGCTGGCCCAGTGCGCGACATCGACCAGCGCCGGGCCCTCGTCGTACGCCCTGGCCTCGGTCGCCGGGTGATGCCTGAGGTCTGCGGTGAGGCAGGCATCGACCCCAGCGGCGCGCACGCGCTCGAACTCCGAGTCACCCGCTCCCCCGACCACCGCGACCGTCTCGATCATCCGCTCCGGATCCCCAGCGACGCGTACGCCGTGCTCGGTCCGCGGCAGGCTCTCCGCGACCAGCCGCGCGAACTCCCGCAGTGGCAGCGGCTCTTCCAGTACGCCGACTCGGCCGCCACCACGTTCGCTCGGCAGCTCCGCCAGCTCATAGACGTCGTACGCCGGTTCCTCGTAGGAGTGAGCCGCGATCAGCGCCTCGACGACCGCGCGGCGCTTGCGTCTTGGCAGGATCATCTCTAGGCGGCTCTCCTGCACGACCTCGATCTCGCCGACCTTTCCGATGGTCGGGTTCGCACCTTCGAGCGGCCGGAACGTCATCTCGCCCGCGGCGCTCCAGGCGGCTCGGTCGTAGTCGCCGATCTGCCCGGCGCCGGCTCGCGCTAGTGCGTCGAGCATCGGTTGGGTCTCCTCGACCGGCACGAACACGACCAGCTTGTCCATCGGATCGGACGGCATCGCCTTGAGCGGGCGCGTGTCCCGCAGCCCGATCGCGGCGGCGAGCGCGTCGCTCACGCCGGGGTTCGCGTTGTCGGCGTTGGTGTGGCAGACATGCAGTGCGGTGTTGCTGCGGATCAGGTCGTGCACAACCCGGCCTTTGGGCGTGGTCGCGGCGACGCTGTTCACTCCGCGCAGCAACAGCGGGTGGTGCGTGACCAGCAGATCGAAGTCGCCTTCGATCGCCTCGTCGACCACTGGCCGCATCGGGTCCACGGCGAACAGAATCCGTCGTACCGGCTGCTCCGGATCACCGGTCACCAGACCGACCGCATCCCAGGACTCTGCCCACGCGGGGTTGTACAGCTGGTCCAGGACGGCGATCACGTCAGCAAGCGTCGGAGTCACAGACCCCATCCTGGCATCAGTACAGATTGCGACAGGACACTGCAGGTTGTGACAGGGGCAGCCGCCCGGTGCCCCTGTCACAACCATCTACCGCCGGCGGGCGTGGCAGGGCGACCGCCCCGCCGCCTTCCGCCACCGCCCACGCCGGCGGGTCGTCCCGGTCACAAGGGAGGGCCGTCGGCCTCGGGGCCGACGGAGACCGGAACGGGTCTGTGGACCTGACCGGAGTCAGGTTCGTCGAATCAGCTCGGGATCCTGGGACCAGCTGACGGTCGCCGGATCAGATCGTCGGATCAGATCAGCCAGGCGGTGGTGTCGCCGGGGAGTTTGTCGCCTTCGAGCGGGCCGCTCGACAGGACCACCGCGGCGTCGGGGAGCTCGACCGGCGCGGCACCGAAGTTCGTGATGGACTGCCAGCCGCCGGGACGGATGAAGTGCAGGACCCACTCGACGTCGTCGATCCAGCTCAGCGAGTTGCTGGCCTGCAGTCCGCGCCGCACCGCCAGCGCCTTGCGATACAGGCTCAGCGTCGAGCCCGGGTCGCCCTCCTGCGCCTCGACCGAGTACGCGCCGAACCACTTCGGCTGCACCAGGTGCGAACCACCCGACCCGAAGCCGAACGACAGTCCGTCGACAGCCCACGGGATCGGCACCCGGCACCCGTCACGGCCCTTCTCGGCGCCCTTGGAGCGGAAGTACGCCGGGTCCTGCAGGTTCGCGGCCGGCAGCTCGCCGACCTCCTGCAGACCGAGCTCCTCACCTTGATAGAGGTACGCCGATCCCGGCAAGGCCAGCATGAGCAGTACGGCGGCGCGGGCCCGGCGCAACCCGAGGGCGACGTCGTTCGTCGGCTCGGTGCCGTTGCTCAGCAGCCAGTCCTTGCCGTCCTGCCAGCCGCCCTTCGGGTTCTTCGGCAGGCCGTAGCGGGTCGCGTGCCGGACTACGTCGTGGTTGGAGAAGACCCAGGTCGACGACGACCCGTTCTGCTCGGCCAGCGCGAGGTTCTCGTCGATCACCTGACGGAACCGGTCGTACTCCCAGTCGGCCTGCAACAGGTCGAAGTTGAACGCTTGCCCGAGCCCGTCCGCACTCGCATACCGGGCGCGCCGAGCAGCCGGTACGAACGCCTCCGCCACGGCCGACCGGGGTGGGTCGTACTCGTTCAGGACCTTGCGCCAGTCACGGTAGATCTCGTGAACGCCGTCCTGGTCCCAGAGCGGGTGCTTGCCGTTGGACTCCGACTGCCGAGGCAGCGCGGTCTTCGACGGGAACGGCTCGGCGAGGTCCTTCACCAGCGCGTGCGCGACATCGACACGGAACCCGTCGACCCCGCGGTCCGACCAGAACCGCAGTGTCTGAACGAAGTCCGCGCGTACCTCTGGATGCGCCCAGTTCAGGTCGGGCTGCTCGGCCGCGAACAGGTGCAGGTACCACTGGCCGTCGTCGGTCTGCGCCCAGGCCGAGCCACCGAAGACCGAGTCCCAGTCGGACGGCGGCTGCTCTCCCCCGCCCTCGCCGTCGCGGAAGATGTAGCGGTCCCGGGCCGGCGAACCCTTGGCGGCCGCGAGCGCCTCGGTGAACCACTCGTGCCGGTTGGAGGTGTGGTTCGGGACGATGTCGACGATCAGCTTGATGTTCTCCGCATGCAGCGCCTCGACCAGCTGATCGAAGTCGTCCAGTGTGCCCAGGCGCGGGTCCACGTTGCGGTAGTCGTCCACGTCGTACCCGCCGTCGGCCAGCGCGGACGGGTAGAACGGGCTCAGCCAGACAGCGTCGATGCCCAGCGCCACCAGGTACGGGACTCGGCTGATGATGCCCGGCAGGTCTCCGACGCCGTCGCCGTTGGAGTCGGCGAAGCTGCGCGGGTAGATCTGGTAGACGACAGCCTGCCGCCACCAGTCGGGGTCGGTCGTCTGCGGAGTGGTCACGGTCGCCTCACTCGAAGGTCTCTGCTTGCCCGGATGTTTATATAGGCTCTAAATTTAGAATCTGCAGTATTCTGCGCACGGAACCACGACCAGGTCAAGAGCACTTCTCGAGGAGCAGTCCATGGCGAAACCACCGGCCACACCGCCGACGGCGACGCCGCCGATGTTGCGGCGGGTCAACGCGGGGAAGCTACTCGGCGTGCTCTCGACCACGGGCGTGATGACCGGAACAGGCCTGATCGAGGCGACCGGGATGACGCGCGCGACCGTGCACGCGGTCTGCAACGACCTGATCTCGATGGGCTGGGTGGTCGAGCTCGACGCGGGCCGCAACGACAGCTCGGTCGGTCGACCGTCGCGGCGGTTCGAGTTCAACAGCCGCGCTGGGTATGTGCTCGGCATCGACATCGGTGCGGCGAAGACCACGGTCCTGGTCAGCGATCTGCGCGGGGAGACGATCGCGAAGACGATGCGTTCGGTCTCGGACGTGAAGGGGCCCGCGGAGCGGACCGAGGTCGTGCACCAGACGGTCGTCGAGGCGCTCGCGGCCGCGGGCGTGTCCGATGCGCAGGTGCTCGCGGCCGGCGCCGGGATCGCCGCGCCGGTGGACCGTGAGGGCAACATCCTGGTCGACGACGAGTTCTGGCGACTCTTCGATTCCGGACTCTCCGACCGCCTGACCGAGCTGCACGGCTGGCCGGTGCTCCTCGAGAACGACGCCAACCTCGCCGCCTTGGGCGAGCATTGGCACGGCGAAGGCCGCGGCATCGGTGACCTCGCCGTACTGCTGGCCGGCGAGCGCTTCGGGTCCGGATTGATGGACTCGGGTCGCCTCATCCACGGCAGCCGCGGCGGCGCCGGCGAGATGGTCTACCTGAAGCTGGTCGAAGGCGTCGGCGACACCCACGGCATCGCCCGCATCGCCCGCGAACAAGGCGCCGCGGCCGTCGCCGACCCCTCCGTCGACACCACTCTGCGCAACGCCACCGGCCCGGTCACCGCCGAGCTCGTCTTCACCGCCGCCGCCGAGGGCGATGAAGTTGCCCTAGGCATCCTCCAGCACATCGCCGCCCGCACCGCCCGCGTCATCGCGACCCTGGGAATCCTCTTCAACCCCGAACTGGTGATCCTCGGCGGCGCCGTAGCCGAAGCCGCCGACGCCCTGATCCCCGACATCAACAAACACCTGGCCGGCTACACCACGACCCCACCCCGCGTCACGATCTCCTCCCTGGGCGACACCATCGTCTCCGTAGGCGCAGTCCGCCACGCCCTCAACTACGTAGAACAACACGCCCTCGACCTACAACTAGGCTCCCGCCCCACCTAGATCCCCGCCCCCGCCTTTCCGGAACTTCCCGGTCGCCATCCGCAAATTTCCTTCCGAAGAACCAACCGCGACCGTAGACACACGGCGACCACGCACCTCCAGCAGGCATCCGTCAGGCCTGCCCCTTGGCCGCCATCTCGAGGGTTGTCCCATGAGCTGGCCGGTTCTCCCGTGAAATCCCGGCGGGAGAACGGTCAATCTCATGGGATAACCCCGTGAGTGTTGGGTTCGCCCCTCTAACACCAGCAGAGAACCCACAAGTCGCGGGGATAACCCACCGCCGCGATCCCCCCGGACCCCGACCGTCAGCCTCACCACGGTCCACTGCCGGGATCACACCCGGCCGGCGACCACTCGGGTGAGCGGCTCCGGGATAGGTGCCGTCCACCCCGACCAGCACCATCGAGCAGCCCGGAGACCGCGCCACCACAGTTCTCGCGCACACCAGATGAGCGGCGGGACACCAGTTCGCGCCCCGCCGGAGGCGGCACGACTTCCGACTCGATCACGTTGTGGCCGCACGTGTTCCCGGTGTCCGATCGTGCGGCGCTCTAGGGCTCTCGGGTCAGGGCTTGGGCTACGGCTTCCAGGACTATGACGTTGCGGCCGGAGGTGGTGGCTTTCGGGAGGGTGGGCGGGACGATGGCTTGGTCTTCGGGGATGCCGGTGCAGAGGACGAAGACGTCAGTGCGGCCTTCGGTGAGGTAGGTGAGAGCGTCGCGCATCCAGGGTGTACGTACGGCGTCTTGGATGGCAACCACCAGTGGGCGGCCTGCGGCGGCTTGGGCTGCTTCGGCGATGGTGTTCTCGGACTGGTCGTCTTCGCCCTTCAGATGGTGCCGGCCCCGGATCACCACCCCGTCGGAGCCAGGTGCGACCCGGGCGAAGATCTCGGGAAGCCCACTGAAGTAGGGGTTCCAGGCCGGGTGCAGGCCCTGAGTCAGATCGACGACGTACGGCGAAGCACCCAGCGCCGGGAACGTCTGGCCGGCCACGACCCGGGCGGCGACCTCCCGGATCGGCGCGCCGTCCAGACCCGGCTGCCGAGCGCGCCCAGCAAGCGAGCCCGCGAGCGCACGGACTCGGGCAGCCGCATCCGTGATGCGCTCGGCAGGAAGAGTCCCGTTGGCTACCGCATCGACGACACGCGCCGTCAGCGTGTGCGGGTCGGCAGATCCGACCGCAATCATCGCCAGATCGGCGCCGGCCTTGATCGACGCGACCGTGGCGTCCTCGATCGAGCGGGTGTTGGTGATCGCCTGCATCTCCAGTGCGTCCGTGGTGATGACACCGGTGAAGCCGAGTTCCTCCCGCAGCAGCCCGGTCAGGAGGCGATGCGAGAGCGTGGCCGGCTGATCGTCGTACGCGGAGAAGATGACATGGGCGCTCATCACGACGTCGGCTCCGGCGGCGATCGTCGCCTTGAACGGCGCCAACTCGACCGCCGTCACCTCCTCGACCGAACGGTCGACGCGCGGCAGGTCGAGGTGCGAGTCGACCGCGACGTCGCCGTGCCCGGGGAAGTGCTTCGGGCAGGCGGCGATGCCGGCCTCGTGCACACCCTCGACGAACGCGACGCCGTGCCGCGAGACAACGTCGGCGGTGGTACCGAACGAGCGGGTGGAGATGACCGGGTTCGCCGGGTTGCTGTTCACGTCGACGGACGGCGCGAGCATCAGGTCGATGCCGAGGCTCGCCAGCGTCGCGGCGGCGTCCCGGGCCGAGGCACGGGTCAGGTCGACGTCGTCGAGGTCGCCGAGTACGCGCGGCGACGCGAGCGGCCACTGGTTGGCGGGCGCGAGATGGCTGAACTCACCACCCTCGTGATCGATCGCGATGATCAGGTCCGGCCGCTCGGCCCGCAGCGAGGCGGTCAGCGCGGCGACCTGGTCGGCGCCGGCGACGTTGCGGGTGAACAGGATGACCGCACCGAGACCGCCCGCGACGGCTCGGCGCAGGTCGTCCGGGGCGGTGGTCCCGGTGAAGCCGACGATCAGGGCGCCGGCGGCCTCGCTGTGAAGATCACTCATTCCCCCACCCTCTCGTGCGGCGAGGTCGCGGCGCCACCCCCTCACGCTGAGCTAATGATTAGCAGCCTGCGAGCCGTACCAGGGCGATCGTTGTCAGGACTTAATCCGGCGCCGGACCTGCGGGTTTTCCAGGGATCCTTGGCATTACCCCTGTCTGTTGGGGCCGACTACGGATAACGTTGTCTCTCGACCTTGACCGCCCTGACGGGGGGACGATGAGCGACGAAGCAGCGATGGCGCAGGGAACCGTACTCGGGATCGACATCGGCGGCACGAAGATGGCCGCCGCTTTGGTGTCGGCGGACGGCACGATCCGCACCGGTGACCGGATCCTCACGCCGACCGGTGACGCCGACGACGTGTTCGCCGCGCTCGGCGAGCTGATCGATCGCGTCCGCGGCGACGCCACCCCGCTGGCCGTCGGCATCGGTTCGGCCGGACCGCTGGACCAGCGGCACGGCCTGGTCTCCCCCGTCAACATCATCGGCTGGCGCAACTTCCCCCTGGTCGATCGGGTCCGGGCGTTGACCGGAGACGTGCCGGTGACACTCGGAGTCGACGGGCACTGCTTCGCGCTCGGTGAGTTCTGGACCGGTGCCGGGAGGGATGTCGACACGCTGCTCGGCATCGTCGTGTCGACCGGGGTCGGCGGCGGCCTGGTCGTCGACGGCAAGCCATTGATCGGTCAGTCCGGCAACGCGGCGCACATCGGCCACGTGGTGGTCGATCAGGACGGCGAGGCCTGCGCCTGCGGGTCGTACGGCTGCGTCGAGGCGTACGCGAGCGGCCCGCGGATGGTTGCCCGGGCCAAGCGCCGCGGCTGGCGCACGGACGAGGACGCGGACGCCGCCGTACTGGCGACCGACGCAGCCGCTGGGGACGAGTTGGCGCTCGCGGTCTTCGACGACGGTGCGCAGGCGCTTGCCGCGGGCATCGTCGCGACCGCGGTCACAGTCGACCTCACGACGGTCGTGATCGGCGGCGGCGTGGCGAAGGCGGGTCCAGTTCTGTTCGATCCTGTCCAGGCGTGGGTGAAGCGGCTGGCACAGCTGCCGTTCGTCGCCGACCTCACCGTCGAGCCGGCCCAACTGGACAACGCCGGCCTGCTCGGCGCCGCACACCAGGCCTGGTCCGCGCTCGCCTGACGCCGTCCCCTTGCCCTTTCGGGCATTCGCACAAGACGGCCCGTTCGGAAAGGGTTCTCTCGCGCACCTTTGCGCAATTTTTACCCAATCCACGAATCTGTGTAACGAACACCCCACTCCACCCGATTCACTGGATGGATGGGGTGGGGGCACGTCATCCACGGTTGGTCAAGGGGGGTCTTGGACCGGCCGGAAGCGGTGGATCGAGGGGGGCCTTGGATCCACCGGAACGCGTGAGCGGCGGGTGAGGAGACTTACCCGCCGCCCCGCGACCGAAAGACAGGAGTACGACCAGACGTAGTGAAGCACCACAGTCCACCAGCGTTGTCCGGGGCAACGCTCGACCAGAGAGACAACGGTCCAGATGGCTGTCGCGGTGCTCCTACTCCCCCGTGGGAACTCAAAGGATCCGGCTGGCGTCACAGACGCTTGCGGACGTATTGGCTGCTCCCTGTTCGCCGACCATGCGCACGGTGCCTCAATCACCGGTGCGCGGACGGCGGGCGCGGAGTGCGATCGATCCTCAGGAGGGTGAGGATCGAACGCGGGTTCTGCACCGTGGACGGAGGACGGTGGCTGCGGGGAGGGCAGCTTCCGAACCTGACCCCCCGTCCACGATGCAGAACCACTACTGCACGACGCAGCTCCACGACACCGTCGTGGATCAGGGCCTGAGCCACTCCGGTTCGGGCAGGCGGCCGCGGTCGAGGCGGCCGTTGTCGTCCAGCGGGAGCTCCTCGATCGGGATCAGGTCCGCCGGGACGAGGTACAGCGGGAGTTCCTTGCCCAGGTCAAGCATCAGCCGGGCCAGGACCGCGGGATCGCTGTCCTCGAGAACGACGTACCCGATCAGGCAGGTTTCGCCGGCAGGATCCGCGCACGCGACGACCACGGCGTCGACGACGCCGGGCTGGTCGGCCAGGACGTGTTCGGTCTCGCCCGGCTCGACCCGGTGGCCGCGGATCTTGACCTGGTCGTCGGCGCGGCCGAGGTACTCCAACGTCGCGTCCACACGCCAGCGACCGAGATCGCGGCTGCGGTACAGCCTGCCGCCCGGGTGGCCCGGGTCCGGCACGAACGCGCGCTCGGTCTCCTCCGGCCGCCCGATGTAGCCCTGCGCGACCGCTGCGCCACCGAGGTGGATCTCCCCGACCGCACCGACCGGCACAGGCCGCAACGCTTCGTCCAGCAGCCGTACGACGACGCCCTCGACCGGACGCCCGATCGACGGCCGGTCCTCGGTCGGATCGACGGCGTGGATCGTGGTCACGATCGACGCCTCGGCCGGTCCGTACTCGTTGAAGAGCCGGCACTCCGGATGAGCATCGAGGAAGTCACGCACCTTGTGCGTCAGCACCATCGCCTCACCGCCGGCGACGATCTCGCGCAACGCGGGCAGCTCAGGCAGCCGGCGCATCGTGGCCAGCAACGCGGTCAACGGACTGAACGCCATGAAGAGCCGCTCGACCTGGTGATCCCGCAACGCCGCAATCACGGCGTCGGGGTCGTACCGGTCGTCCTCGCCGATCAGTGCGAGCGCCGCACCGGAGGCGAGTGTCGTGAACATCTCCTGCACGTGTACGTCGAACCCGAACGACGTCCACTGCAACGTCCGCAGCGATCGCCGGGTCCGCAGGTAGTGCCGGATCAGGTTGACCGGACCGCGATGAGTGACGACGACGCCCTTCGGACTGCCGTTCGAGCCGGACGTATAGATGCAGTAGGCAACATCATCGGCGGCTGCCCGCACCGGCGGCGCCTGCCGTGCCCGCGGATCCGCATCGCTCGTGCCGATCGGGATGAGCCGCAACCCCAGCCGATCGGCCAGGGCCGCGTCGTCGCCGACCAGCGCGACCGCCGACGCGTCCTGAATCATGAAGGCCCAGCGCGATTCCGGTACGCCGGGATCCAGCGGAAGGTACGCCGCACCGGACTTGAGTACGGCGAGAACCGCGACGACCAACTCGGTGCCTCGGGCAACCCGGACCGCAACCAGCTGTCCGGACCGGACGCCCAGATCCGTTAGCTGCCAGGCGATCGCGTTCGATCGGCGGTCGAGCTCGGCATAGGTGAGTTGACGATCGCCTTGGATCAGTGCGATCGCGTCCGGCGTCCGGGCGACCTGCTGCTCGAACAGAGTGTGGAGGCCGCTGAGTTCACCGGCGACCAGGGCGTCGCGTCGTACCCGACCGAGGAGGCCGGTCGGCTCGATCTCGCCTTCGAGGCCGCGCAGTACCTCCAGGTCGGACTCGATCGGGAGCATCAGCTCGGGCAGTCGCAGGCGCGGTTGGGTCGTTGCCCTGCGCAACACTGCTTCCAGGTACGCGAGCAGGCGGTCGATCGTGCTCTGGTCGAAGAGTCCCGAGCGGTAGTCCGCCGTACACGTGATGCCGGCGCCGTGATGGGTCAGCCGGAGCCGGAGGTCGATGTTCTCGGGGAGGTCGTCGTCGCCGTCCTCGAACTCGACAAGGATCTGGTAGAGCGGATCGCGTTCCAGAATGGCGAGGTCGATGCCGGCGTGGTCGAACGCACCGGTCGTCACGTCGCGGACGCGTTGCGCGAGCTCACCGAGATCGGGTTCGCCGGACAGATCGATCCGGAGCGGCAGCGCACGACGCGTCGCGGTTGACGTGTCGCCTTGCGGGCGGATCAGCGCGGACCCGATCGTCACGTCGTCCTGCGCCGCGAACCGGCCGAGCACGGTGCCGACCGCCGCGAGCATCGTCATCAGCGGGCCGATCTTCCGTTCCCGGCTGAACATGAACACCGCGTCGCCGAGCTCTTCGTCCAGCTCCTGCTTGACGGAAGCCACTCCGGGCTCGGCCGTCGGCCGGACGTGATCGGATGGCAGGACCAACGGTTCCGCGCCGGTCAGAGCGAGATCCCAGTACGACAGGTCCCGTCGTCGCGCGGCTTCGGCCTCGGCGGCCTGTACGGCGGTGTCCTCGCCGTCCGGTCCGTCGGAGGTCGCGTCTTCTTCGGCGGTGGTGTCGTTCAGAAGCGCGAGTTGCTCGCGCATCAGCTGGGTGACACCGTCGACCAGCTGACCGGCGACGCGGAGCTGCTGCGACATCAGCGCAGCCATGCCGTTGCCGGGGAGCTCTGCTGCGCTGGTGGCGGCCGCTGCCTCGTCCACCTTTGCCGCGAGCTCGGCCAGGCCGGAGCCTAGTACGGCGAGAGCCGCCCGCGGGTCGCGGGTTTCCTCTTGTATTACTGGGGTTTCGGCTACGGCGACGGACTCTTCCTCGACCACCGGCTCGATAGCCAGGGGCTCGATGCTCTCGGCAACATCTTCGGTGCGGATGGCAACGGCCGTGGCGAGCTTGTGCGGCGTCGTGTACGGGCCGAACAGTTCGTCCGGGGTGAGCTCGACCGCGAAGCGAGTGTTGATCTCGTCGATCACCGGCGCCATCGAGGCTGGGGTTGCGCCGAGTTCGGCGAAGGTGTGGTCGACGGTCAGGTCGTACGGGTCGAGGTTGAGCTCGGCGCAGGTCAGGTCGAGGACCGCGTCGAGCGACTCGCGATACCGTTCGGCCGACACCTCGTCGCCGGACAATGCACCAGCCTGGGCCAGGTAGTCCGCATCAATCTGATGCGTCTCGGCCGGTAGGGCGAACGGCGAGCGCTCGGCGACCTCCAGCTCCTCCGCTGCGGCCTCGGCTTCGGCCAGCGCAGCCTCATCCGGCGCCGACTCGTCCGGCGGATCCAGCGGGATCCGCTTCACCGCGGCGCTCGACGGCTCGAAGACCACGGCCTGCGCCCGCGCCGCACGCTCGAAGGCATTCGGTTGCACGCGGATCGCCGCGGGCTCACCGGCCGCCACGTTTCCAACCGTCACGGACGGGTCGACCGGGTGGTGGACGCGACGGAACGGGTACGTCTGCAGCGGTACGCGCCCGCCGTCCGGGTAGACCTTCGCCCAGGCAATCTCCGTGCCCTGCTCGTAGAGCTCGACGAGACCGTTCATCGTCGCGAGGACGGGATCCTGCCCCAACCGCTGGGCCGGGATCCACGTGCTGTTCGGCGCGATCCGACGACCGGCCGGGCTCAGCACGGCGTCCGGCCCGAGCTCCAGGAACCGTCGGCAACCGGCCGCGGTCACGGCCTCGACCGCGTCGCCGAACAACACCGGCTGCCGCAGCTGCCCGACCAGGTAGTCGCCGTCCAGCACGGTCCCGGACTCGAGCAGATCACCCGACCAGCTCGACACCATCGGCGTACGCAAGGGCTTGAGCGTGATACCGCGGACGATCTCCGCGAAATCCGCCAGGATGGGGTCGACCAACGAACTGTGGAAGGCCCGATCCACGTCCAGACGCTGCCAGGCTACCTCGAGCTGATCCAGCTTCTCGGCGAGCTGACCGACGATCACCTCGGATCCGGTCAGCACGAACGACTGCGGACCGTTGCCGGCAGCAACTTCCACGCCGGTCGCCCGGGCGAGTTCGCGGACGCGGTCGGCATCCGCGCGTACCGCGACCATCGCGCCCGGCACCGTCCCGCGCTGCATGAGTTGGCCGCGTTTCGCGGTCAGCCGTACGGCATCGGCCGTCGACAACGCGCCCGCGACACAGAGGGCGGCGTACTCCCCCACGCTGTGACCGACCACCAGCGCCGGCTGAACACCGAACGACTGCCACAACCGCGCCAGGGCAAGCTCGAACGCGAACAGCGCAGGCTGTGCGGTCTCGGTCGGCCAGACCCCTTCTTTGCCGGCGGCGGGTGTCAGCAAGAGCTCGAGCAGGCTGCCGCCGGTCTCCTCGGCGTACACGCGGTCGCACTCGTCGAGCGCCGATCGGAACGCCGGGAACCTCGCCGCCAACCCCGCGGCCATACCGCGACGCGCGGCGCCTTGCCCGGTGAACGCATAGCCGAGCGGACCGGGTCCGCCGCGCGGCACTTCGGCGGCCTGGGCGGTGCCGAGCGCGTCGACCAGCTCGGCCTCGGATGCGCCCGCGACCGCGATCCGGTGGCGGTGGGCCGGCCGACCGAGTGCCGCCGTACCAGCGAGGTCGATGAGGCGGTGACCGGTGCCGTGGCCGAGGTCCGTGCGGTACAGCTCGACCAGGTCGGCCAGTGCATCCGGGTCCGGAGCGGAGAGCGCCAGTACGACGGGACCGTCGTCGCCGCGGCGGATCTGCCGTGGGGCCTCCTCGAGGATCACGTGGGCGTTGGTGCCGCCGACGTCGAGGGCGCTGACGCCCGCACGCAACGTGGTGTCGGCCTGCCAGTCGTGCACCTCGGTGCCGATGACGAACGGGCTGCCGTCGAGGGCGAGGTCCGGGTTCGGAGGGGTCGAGTTGATCGTCGGGACCAGCGTGCGGTGCTGCAGCATCAGGATGGTCTTGATCAGGCCGGCCATGCCCGCGGCGCTGTCGAGATGACCGATGTTCGGCTTGACCGAGCCGATCGTGCAGAAGCCGACCTTGTCGGTGTGGCGGCGCAGGGCGGTCGTGAGGGCGTTGATCTCGGCGGAGTCCGTGGTGGCGCTGCCGATCGCGTTCGCCTCGATGTAGCTGAGGGAGTCGGCCGCGAATCCGGCGCGCTCCAGGGCTCGCTCGATCGGGTCGGACTGCGTGTCCGAGTTGCTGACCGCGGTGCCGCGGATGACGGCGTACACCGTGTCTCCATCGGCGACGGCTTGGTCGAGACGCTTCAGGAGTACGGCGGCGACGCCGTTGCCACCGACCGTGCCGTCGGCATCTGCCGCGAACGCGTGCAGGTGACCGGTCGGCGAGAGGATCGACTCCGGGGACGGGTGGTAACTCGTTGCCTGCGGCACCTGTACGGCGGCGGCACCGGCGAGGGCGAGGTCCGCATCGCCCGATCGCAAGGCCTGGCAGGCGAGATGTACGGCGACCAGCGACGACGACCACGCGGATTGGACCCCGATCGCGGGGCCGGTGAGGCCGAGGCGGTAGGCGACGCGGGTGGCGATGGAGTCGCGGGACTGGTGCTGGCGGGTGTACAGGTTCATGCCGGAGCCGGCGAAGACGCCGACGCGGCTGGAGGTTCCGGCGTACCCGCCGTGTTCGAGCGCCTGGTGACACACCTCGAGGAACAACCGCTGCGCCGGGTCCATCAACTCGGCCTCACGATCGCTCAACCCGAAGAACCTCGCGTCGAACGACTCCACATGATCGAGCACCCCACTGGCCGCAACCAGCCCGTCCTCCTCCGCCGAGAACTGGTGGATGCTAGACACCCCACCCACCAGATTGTCCCAGAACTGCTCCAACGTCTCAGCCCCCGGAAACCGCCCAGCCACCCCCACCACAGCCACCGGCTCCACTGTCGCCTTAAGCCCGGCCCCCTCACCCGGCTCCGCCGCGACCGTCGCCTTAAGCCCCGGCTTCACGGTCGCCTTCGGCCCCGACCCCTCACCCGGCTCCGGCGCCCCCTCAACCTTCACCACCGCTTCAGGCCCAAACCCAGCCAAAGCCGCCGCCTGACCCCCCGCAGCCACCCCACCCCGGCCCCCAGCAACCTGCAACTCCGCATCCACCGCACCGGCATCAGCCGCTACCGGCTCCGACTCACCCTCCACCCCCGCGCCATCAGACCCCGCCTCCACCTGCACGCCACCAGCCGCCACGGCCCCCGGCTGTGTCGGCACACCGTCCGCTACAAGAACCTCCGGCGCAGACTCCGCCACCACAGCAGACGCCACCGCCGGCTCCGACTCAACCCCCACCACAACCGGTACGACGTCCTGCACCGCGGACTCCGCCCGCACACCGCCAGACGCCGCCTCCCCCTGCACGCCACCAGCCGCCACGGCCCCCGGCTCTGTCGACACACCGTCCGCTACAAGAACCTCCGGCGCAGACTCCGCCACCACAGCAGACGCCACCGTCGACTCCGACTCAACCTCCACCACAACCGGTACGACGTCTTCAGGCACACGCACACCGCCGGCTGCAGCCTCCACCTGCACAACATCCGCTACAACGGACTCCGGCTCAGCATCTACCTGCACGCCACCGACCGCCGCGCCCCCAGGCTCTGTCGGCACACCGTCCGCTACACCAGCCCCCGGCGCAGACTCCGCCACCACAGCAGACGCCGCCGGCTCCGACGCTTCCTGCGCCACGACCGGCACGACGTCTTCAGGCGCACGCACACCGCCGGCTGCAGCCTCCACCTGCACGCCACCGACCGCCGCGCCCCCAGGCTCTGTCGGCACACCGTCCGCTACACCAGCCTCCGGCGCAGACTCCGCCACCGCCGGCTCCGACTCTGCCTCCACCACGACCGGTAGGACGTCTTGCGACCCGGACTCCGCCTGCACGCCACCGGAAGCGCCCTCGACCTGACCACCGCCAGCCGCCGCACCCTCCGCCTCCGTCGGCACAACATCCGCTAAACCAACCTCCGACGCAGACTCCGCCACCACAGCAGACGCCGCCGGCTCCGACGCTTCCTGCGTCACGACCGGTACGACGTCCTGCCGCGCGGACTCCGCCCGCACGGCAGGTTGCGGCGGGGGCGTCGTCTCCGCGGTAGGTGATGCAGTCGGCTCCGGATCTGGTAGCGCGGCGGTCGTTGCAGTGGCCTGTGGCTCGGTCGGTGCCAGCTCGTCGGTGGAGTCTTCGGAGTCGACGTCGGCAAGTTGCTCGCTCGGGTCGGCGAGTGTGGGGTCGTTTGGCGGTGCGGTGGTCTGCGGGGTTGTGTCTTGGGCAGGAGCCGATTCGTCGGCGGCTGGTTGTGTATCCGGCCCGGGATTGGCGGCTGTCGACTCGGCTCGCGACTGCTCGGGCTCGGCTCGCGACTGCTCGGGCTCGGCTTGCGACTGCTCAGGCGCGGCTTGTGACTGCTCAGGCTCGACGTCTGCCGGGATGCGCGTGAGGAGCTGAGTCTCCTCCCCGGGCGCCTGCTCAAACTCCGGAGCGGCCGGCTCCTGCTCAAACTCCTGAGCCGCCGGCTCCTGCTCAACCGACTCAGGCACCGCAAGCTCAGACGCGCCCTCCGACGCCTCAACCGCCGCAGAATCGGGCTGCTCCCCCGCCCCCTCCTGCCCAGCAGACCCGTCCGGCTGCCCGGCGGACTCCTCGGACACCGCGAGCTCCGCTGACTGCTCCGACGTCTCGGACTCGGCCGAGTGCTCGGACGGTCCGGGCTCCCCAGGCTGCTCCGGCCCCGCGAACTCTGCGGACTGCCCCGAGGACTCGAGCTCCGCGAGTTCGACCACCTGGTCGGCCGGCTCAGGCTCCGCGAGCTCGGCCGCGTCCTCCGTCGCCTCAACCGCCGCAGAGTCCGCGCGCTCCTCCGCCCCCTCCTGCCCAGCAGACCCGTCCGGCTGCCCGGCGGACTCCTCGGACACCGCGAGCTCCGCTGACTGCTCCGACGTCTCGGACTCAGCCGAGTGCTCGGTCTGCTCAGGCTCCGCACGCTGCCCCGGCTTCGCAAGCTCCGCGGACTCGGGCTCCGCGAGTTCGACCACCTGGTCGGCCGCCTCAGGCTCCGCGAGTTCGCCGGGCTCGGGCTTCGCGAGCTCGGCCGCCCCTTCGGACGACTCGGGCTCCGACCGCCGAGTCTTCGCGAGATCCGCAGACTGCTCCAACGGCTCGCGCGCTACGAGACCCGCGGACGACTCCGACGGCTCGGGCTTCGCGGACTGCTCGGCTTTCGCCAGATCCGCGCCCTGCCCCGACGGCTCGCGCGCCACGAGACCCGCGGACGACTCCGACGGCTCGGGCTTCGCGGACTGCTCGGGTTTTGCGGACTGCTCGGGCTTTGCCAGTTGCTTGGTGGGGTCGGTGGCGCTGGGGAAGGTGGTGCTGTTGAGGTGGGCCTCGGGCTCTTCGACGGCTTCCGGGTTCTGGGGCTCGGGCTCGGGGGTGGGGCGGGCGCCGAGGGTGGGGCGTTGGGGTGGGGTGGGGATGGATTGCTGGAGGGAGCGTTGCCAGGCGAGGCGGACGATCGGGAGCTCGGTGGTGCGCTCCATCGGATCCTCGTCCCCGGCACCACCAGCAAACACCTCGTCGCCGGGGCGTCCCGCGAATGCCTGGTCGTCGGCAAGTCCGCCGGGCTCCTGGTTGCCGGGGCGGCCGACGGGGTCCTGGTGGCCGGGGCGGTCGGTGGGGTTCTGGGCTGTGGTGGGTGTGGCGGGGTGCTCGGCTCCGGCTTGGGCGGCGGGGTGCTCGGTGGGGGTGGGGGGTTCGGCGGTGGTGGGGGTTGCGGCGGTGTCGGCGTACGGGCCTTCGCCGGCGGGGCCGGAGTAGGAGCTGGCGCCGGCGGGCTCTACGTGCGGACCCGGTGGGGTCTCGAGGGTGCCGTCCATCCAGCGCTGCTTGAGCAGCGGCCGAAGGATCTTGCCGCCGGGCGTGGTCGGGAAGTCCCGGCGCGGTACGCCGACAACCTCCGCCGCCAACCCGAGTCGTCCCTGGATCAAACTCCGGATCGCCTGGTCCATCCCCGGAATCGACTCCGGCGTGAGGGCGTAGAACACGACCAACCGGTCGGTCCCGGCCTCCACGTCCGCCACCCCACACGCGGCGACCAGTCCGTGCTCGGCGCCGACGACCGTCGCGGCGACGGCTTCGATGTCGTGGGCGTAGTACAGCTTCCCGGCCATGATGATGCGTTCGCTGTCCCGCCCCGTGACAACGACCTGCCCACCAGTGATGAACCCTTGGTCACCCGTCGCCAACCACTTGCGCGCCGGCCAGTTGCCGACCGGGAACGCCTCCCGGTCCGCCTCCAGATTCCCCAGGTATCCAGGCGTGACCCGCGCGGACGCGACCTGCAGCTGACCGATCCGGCCCTCCGGCAGAACAGCGCCGTTCGGGGCGACGATCCGTACGGTCGTCCCCGGCGCGGGCGCACCCACCGACACCAGGCTGAGCACCCCGGGCGCCTCGGCCCGCGGCTTGCCGGGCCGCGCAACGGCGACCTTCCCGCTCGCCGGCCGCTGATCGACCCACTCGACCGCACCGGTCGGAGGAATCCGCACGCGATGCACATTCGGCGTCAGCCCCGGCCGTGCGAACGTGATCCCGGTGACCGTCTCGGTCATCCCCCACGCCGCCACGAACGTCTCCGGTACGACGCCGAACCGGTTCGTCAGCCGCAGGAACTCCGACATCACCGGCACAGTGATCTGCTCGCCACCACTGACCAGGCTGCGCAGGGCGGACAGATCCCAATGCCGATCCGGCTCCCCCGCGATCGCCTGCGTGGCGAGGCGGTATCCGAAGTTGGGCGACCACGAGTGGTTCACGCGGTGCTGGTCCATCAGGTCGAGCCAGCGCAAGGGGTTCGACAGGACCCACTGCGTGTTCACGTGGATGTTCGTGCAGCCGGTGAAGACGGGCAGCAGGTGGTACAGCAGGAACGCGCCGCTCTGGTCCAGCGGCAGCCAGTTCAGCGTGGTCTGACCGGGCCGCACCGGCAGCATCGCCGGAGTACCCGCGGCGAACTCGACCAGACCGCGATGCGTCAGTTGCACGAGCTTCGGCGTACCGGTTGTGCCCGAAGACATCATGAGTACGGCGACGTCGTCGGCGGCCGGTCGGTGGAAGTCGGAGGTCGGCTCGTGGCCGGCCATCGCGTCCGGGTCGAGGACCGGGAGGCCGAGATCGTTCGGCAGGTCGGATGGACGGCCGATCAGGACGGTCCAGCCGAGCAGGTCGGTGACCTTGCGCAGCCGCTCGCGCCCGACCTCGGTCCGATCGCCATCAGGACTCGGCGCCATCAGCAACGGCCGGATGCCACCGAGCGTGCACGCCCAGAACGACGCGAAGAAGCCGACGGGCTCGGTGCAGTGGACGACAGCAGGATCGCCGGCGCGTACGCCGTTCGCCCGCAGGCCGGCCAGGATCCGGGCGGCCAACTCGAGCAGGGTCGGGAAGTCGAGCTTGGTCTCGCGGCCGTCCGGGCCGATCTCGACCACGCCGGCGCCGCCGAAGTCACGCGCCGCCCGCAGCAGAGCACTGGGCAGGTCGCGCGGGTATCCGGCCGGAATCATCAGGGCCGGTCCGGTGGAGATCGCCGGCCGGTCCACGCCGCTCCTCACCACTGCGGTCCCACCACCAACGACCGAACGCCGAACAACGGAACGCGAGAGAGCTGAGCACCAGACAACTGAGCACCCGACAGCTGAACGCGGGACAGCTGAACGCGAGGCAGCGGAGCGCCGAAAAGCGGGGGCGCGAGCAGCCGAAGGACGGGCGTGGGGAGGGCAGGCCCGACGGCCTGCGGGACAGCAGTGGCGCCAGCCAGTTGGCGACCCACGGACACGTGCCTCCCCAACTGGACGGAGCCGGGCTCAGGGCACACCCGTCTCGCTCTCACCGACGACAACGCCCCGTTTTCGCCTGCCGAAACGATCCGGTGACCGGGCATAGTCGTGCACACCCGGTGCGTCATCACGCCGACCGACAGCCGTGAACCCTACCAGCCACAACCGGCCCTGGTGGAGTCCGTTCTCACCAGCCGATGGTTAAGAATTCGCCGACCACCAACCAAGCACCAACACGGTTTCAACGAGTCACCACGCCATCAGATACGCCCACAAGAACAACGAACCCCACAACCGACCCGCAGACGCCCAAGTACAGGCCAGGGAAGGCGGTGGGTGGGCTGGGTGTGGGGCGTGCTGGGCTAGTGGGGGGTTTCTAGGGCTGCGGTTCTGAGGGCGGTGGCTAGGTGGGTTACTGGGGCTGGGATTGGCTGGGGGGTGTGGGCCAGGAGGATTCGGCGTTCTTCGGTGGGGCCGCCTCGGACGGGGAGGGTGCGGACTCCGGGTGGGGCCAGGGAGGCCAGGGCGGCGGGCATGGTGGTGATGCCGGCGCCGGCGGCGACCAGGTGGAGTTTGGCCAGCCAGTCGCGGGCGGTGTGTGCGATGCGGGGGCGCTCGTCGAGGCCCATCCAGACGCCCATCACGCGTTCGTCGCCGAGGCCGGCGATCCACGGCTGGCCGCGGAGGTCCGCGATGTCGATGAACTCACCCCGCGCCAGCGGATGATCCGCGGGCACCGCGATCTGCAGACTGCGCTGCACGAGGACGTCCGCCTCCAGCGCCGGCGTCTCCGCGTCCAATGGCCGGTACGGCGGTGACGACGCCACCAACGCCAGATCCAGCGTCCCGGCCCGCAACGCCCGCACCAGCGCGGGGGTACTGCCCTCCCGGCTCACCACCGTGATCGACGGATGCGTACGACGAAGCGCAGCCAACGCCTGCGGAACCAACCAGGCCCCCGCAGTAGCGAACCACCCCAGCCGAACCGTGGCGGCCTCCTCAGGCAGCCCAGCCAACTCACGAGCAGTCGCGTCGACCTGATCGATCACCGTCGCAGCCCGGCGGAGTACGACGCGACCAGCCGACGTCAACCGGACCCCGTCGTGTCGGCGCTCGAGCAACGTGGTACCGGCGGAACGCTCCAAGGATGCGATCTGCCGGGAGACGGCCGACTGGGTGTACCCGAGGGCCGCGGCAGCGGCGGTGAGCGTGCCGCGCTCGGCCACCTCCCGGAACACCCGCAGGGCAGTCAGCGAGACATCAGCGAAGGCCATGACAGCTACGCATACCACGGTTGACATTCTTTCGCTGGTCGCATAGCCACCAGCGACCTAGCGTGAAGGCATGACCGATACAACCGCGAACGCCCCGAAGGTCGCGCTCGTCACCGGCGCCACCCAGGGGCTCGGCCTGGCGCTCGTCGAGGAGCTCGCCCAGCGCCTGAACCCCGAGGACACCGTCTACCTGACCGGCCGCAGCCTCGACCGGGTCAACGAAGCTGTCGACGCCATGCCCGGCGGAGGAGCCCGGGTCCGCGGCGAGATCCTCGACGTCTCCAGCCCGGACGGTCCCGAGCGCCTCGCCGCCGAGCTGGCCGAGCGGCACGGCGGCATCGACATCGTCGTCAACAACGCCGTGATGCGGGTCGGGCCCGACGACGACCCGCGCGAGATCGTCGACGCGTACGCCGACGTGAACAACTTCGGCACCACTCGGGTACTGCGAGCCTTCGCACCCCGGCTGCCCGACAACGGCCGGCTCATCGTCGTGGCCAGCTCACTGGGGACCCTGCACTACCTGGCTCCGGTCCTGCACTATCACTTCGACGACCTGCCCTCACTCGATGCCGTCGACAACGAAGTCGCCGCCTGGCGTGACGCCGTCCGCGAAGGCACCGCGCGCGGCACCGCCTGGCCAGGCTTCGTCAACATCCCGTCGAAGATCGCCCAGGTCGCGGCCGTCCGAACCCTCGCCTACCAACGCCACGACGAGGACACCGCCCGCGGCATCCTGCTCGCGGCCGTCTGCCCCGGGATGATGAACACCCCGACGTCCGCACTCTGGTGGGACGTCAGCGACGCCCCGAGCCCGGCCCAGGCCGCCGTACCGCTCGTCGACCTGGCTCTGAAGCCGGTGAACCCCGACCACTACGGACAACTGGTCCGCAACGGTGAGGTCCTGTCCTGGCGACCCTGGTGACGCCCTCCCGAAATCCCGTGGCGCTGCCGGCTCGCACCTCACACACTGAGAGACGTCCAGTTCGAGGCGAGGGGTCTGTTGATGACCGGGAGCACTGCGCCAGAGGTTCGTACGACGACTGGAGTGGTTCGGGGCGGGGTTGAGAACGGGGTCGCGGTGTTTCGCGGGATCCCGTTCGCCGCGCCGCTCCCTGGCGACCTGCGGTTCGCGGCGCCGCAGCCCGTCGAACCGTGGGACGGCGTTCGGCCGGCGATCTCTTGGGGACCGCCGCCACCGCAGTCGCAGGTCTTCGGACCGCCGTCGAACCCGGTAACCGGGGACGAGTGGTTGACGGTCAACGTGTGGTCGCCGCACGCCGAGCCCGGCGCCGGGTTGCCGGTGATGGTGTGGATCTACGGCGGCGCGTACGCGTTCGGCCATGCGAGTGATCCGGCGACCGACGGCGCGCGGCTGGCTCGCGAGGGGGACGTCGTACTGGTGACGTTCAACTACCGGGTCGGCGTCGAAGGGTTCGGTTCGTTGCAGGGTGCGCCCGCCAACCGGGGTCTGCTCGATCAGGTCGCGGCACTGGAGTGGGTGCGCGAGAACGTCGCCGCGTTCGGCGGCGATCCGGCGCGCGTGACAGTGTTCGGGGAGTCCGCCGGGGCCGGCTCGATCGCCTCCCTGCTGGCGATGCCGCGAGCCGCTGGATTGTTCAGCCGGGCGATCGCGCAGAGCGTGCCCGGGACGTTCTTCTCGGTGCCGCTGGCCGACGACATCATGGCGACGATCGCCGGGCGACTGGGACGCAAACCGAGCGTCGACGACCTCAGCGGGGTCTCCGCGGCCGAACTCGTTGGGGCCAGCGACGCGTTGGGCGCCGCGATGCTCCCCCACGCAGCGCGGTGGGGTGCCGTTGCCCACACCACGGTCCCGTTCTCACCGGTTGTCGATGGTGACGTCCTGCCGAGAACGCCGTACGACGCTCTCGCCGACGGCACCGGCCGCGAGGTCGAGCTGATCGCCGGTCACAACCGCGACGAGTACCGGCTGATGCTCGCGATCACCGGCCGCCTCGGCAACGTCACGGACGCCGACGCCACCACCGCACTGGAGGTGCTCGGCCCGAGCGGCTTCCGCACGGCCCACCCCGATGCGAACGCCGAGCGCCTGTTCGAGCTCGTCAACTCCGACTGGCTGTTCCGGATGCCGAGCCACCGGCTGGCCGAGACACAGGTCGCCGGTTGCGGCCGTGCGTACTCCTATGAGCTGGTCTGGCCGGACAGCGGACTCGGTGCCTGCCACGGCGTCGACGTACCGCTGGTCTTCGGAAACCTCCAGCAGCAGCACACCGGATTCCTCCTCGGCGCAGAGTCACCCACGGACATCGAGCGGATCTCCCAACGCTTCCGCACCGCCTGGACATCCTTCGCCCACTCCGGTGACCCGGGCTGGCCGCCGTACGACGAGACCGACCGACAGGTCGCACTCATCGGCACCGAGCTGACGGTCGCGCCGTACCCCGAAGAGGTCTCGCGCCGGCTCTGGACCGACTACGCCTTCGGCCCACTGCCACTGCTGAATCCCTAGCGCCGGGAGTTTATGGTCACGAGTCCGGTTTCGTAGGCGATAACCACGAGTCGGGCCCGGTCTCGAGCTGCGAGCTTGGTCATGATGCGGCTCACGTGCGTCTTCACCGTCAGCGGGCTCAGGAACAGGCTGTTGGCGATCTCGTCGTTCGACTGGCCGCGGCCAACCATCGTGAGCACTTCACGTTTGCGGTCGGTTAGGCGGTCGATCGGGTATTCCCTCACCGCACGAACCGCCAGGGTGAGGTGATATCGTCAACCCGCCTGCTCTCAGGAGCGCGACCCCCGGCCCTTCGTTGGCCGGGCTTCGTTTGCTGCGGGCATGGGCTGTTAGCTCAGTTGGTTAGAGCACCTCGTTTACACCGAGGGGGTCGGGGGTTCGAGTCCCTCACAGCCCACATACTTCTGACAACCCTGTCCCAGGCGTTTCTCCCTCGCCTGCGTGACGATGCCCTCGACCGACGTCGAAAGGGTTGCTGCGGGGGTGGGCGGTGCGTACGACTGTTGCTGTTCGCATCCGCCTCCAAAGGAGCAACCTTGTCCAAAAGATTGCGTTCACTCCTGGTCGTTCTCCTGGTTCTGCCGGGACTCGTCCTGCCGGCAGCTCAGGCGTCGGCGGCAGCCGCCGGTGTCGTGTTCGTGTGCTACCAGGGCTACTACCAGAACGTCGGCTGGGATCCGACGATCGCGTGCAACGATCCCAATCACGGCGGCGGTACTTGGCTCGAGCGCGCGGACCATGCGCACCTGGAAGCGATCAACATCAGCATGATCGGCGCCGGTTCGTACGTCGTCCAAGGGCACTCGCAGGACATCGGCTGGGGGCCGCTGGTCAACGGGGACGACAACCACACCGTCACCGTCGGCACGATGGGCCAGAACAAGCGCCTCGAGAAGATCTACATCGAGTCGTCGTCCTACCTGTGCATCCAAACCTCGTGGGAAGGCGGCGGCGACTACACACCGAGCTGCGGCTACTACATCTCCAGCGGCACCACCGGGCAGGGCCGCGGCCTGACGGGCATCGAGATCTTCCAGAGGTAAGCGACGTTCTAGAGGTCCGCGAGTGCCGCCGCGTAGTCGTCGGGGTTGCGGGCCGCCGGGACGGGATTGACGACGGACCAGCGGATGATGCCGGTGCGGTCGACGACGAAGGTGCCGCGGAGGGCGCAGCCGCGGTCACCGTCGAAGACGCCGTACGACGACGCGATGGATCCGTGCGGCCAGAAGTCGCTGAGCAGGCCGAACTCGAGTCGCTGCGCGTCGGCGTAGGCCCGCAGGGTGAACATCGGGTCGCACGAGATCGCCAGGAACTCGGCCGCCGTCAGCAGGTCGGGCCGATCGCGCAGGGCCGCCAGCTCGCTCGTGCAGACCTGGCTGAAGGCATACGGATAGAACACCAGTACGACGTCCCGCCGACCGGTGAAGTCGCTCAGCCGGACAGTCTCGCCGTGCTGGTTGCGGGCGGTGAAATCGGGTGCCCGGCTGCCGACGGCAGCGGTCACCTCACGCTCATCCCCGGCGGCCCGACTTCGGCACCACCAGTTTGGTCGCCGACCAGTCGTCGGTGACGCTCAGCGTGCTCGTGGTGGCCAGGCCCGCGACCGGCGCGGCCTCGGCGATGTCGCTGGTCTCCACGTAGCCCTCGCGACCGACCTTGGGCGTCAGCAGCCACACGACACCGCCGGCCTTCAGGTCGGTGAGGATGTCGAAGAAGGCGTCGACCAGGTCTCCGTCGTCGTCGCGGAACCAGAGCAGTACGACGTCGACCACCTCGTCGGTGTCGTCGCCGACGAATTCCTCGCCGGTGATCGCCTTGATGGCGTCCCGGAAGTTGTCGTCACCGTCGTCGTCGTACCCTATTTCCTGAACGACCCAGCCGGCCTCCAGGCCGAGCCGGGACGCCATGTTCGGCAACCCGCTCTTGCCGTCCGCGTGGTCCGCGGTCGCGCTCACGTGTCCTCCTCCGTGGTCCCCGCTTGCCCGGGGGTAGGTTTCAGTAGCGATAGTCCATCGTGACGTATCGCGTCGCGCAAGTATGCACCAGGGTTCCGTGACGTGTCCGGTATCCGCGTGGCGGGTACTGTCCGTGTCCGCTCAGATCACGCGAGGACGACCGGAATCGGGCCGCCGCGGAAGGCGAAGTAGAACGCATTCCGAACAGGTGACAGGATTGCGGTGAAGACAACCCTGAAAGAGCGGCAGAGAGAACGGCAGGACACCGTGGCTTCCGGACACGAACCACCAGCCATCATCACCGAGGGGATGCCCACCCAGCTCCCCGACATCGACCCCGACGAGACACGCGAGTGGGTCGAATCGCTCGACGCCGTCCTGGACGAACGGGGCAAGGCGCGAGCGCGCTACCTGATGCTCAAGCTGATCGAGCGGGCCCGGGAGCGACAGGTCGGGGTGCCCGCCCTGCGGAGCACCGACTACATCAACTCGATCCCGCCCGAGAAGGAGCCCTGGTTCCCCGGCGACGAGCACATCGAACGCCGGATCCGCGCCTTCATCCGCTGGAACGCCGCGGTGATGGTGAGCAAGGCCAACCGCAAGGGTCTCGAGGTCGGCGGTCACATCGCCACCTACCAGTCCGCGGCCAGCCTGTACGAGGTCGGCTTCAACCACTTCTTCCGCGGCAAGGACCACCCCGGCGGCGGCGACCAGATCTTCATCCAGGGTCACGCCTCCCCCGGGATGTATGCGCGGGCCTTCCTCGAGGGCCGGCTGTCGACCGACCAGCTGGACGGCTTCCGCCAGGAGGTCTCCCGCGGTCCGCACAACGGCCTGTCGTCGTACCCGCACCCTCGGTTGATGCCGGACTTCTGGGAGTTCCCGACCGTCTCGATGGGTCTGGCCGCGCTGAACTCGATCTACCAGGCGCGCTTCAACCGGTACCTGCACCACCGCGAGATCAAGGACACCAGCCAGCAGCACGTCTGGGCCTTCCTCGGCGACGGCGAGATGGGTGAGCCGGAGTCGCTCGGCGCGATCGGCCTGGCCGCCCGCGAGGAGCTCGACAACCTCACCTTCGTGATCAACTGCAACCTGCAGCAGCTGGACGGCCCGGTCCGTGGCAACGGCAAGGTGATCCAGGAGCTGGAGGCGTTCTTCCGCGGAGCCGGCTGGAACGTGATCAAGGTGATCTGGGGCCGCGAGTGGGACAACCTGCTCGCACAGGACCACGACGGCGCGCTGGTGAACAAGATGAACACCACGCCCGACGGCCAGTTCCAGACCTACTCGGTCGAGTCCGGTGAGTACATCCGGAACAACTTCTTCGGCGGCGACCAGCGGCTGCAGCAGATGGTCAGCAACCTGTCCGACGAGGACCTACGCAAGCTGCCCCGCGGCGGTCACGACTACCGCAAGGTGTACGCGGCGTTCAAGAGCGCGACCGAGCACGTCGGTCAGCCGACGGTGATCCTGGCCCAGACCATCAAGGGCTGGACGATCGAGGCGCTGGAGGGCCGCAACGCGACCCACCAGATGAAGAAGCTCACCTCCGACGACCTGAAGGCCTTCCGCGACCGGCTCTACCTGCCGATCGACGACAAGGACCTCGAGGACGCCTACAACCCGCCGTACTTCCACCCGGGCAAGGACTCGCCGGAGTACCAGTACATGATGGACCGGCGCAGCCAGCTCGGCGGTTCGCTGCCGCAGCGGCGGGTGGCGCCGAAGACGTCGCTGAAGCTCCCGGGCGACGACGTCTACAAGCCGCTGTCCAAGGGCAACAACCAGCCGGTCGCCACCACGATGGCGCTGGTCCGGCTGTTCCGCGACCTGATGAAGGACCCGGAGATCGGCCACCGGATCGTCCCGATCGCTCCCGACGAGTACCGCACGTTCGGGATGGACTCGATGTTCCCGACGGCGAAGATCTACAACCCGCACGGCCAGGCCTACGAAGCGGTCGACCGCAACCTGCTGCTGTCGTACAAGGAGTCCGAGAAGGGCCAGCTGCTGCACGAGGGCATCAGCGAGGCCGGCGCGATGGGCTCGATGATCGCGGCTGGTACGGCGTACGCGACGCACGGCGAGCCGATGATCCCGTTCTACATCTTCTACTCGATGTTCGGGTTCCAGCGGACCGGTGACTCGCTCTGGGCCTTCGGCGACCAGCTCGGCCGGGGCTTCCTGGTCGGTGCGACCGCCGGGCGTACGACGCTGACCGGTGAGGGACTGCAGCACGCGGACGGTCACTCGCCGCTGCTCGCCTCGACCAACCCGGCCGCGGTGCACTACGACCCCGGGTTCGCCTACGAGGTCGCGCACATCGTCAAGGACGGTCTGCGCCGGATGTACGGCTACGGGCTGGACGAGAAGAAGCCGTTCGGTGAGGACATCTTCTTCTACCTGACCGTGTACAACGAGCCGGTGCACCAGCCGGCCGAGCCGGAGAACCTCGATGTCGCGGCACTGCTGAAGGGCATGTACCGCTTCAACGAGTACGAGACTGCCGAGGGTGACGACGTACCGCGGGTGCAGCTGCTCGGGTCCGGGGTCGCGCTGCCGTGGGTCCTGAAGGCCCAGCAGATCCTCGCCGAGGAGTACTCGGTCGCCGCCGACATCTGGTCGGTGACCTCGTGGAACGAGCTGCGCCGGGACGCGATCGCGGCCGAGCAGCACAACCTGCTGCACCCGGAGGAGCCGGAGCAGGTCCCGTTCGTCACCGAGCAACTGAGGAATACGGTCGGCCCGGTCGTTGCCGTCAGCGACTACATGCGCGCGGTGCAGGACCAGATCTCCCGCTGGGTGCCGAACGACTACAGCTCGCTCGGGACCGACGGCTGGGGCCTGGCCGACACCCGCGCGGCGGCGCGGCGCCACTTCCACGTCGACGCCGAGTCGATCGTCGTGGCGACCTTGGAGATCCTGGCCAAGCGCGGCGACATCAAGCCGGAGGTCGCCGTCGAGGCGGCCCGCAAGTTCGCCATCGACGACCCGACCGCGGTCGCCGGCGTGAAGCAAGAGGGCGCCGGCGCCTGACGCTGTTCGGCTGAAGGGCCGTCCACTCAGGCGAGTGGGCGGCCCTTTGACTTGCCGGGCGCGAAAAACTCGGTAGGAGTGTTGTCGGCGTCGGCTCTACCCTCGTGGCATGCCTGAACTGATCGAGCCGACGGTGGAGCTGCGGGATTCCTGGCTGGAGTCTGCGCGGGAATGGGGTACCGACTCCCAAGACGGCGCCGGGTTGTGGGAGGCGACCGACCTGACGACGGTCGAGGGATTCGTCGCGTGGTTGGAACGGCTGCGCGCGCAGGGCTCCGTTGCGACCACGCCCGATCGGGTCCCCGCGACGTTCTGGTGGATCGTTGACGACGGCAACTATCAAGGGGCCATCACCCTGCGGCACGCGCTGAATGCCAAGCTGCTCGAGGGCGGCGGGAACATCGGGTACGGCGTTCGCCCGTCGGCTCGCGGCCGTGGGCTCGCAACGTGGGCACTCGGCCAAGTGGTCGACGTGGCGCGCAAGCGCGGGATGGACCGCGTGCTCATCACCTGCGACGACGACAACGTCGCGTCGGCGAAGACGATCGAGCGCAACGGCGGCGTCCTCGAAGACGTCCGCGAGACCTGGCTCGGCACGACCCGGCGCTACTGGATCACCCTCTGAACCACTCTCCGGAGCGAGCCACGCAGACTCCGAGGAGGGAGGCGTTTGACTCATCCAGTTCTCCACCCCCACCGGGAAAACCCTCATGCTCACCGCCTACCTCCCCCTGAACCTCTGGGGCCCCTCCCTCCTAGCCCTCACCTGGTCCTACCACCACCGCCGCGCCACCCCTCAATCACGCCTCATCGCCACCAACTGAGCTCGTGCAGTCGAAGCCGGCCTGCGGTACATCGCCGGCGGCGCCGGGCCACCCGCCAACCCACCGCCACCCGGCAGCAGGCTCGCGGACCGCGCTCGACTCAGTTCGGCGATGTCGCGAAAGCTGGCACCCGCCTGCCCTTGCGCTGCAGCGTCCAGAGGCGTGCCTGCTGTGGCGAGTGGGCGAGCCAGTTCCGCGATCAGGCGGAGCTCAGCGTGCCAGTCAGGGCCGGCCTGCTGGGCGATGCTGTTGAGGTTGGCGCAGAACTTCAGTGACTCGTCGATGGTCCATGGGCGTCGCCGTTCCGCCGCAACAGACTCGGTGAGTAGGTCGGTGCCGTTCCAGACGCCACGGTCGTCGCGATGCGCCGCGGCGACCACGCCTGCTCCTCGCCGGAAGACGACGATGTTGCCGGCGAGACCTTGCGCGTGAATCGCAGCAACCGTCTCCGGCACCCCTCGGTAGCAGGCGTCGTGATTCGACTGAGCGACGAAACGACCATGTCCGTGGAACTCCACCTGCCGTAGGTAGCGCGCGACGATGCCGAGTCGGCTCAGCGCCTCAGGCACCGCAAGAACAGCAACCTCCACTCTGAAACCTGCGGCGTGGAACCGCGCTGCCGACTCGGCGAACTCTCCCGCATCCGCCAACGCGGTCTCGACGACGGTGTGACAGCGCCGGGCGCGGGCCCAGTCCTCCGCGTCCGCATGCCAGAGCCGGGTGTCGAGTCTCGTGTACGCACCGGCGGTCCGGTCGTCGGTGGCCATCAGCCGGTTGTAGTCCGGATGGTAAGGCTTGTAGAAGTCTCCACAGACATGAGCAGCCGGTCCGAGCAAACCCATGGTGTGCTTGATCATGTCTGTCGCCGCCGTCTTTCCCGCGCCCGGTTGGCCGCCGACGAACACCACCACCGGGTACCGCTGCGACACGGCGCTATCCAGTTCGCGCGGAACAATTCGACCGCGGAAGATCTCCTCGTGGAGGGGCGCCGGGAGCTTGAAGCGTTCAAGATCGATTGCCTCAGCCATCGGTGGGTCCGTTGAGCTTGCGGAGGCGGGCGCTGTAGGTCTGCAGGGTGTCGCGGATGGCGGCAGGATCGTCGGAGCGTAAGGCGTGCCGGGCCTTTGATGCGAGCCGGCTCTGCTCGTCCCAGTAGTCCATGACTGACTGGTCTGGGGATTCGCTACGGCGTTCGGTCCAGTATTTGTCGGTGCAGTGGGCGATGAAGAGACTGATCGTGTCTTGGGCGACCTCGAAATCTATGGCTTGGTCATTGTTCCATTCGTACGGCGTGACGTTGCTCAGCGTGGGCGATTCGTCGTTGTCCGTCATGCCCTCCACTGTCGCCGTTGTCGACCCGCGGCGGCAACCGGGTGTCTGGCGGCCTGTGGATAACTGGTCAGCGGGTGCGGGGGCGGGGTTTGAGGGTGGTGGCGGGCAGCGGTGGGGCGGGGAGGGGGGCGCCGTCGTAGCCGGGGACCATGGGGAAGCGGGGGTTGCCGGTGGGGGTGATGGCGGCTTGCCAGGCGTCGCGGGCGGCGACGATCTCTTCGTGGCTGCGGCCGATGAAGTTCCACCACATCACGAGTTGTTCCTCGAACGGTTCGCCACCGAGCAGGAGGAAGCGGACACCGTTGCTGGCGGCAACCAGCTCGACCGCGTCGCGACCGCCGCCGAGGTAGGTCATCTCGCCGAAGCCGGGGGTCAGGTCACCGACCGACAACGAGCCGTCGACGATCAGTACGGCGTACTCGTTGGAAGGTGTCAGCGGCAACGACAGCGTCCGCCCGGCCTCGATGGTGACGTCCGCGCCGACCAGTGGGGTGTACGCCGGAGCAGGTGAGGTGACTCCGGCGACGGTCCCGATCATCACGGTCGCCCGCGCGCCATCGAAGTCGACGGTCGGGAGATCGGCATACGCGTTGAAGGCCGGCGGAACCGTCGTACGCACGGAATCCGGCAGCGCGACCCACAGTTGTGCGCCGTGCAGCATCGGCGGCGCTGTCGGCGTCGAGACCTCGGAGTGCGCGATCCCGTTCCCCGCGGTCATGATGTTGAGCTCGCCCGGCCGCACGAACGCATGCGATCCGACGCTGTCGCGATGCTCGATCTCCCCCTCGAACAACCAGGACACCGTCTGCAGACTCGTATGCGGATGCGGCGGGACCTGCATCCCCCGCTCCCCCGGTACGTCGTAGGAATCGACCCGGGTGGTCAGATCGTCCGGACCGTAGTGGTCCACGAAGCACCACGCTCCGACCATCCGGCGATTCTTGTTCGGCAGCAGGCGCCGTACCTTCGTCGTCCGCCCGAGCAGGACCTCCCGCGGCTCGAGCAGTTCGTACGTCGGACCCTCGCCGTCGGAGCCGTCGCACACGACCTCGACCGGGTCCTTCTCCAGATCGCTCATGACGCTGTCCATTCCCGGAGTTGCTGCTGATCCCACGTGTTGATGACGCGATCCGGCGTGACGCCGCAGTCCTCGGCGCGCTCGCAGCCGTAGACCTGCCAGTCGAGTTGCCCGGGCGCGTGCGCGTCGGTGTCGATGGAGAACATGCAGTCCATCTCGACCGCCATCGACAGCAGGCGTTTGGGTGGGTCGAGCCGTTCGGGCCGGGAGTTGATCTCGACCGCGGTGCCGAACTGGCGGCACGCCTCGAAGACCACCTCGGCGTCGAACTCGGACTCCGGCCGGGTACCGCGACCGCCGGTGATCAGGCGGCCGGTGCAGTGGCCGAGGATGTCGACGTGCGGGTTCGCGATCGCGCGCACCATCCGCTCGGTCATCGGCTCGGCGGCCATCCGCAGTTTGGAGTGCACGCTGGCGACGACCACGTCCAGCCTGGCCAGGATCTCGGTGTCGCAGTCGAGTGCGCCGTCCTCGAGGATGTCGACCTCGATCCCGTTGAGGATCGCGAAGCCGTCCAGCTCGTCGGCCAGCTTTTTGTTGAGCTCGGCAACGACCTCGAGCTGCTGGAGCCGCCGTTCGCGGGACAGGCCGTTCGCGACGGTCAGCCGGGGTGAGTGATCGGTCAGCGCCATGTACTGGTGTCCCAGGCGATGCGCCGTACGGGCCATCTCCTCGATCGGACTGCCGCCGTCGGACCACTCCGAGTGCAGATGCAGGTCGGACGTGAGCTCCGCGCGCATCGCCACACCGGCCGTGGTCAGGGCGCCGGCAGCTTCCTCCAGCTTGACCAGGTACGACGGGGTCGCGCCGTCCATCGCTTCGAGGATGACGGCCTCGGTCTTCGGTCCGATCCCCGGGAGTTCGGTCAGCGTCCCGGCCCGGCGGCGGGCGCGCACCTCGGCGGCCGGCAGACCGGCGATGGTGTCGGCCGCGCGCCGGTACGCCTTCACCCGGTGCGTCGGCTGCCGGTCGCGCTCCAGGTAGTACCCGATCGCTCGCAGCGCCGCGACCGCGGCCTCGACACCCGCCTTGTCACTCATGCGTCCCATGATGGCAGCCCATGATTGAAGCACGGCTAAGGTCGGTCCGTGGGACAGCAGGCAGGCGCGCATCTGGCGCGGGCAGAGCGGTTGCAGAACGCGACCGGCGCGCTCGCCACCGCGGCGATGGCGGCCATGGAGGCGAACCTGCCGTGGTTCGGCAAGCTCTCCGCGCAGGACCGGTCCTGGATCGGGCTGGTCGCGCAGTCCGGCATCTCGGCGTTCGTCGACTGGTTCCGCGACCCCGACGCGCATTCGACGATGCCGACCCGGATCTTCGGCTCGGCACCCCGCGAGTTCACCCGGGTGATCTCGCTGCACCAGACCGTCGATCTGGTCCGCACCACCATCGAGACGATCGAGAACACGATTGGCGACCTGCTCCCGCCCGACGACCTGCCGATGGTCTACGAAGCCATGCAGCGCTACGCCCGTGAGGTCGCGTTCGCCGCCGCCACCGTGTACGCGCAGGCCGCCGAGATGCGCGGCGCCTGGGACGCCCGGCTGGAAGCCCTCGTCGTCGACTCGGTGATCCGCGGCGAGGCGGACGAGTCGGTCCGCTCCCGCGCCTCCGCCCTCGGCTGGACCGGTTCAGCCGGTACGTCGGGTTCCGCTCAGGTCGCCGTCGTGGTCGGGCGGGCACCGGAAGGGACCGCCAACGTGGCGGACGCGGTCCGGTACGCCGCCCGCGAGACCGGCGCGGACGCGTTGTGCGCGGTCCAGGGCGACCGGCTGGTGGTCGTACTCGGCGGTACGAGCAAACCTGTGGAGATCGTACAAAAGCTGGCGAACTACTTCGGACCTGGTCCGATCGTGGTCGGCCCGGTCGTGAAAGACCTGATGGCGGCCGTGACGTCGGCCCGCGCGGCCGTCGCCGGACTCCGCGCCGCACCCGCCTGGCCGGGCGCGCCGCGGCCGGTCCAGGCCGACGAACTGCTGCCCGAACGATCGCTGTCCGGCGATGGTCATGCCCGCCGCCAACTGGCCACGGACGTCTACGGCCCGCTCACGATGGGGGATGGCGTCCTCCGCGACACGGTGTCGGCGTACCTGGACTCCGGTGGGTCGATCGAGGCGACCGCGCGGGCCATGTTCATCCACGCCAACACCGTGCGGTACCGGTTGAAGCGTGTGGCCGATCTCACCGGCTACAACCCCCTGGACCCCCGCGACGCTTTCACACTTCGTGTCGCACTGACCTTGGGTCGCCTGCTCAATCCCGAGCCGGGAAGCTCCGTTTTGTAGGATCCCTACAAACGCGGCCCGGTAGAATTCGTGCTGCTTTCCGGCTCGGAACCGGCCCACCTGAGGGAGAGTTGTCCCGTGCTCGTCATCGTCGCGCCCGGTCAGGGCGCCCAGACTCCAGGATTCCTCGAGCCGTGGCTGGAGGATCCCGCGTTCGCGAGCCGGCTGAACTGGTTGTCCGCGGTCGCCGGTCTCGACCTCGCCCACTACGGCACCCAGGCCGACGCCGACACGATCCGGGACACTGCGATCGCGCAGCCGCTGCTGGTCGCGTCCAGCATGCTCGCCGCGCTGGCGGTGTTCCCGCATCCGGCCGACGCGTTCACCAAGGTCGGCGCCGTCGCCGGGCACAGCGTCGGTGAGATCGCGGCCGCCGCGGGCACCGGCGTACTGACCGCCGAGCAAGCGATGGTCCTGGTCCGCGAGCGCGGCAAGGCGATGGCCTCGGCCGCCGCGCTGACCGCGACCTCGATGACCGCCGTCCTCGGCGGCGACCGGGACGAGATTCTGGCCAAGCTGGCCGAGCACGGCCTGACTGCCGCGAACGACAACGGCCCCGGCCAGATCGTCGCGGCCGGCACGGTCGAGGAGCTGGCCGCACTGGCCGCCGACCCGCCGGCCAAGGTCCGGCTGATCCCGCTGTCGGTCGCCGGAGCCTTCCACACCAGGCACATGGAGCCCGCGGTCCAGACGCTGGCGAAGTATGCGACCGCGATCAGCACCCACGACCCCCGCACCCGCCTGATCTCGAACCGGGACGGCCAGGTCGTCCACGACGGCCGCGACGTGCTGGACCGCCTGGTCCGGCAGGTCAACGCGCCGGTCCGCTGGGATCTGTGCATGCAGACGATGTCCGACCTCCAGGTGACCGGCATCCTCGAGCTGCCGCCGGCCGGGACGCTGACGGGAATCGCACGCCGGGCGCTGAAGGGCGTCGAGACGTTCGCGCTGAAGACACCGGACCAGCTGGACGACGCCCGCGCGTTCGTGGACAAGCACGGCAGCCCGTCCGAGCTCGACGCGTCGCCGACCTGGCGGCTGCTGGTCGCGCCGATGAAGGGCACGTTCACCCGGGCCGAGCAGGTCAACCGCGAGTCCGGTGACACGGTCGAGGCCGGTGAGGTCGTGGCGAAGGTGCAGAGCCTGCGCGACGAGCTCGAGGTGAAGGCACCGCACGGCGGCATCGTCGTCGAGTGGCTGGTCGAAGAGGGCGATCCGGTCGCCCCGGGTCAGCCGCTGGTTCGTCTGCACCCCAACGGAGGCAACTGAGATGACCACGATCACCGCCACGACAGGTTCGGCGTACGCCGGAATCCTCGGCATCGGGTCGTACCGGCCGCGTCGCGTCGTACCGAACGCCGAGATCCTGGAGCAGATCGACTCCAGCGACGAGTGGATCCAGACCCGTTCCGGGATCAAGGAGCGGCGCTGGGCCAGCGACGACGAGACCGTGCTGATGATGTCGGTGAACGCCGCCAAGGACGCGCTGGCCGAGTCCGGGATCGACCCGGCGCAAATCGGCTGCGTCATCGTCTCCACCGTCACGCACCTCTACCAGACCCCCGCGATCGCGACCCGGGTCGCCGTCGAGGTGGGGGCGCCGACCGCGGCCGCGTTCGACATCTCGGCCGCGTGCGCGGGCTTCTGCTACGGCATCGCCATGGCCAACGACCTGGTCCGTGGCGGTAGCGCGAAGTACGTGCTGGCGATCGGGGTCGAGCGGCTCAGCGACATCACCGACCGGACCGACCGCAGTACGGCGTTCATCTTCGCCGACGGTGCCGGTGCGGCAGTGGTCGGGCCGGCCGACGAGCCCGGCATCGGTCCGGTGGTGTGGGGCTCCGACGGGAGCCAGCACGAGCTGATCAGCCAGACCGAGTCGTGGCAGGAAGCGGTCGCCGCCACCAACTGGCCGCACCTGGCGATGGACGGCAACCCAGTGTTCCGGTGGGCGTCGTTCGAGATGGCGAAGGCCGCGCAGCAGGCGCTCGACGTGGCCGGGGTGAAGGCGGAGGACCTCGATCTCTTCGTGCCGCACCAGGCGAACATGCGGATCACTGACGCGATGCGCCGCGCCCTCAAGCTGCCGGACCACATCAAGGTCGCCCGGGACATCGAGCGGCAGGGCAACTCCTCGGCCGCGTCGATCCCGCTCGCGATCACCGCGATGCGGGAGTCCGGCGAGGCCCGCAGCGGCGACCTCGCCCTCATCATCGGCTTCGGCGCCGGCCTCGTGTACGCCGCCCAGGTGATCAGGCTCCCGTAACACCGTTGGTCCATAGTTGTCCGGGGCGGCCGACGTGGCCGGCCCGGCTGAAGTAGCCCAGTAACTCCGAAAGGGAAACCGAGAAGATGGCCAGCACCGAAGAGATCCGTTCCAACCTCGCCGAGATCGTGAACGAGATCGCCGGCATCCCGGTCGAGGACGTCCAGCTGGACAAGTCCTTCACCGACGACCTCGACGTCGACTCGCTCTCCATGGTGGAGGTCGTGGTCGCCGCCGAGGAGAAGTTCGACGTGAAGATCCCCGACGACGAGGTCAAGAACCTGAAGACCGTCGGCGACGCGGTTGCGTTCATCGAGCGCGCCCAAAACGGCTGATCACGCCGTACCCGTGCTGGCCGGGGTGCTCACCCGAAACCCTTGGGTGAGCACCACATCGGCCCCCTTACTCCCCAGCTCTCTCGTGAAGGATGAGGTACAAGATGTCGAAGACCCGAGTCGTGATCACCGGACTCGGAGCGACGACGCCACTGGGCGGCGACGTGTCGAGCACCTGGGACGGACTGCTGGCGGGACGCTCCGGCGCCAAGCGGCTGACCGATGACTGGGTGCAGAACCTGGCCTGCCAGATCGCCGCTCCGGCCGCCGTCGAGCCCACCGAGGTGATCGAGCGGGTCAAGGCCCGCCGCCTCGACCGGACCGCACAGTTCGCTGTGGTCGCCGCCCGCGAGGCCTGGGCCGACTCCGGCCTGGAGGACTCCGGGCTCGACAAGGAGCGGCTCGGGGTGGCTGTTGCCTCCGGCATCGGTGGCCTGCACACCACCCTGGCGAACTACGACCTCCTGAAGACCAACCCGCGCCGGGTCTCGCCGCTGGCGATCCCGATGCTGATGCCGAACTCGTCCGCCGCGTACGTGAGCCTGGAGTTCGGCGCGAAGGCCGGCGTCCACACCCCGGTCTCGGCCTGTGCCTCCGGCAACGAGGCGATCGCCCTCGGCCTCGACCAGATCCGGCTCGGCCGCGCGGACGTGGTCATCGCCGGCGGGACCGAAGGCTCGATCATGGCGCTGCCGCTGGCGGCGTTCGGGCAGATGATGGCGCTGAGCAAGCGGAACGACGAGCCCGAGAAGGCGTCGCGGCCGTGGGACGTCGATCGGGACGGGTTCCTGCTCGGTGAAGGCGCCGGCATCCTGATCCTGGAGGAGTACGAGCACGCCAAGGCGCGCGGCGCGACGATCTACGCCGAGCTCGCCGGCGCCGGCATCTCCGCCGACGGCCACGACATCGCACAGCCCGACCCGACCGGTTCCGGTGCGCGCCGGGCGATGCAGCGGGCGCTGGTCGAGGGCGACCTCACGCCGGCCGACATCTTCCACATCAACGCGCACGCCACCTCGACCCCGCAAGGCGACGTCGCGGAGTCGCTGGCGATCCGGCAGGCCCTCGGCAACGACGCCGACCACGCGGTCGCGACGGCGCCGAAGTCGATGATCGGTCACCTGCTCGGCGCTGCCGGCGCGGTCGAGTCGATCGCGACCGTGCTCGCGCTGCACCACCGGGTCTCGCCGCCGACCATCAACGTGGACAAGCTCGACGACGAGATCGAGTTGGACGTCGCCACCGAACAGCGCAAGCTCCCGGACGGGGACATCGCGGCGCTGAACAACTCGTTCGGCTTCGGCGGCCACAACGCCGCCATCGCCTTCAAGACGGTTTAACAACCGCCTGCTGCCCGGGGGACTCTCCCGGGCAGCACCCGTAGTTTCCTTCACACCCCGGAGGATCCATGACCACCGCCCCCGTCGCACCCAAGCCCGTCAAGATCCCGCGTGAGCAGGACCCGCGGAACCCGGTCGCCCGGCTTTCGCAGTTGCTGGATCCAGGCAGCCTGTCGCTGATCACGCCGGACAATCTGTCCGGGATGGTCGCGGCCCGGGGCACGATCTCGGGTGCGCGGGTGGTCGCGTTCTGCTCGGACGCGACCGTCATGGGTGGCGCGATGGGTGACGAGGGTTGCGAGGTCGTCGTCACGGCGTACGAGATCGCGCGGGCCGAGCAGGTGCCGATCATCGGGCTGTGGCACTCCGGTGGCGCACGGCTGGCCGAGGGGGTGCTGAGCCTGCACGCGGTCGGGAAGATCTTCTTCGCGATGACACAGGCGTCGGGGAAGATCCCGCAAATCTCTGTCGTCCTTGGACCGGCCGCAGGTGGTGCGGCGTACGGTCCGGCGTTGACCGACATCGTCGTCCTCGGACCGGAAGGCCGGATCTTCGTGACCGGGCCGGACGTGGTGCGATCGGTCACCGGTGAGGACGTCGACATGCTGCGGCTCGGCGGGCCGGAGCCGCACGGCCGACGGTCCGGGGTTGTCCACATCACGACGGACTCCGAGGCCGCCGCGCTGGCCCAGGCTCGCCGGCTGGCGGACCTGCTCGCCAATCAAGGCACGGTGTCGACCGAGGTCGAGGACACGGACCTGTCCGGGTTCCTGCCGGAGTCGGCCAAACGTGCGTACGACGTCCACCCGCTGGTCGGAGGGGTGCTCGACGAGGATTCCTCCGTCGAACTGCACCAGCGGTGGGCGCCGAACATCGTCACCACGCTCGGCCGGCTCGGCGGGCGGACGGTGGGGGTGATCGCCAACAACCCGCTCCGGCTGGGTGGTTGTCTCGACGCGTTGTCGGCGGAGAAGGCGTCGCGGTTCGTGCGGATGTGCGACGCGTTCGGTGTCCCGTTGGTGGTGCTGGTCGACGTCCCCGGGTATCTGCCGGGTGTCGGTCAGGAATGGGACGGCGTCGTACGGCGTGGCGCGAAGCTGCTGCATGCCTTCGCGGAGGCCGTCGTACCGCGGGTGACCTTGGTGACCCGGAAGACGTACGGCGGGGCGTATATCGCGATGAACGCACGATCGCTGGGTGCGACGCGGGTGTTTGCCTGGCCGCGGGCCGAGGTCGCTGTGATGGGTGCGATCGCGGCGGTTCGGATTCTGCATCGGCGCAAGCTGGCGTCGGTCGATCCGGAGCTGCGTCCGCAGGTCGAGGCCGAGCTCGCCGCCGAACACGAGAAAATCGCGGGCGGCCTGGACCGGGCCCGCGAGATCGGGGTCGTGGACGAGGTCGTCGCACCGTCGCGGACGCGGTCGGCGCTCGCCACGGCGTTGGCGAAGGCCGAATCGACGGGTCAGGTCCGCGGCCACCACGGGAACATCCCGCTGTAGGCCTAGATGCCGCCGCCGAGTCCGCCGCCCATGCCGATGTCGCCAACGTTCTTGAGGCTGGCCCGGATGGTCACTTCGGCGACGTACTGCGCTCCGCCGCCCTGGGCGAAATACCCTGAGCTGTAAGGCTGAACGGCCTTACCGGCCTCCCAGTACGGCACCCGACGGTTGCCGATGACAACCATCCGGACCTCGGGGTCGTCACCGGATTCCAGCCGGGCGGCGTCCTGTGCGCACACCGCGATCCTCCGCGTCCCGTGCCTCGGCTGGGTCCAGACCACGTCCTTGACCGAAGGACCGTGCTGCGGGTTGAAGAAGCAGGGCACCCGTCGTTCCGGTACGGGCCTTCCTTGACTCCGCGCGATCACGCACAGGACCGCATACCGTCCGGTGGCGAGCGTGTCGGTGATCGTGCTGACGTCGTCCGCCCGCTTGAGCTTCGCGATGGCCTGCTGCGCCGCCTCGTACGCGCCGAGCGCCTGCTGATAGTCGAGCCGGCCGTCGGCATCCAGCTCGTCGGCCCGGACCCGCTCCCCCAGTCTGGCCAACTCCTCGCCGAACTCGGTCACATCCTCGCCGGCCAGCTTCTCGATCTGCGCCAACTCCTCCGCGCCGACCTTCCGGGCCGCCCACCGAGTCCGCAGGTATCGGCCGGCCCCTACCAGCCCGCCGCCCGCCACGACCACCAGGATCCACTCCATCAACACACCATAACCGCGCACCCCGGCCACATCAGGCGCACTTGGACCCGCCGATCCTGCTAAAGTGTTTTCGTGGCGAAACGAAATGACCGTGAGACGTTGGCCCTCGCGGTGATGGATTTGATCGGCACCGGGCATCGGCGGATCTCGCGGCGGCTCGACCTCGTGCGCCTCAAGGTGCTGGGGACGGTCGTGGATCGCGGCTCGGTCCGGCCCGGCGAGCTGGCCGGTGAGCTCGCGATGACCGCGTCCGCCGTCAGTCGGCACCTGGCCGCTCTGGAGGATGCCGGACAGGTTGAGCTCACCGTCGATCCCGCCGACGCCCGCACCTTTCTCGTCACCCCGACGGCCGCCGGTCGGGCCGCCCGGCAAGGTGCGCTCACCGCCGGTACGGCGGCTTTCACCGGCGTCATCGACCAGTGGACCGACAAGCAGGTCGAGGCCGCGCTGGCGTCGGTCCTGCTGCTGAACGACACCTGGGCCGCTCATCATGCTGACGAGGCTGCGCCTGCCGGCTCCCGGCGTACATCGAGAACCGCGACCCGAAGGAGGACCGAATGATTCCGCGCTCCATCCAGACCGCCCGCGTGCTGCTCGCCGTCACCGCGGCCGCCCACCTGGTGATCCCCGTGGTGATGTGGGCCCGGCAGGACTCGCTCCGCGCGGAGATCGCCGGTCAACACCCTGACTTCAGTACGACGACGTTGGACAACTCGGTCCACGCTGCACTGCTCGCGGCCACGATCTTCCACGGGCTGTTACTGCTGCTGAACGCGTTCCTGATCTGGAAGCTCGCCACCGGCCAACCGTGGACCCGGCGCCTGACCACGATCTCGCAAGCTCTGTCGGTCATCTTCAGCCTGGTGTCGTGGTCCACGTCGACCATGTTCCACGCCGTGATCCCGGTGATCGACCTGCTGCAGGTGATCACGATAGTGCTGCTGTGGACGACCGCGTCCCGAGCCTTCTTCCACCCATCGGTCTCCACCAAGGTCTGATCACAGCACGAAGGGCGCGGACCCTGAGGTCCGCGCCCTTCACGTGGTGCGGCCGCTGTGTGCGACAACCGGGGGTGTCCCGACACCCGGTGGCCCAGCGGCCACGACCCCTCCCACCCTGGTGAGATGTCTGATGCTCAGTCTCGTCGAAAAGTTCGGGGAAAGCCCTGCCCTTCATGGCTTTCTTCTCAAGTTCTCAGTTTCGTCCTCCGTGGGAGCGTGCTCACGTCAGACCACCTGGTGCAGCCATCGCACCGGCGCACCATCACCGGCGTACCGGAACGGTTCGAGCTCGTCGTCCCACGGCCGGCCGAGCAGCCGCTCGACCTCCTCGGTCAGATCGGCCTCACCACTGGCCGCCTTCAGCATTGCTGCCTTCAGCCGCTCCTCCGGCACCATGATGTCGCCGTGGATCCCGGTGGTCGCGTGGAAGACGCCGAGGGTGGGCGTGAACGAGTAGCGGTCGCCCTCGACGCCGTTGCTCGGCTCCTCGGTGACCTCGAACCGGAGCTTCTGCCATCCGCGCAGGGCGGACGCCAGCTTCGCGGCAGTGCCGACCTCGGCCTGCCAGGACAGCTCGGCCCGGTACGTGCCCTGAGCCGCGGGCTGCGGCGTCCAGTCCAGTTTGACGGGCACACCGAGTATGCCGCCCGCGGCCCACTCGACATGCGGGCACAACGCTGACGGCACCGTGTGGACGTAAAGAACGCCACGAGTCGTCGCCACCGGGACCTCCTGTGCTCGAGGGGCGCCTTCCCCAGCGTTCTCGAGTCCTTGTCGATCCCAGTGCTCAGTGAGCTCAGTGCTAACAGCATCCCACGGGGCACAAACGTCTCCCCATAGAACACTGCCTACATCCTGCACCACCGCTATCACAAACACCAGCAACCTCGCCGTGTCAACTACCTCACGGTCGTGTCGCGCCGGTCCATCTCATGGGTTCTCCCATGAGATGGACCGTTCTCCCCCCGAAACACCGTGGGAGAAGGGACAACCTCATGGGGTAACCCACGAGGTTGTCCGTGTCGATGCTCGCTGGACCAGGCGGGTGGGGAGGATCAACGGAGTGGGGGTTTCGCCGGCGAGGAGGGCGAGGAGCATGCGGGCCATCTCGCGGCCCAAGGATTGGATCGGTTGGCTGATCGTGGTCAGGGGCGGAGTGGTGTGGCGTGCGGTCGTGATGTCGTTGAAGCCGACCAGGGCTACGTCGGCCGGGACGGACCTGCCGGCGTTGGCGAGGACCTCGAGGGCGCCGATCGCCATCTGGTCGGACGCGATGAAGACCGCATCGAGATCGGGGTGCTTGGTCAGTAGCTCACGCATCGCGCGGCTGCCGCCGGTCTCGGAGAAGTCGCCGTGCGCCACCCGGGTCGCATCGAGGCCGGCGACCGCCATCGCCTCGCGGAATCCTTGGTAGCGAGCGGTCCCGGCGCCCTCGTCCATCCGGCCGGTGATGGTGGCGATCCGGGTCCGGCCGGACGCGACCAGGTGTTCGGTCGCCAGCCGGGCTCCACCTCGGTTGTCCGCGTCGACGTAGTACCGCGGCTCGAAGGTGACCGGGCATCCCCCGAACACCACCGGTACGTCGGCCTTCTCGGCCAATGTGGCGAGCGGATCGTCACCGTGCATCGACATCAGCATGACGCCGTCGGCCTGGCGGGTCCGCAGCAACTGCTCGAGTCGGGTCTGTCCGCGCGTCGACGTCGCGAGCATCAGGACGAGTTCGAGCTCGGTCTGCTCGAGCACCGAGGTGATACCGACCACCACCTCGGCGAAGAACGGGTCGGCGAACACCTGCGGGTTGTCACTGGAGATCGCGAGTACGACGGCGCCCACCTGCTGGGTCGCGAGCGCTCGAGCCGTTGCGTTCGGCACGTAGCCGAGGTCGGCGACGGCCCGCTCGACCGCCTCCCGCTTCGACTTGCTGACGTGCGGAGCGTTGTTGATCGCCCTCGACGCCGCCGACCTGGACACACCGGCCCGCTCGGCGACTTCGTCGAGCGTCACTTGCCGCCTGGAGAGGTCAGCCCGTTTGGAGAGGTCGGTCACCGGCAGCCCTTCGCGATCGCGTGGGTAGAGGGTAGCGCTCCCGTCCCGGCGGGCCGGAAGGTCAGGGTGACGCCGCTGGACCAACACCCGATTGACGGCGGAACTGGGAGCGCTACCAAACCAACTCTAAGGCATTGACGCCCGCTCCGCCCGCGGGCAGCATGACGAACAACTGAAAGCGCTCCCAGCCTGCTGGAGGCATCGAATGCGCCGCTCCGCCCTACTCGCGCTACTCCTTCCCCTCGGCTTGCTGACCACGCCGGCGCAGGCTGCCGATCCGACGTACGAACGGGTTCTGAACGGGACCTTCGACGGCGGGAAGGAGCCGTGGTGGACCAGCGCCAACACAGCGGCTGCCGTCACGGACGGCAAGCTGTGCGCCCAGATCCCGGCCGGCACGGTGAATCCGTGGGACTCGATGATCGGGCAGGACGACCTGCCGCTGGAGCAGGGACAGCCGTACACGCTGAGGTTCGACGCGTCGACCAGCCGGCCGGTCCAGTTCCACGCGGTGCTGCAGCAGGCGGCGGCACCCCACGCGACCGTCCTGAACAAGACCGTCAGCGCCACCACCACACCGCAGACCTTCGAGTTCACCGGTACGTCTCCGGTCTCCGACACGCACGGCCAAATCTCGTTCCAGGCCGGCGGCGCGACCGAGCCGTACACGCTGTGCCTGGACAACATCGCGGTCGTCGGCGGGATCGTGCCGCCCGGCGGGATACCCGACTACGGCTCGCCGGTGCGCGTCAACCAGCTCGGGTACGTCGCCAGCGGCCCGAAGCGCGCCACCTACGTGACCACGGCAACCATCGCCCAACCCTGGCGACTCCTTGACAGCGGCAACCACATCGTTGCCACCGGCAAGACCACTCCGTACGGCGCGGACGCGGCATCCGGTGATGACGTCCAGCTGATCGACTTCGGCTCCTACCGCCGGACGAACACCGGCCTCCGCCTCGCCGTCGGCGACGACGTCAGCGAGCCGTTCGACATCGGTCCGCACGTGTACGCCGGTCTCCGGCAGGACGCACTCGAGTACTTCTACAACAACCGCAGTGGCATCCCGATCGAGTCGCAGTACGTCGGCGACGCCTACGCACGCGCAGCCGGCCACATCGGCGTGGCTCCGAACAAGGGCGACACCGAAATCCCCTGCTTCCCCGGCACCTGCGACTACAGCCTGGACGTTCGCGGCGGCTGGTACGACGCCGGCGACCACGGCAAGTACGTCGTCAACGGCGCCCTCGCCGCCTGGCAACTGCTCGACCTGTACGAGCGTTCCGCAACCCATGGCGACCGGGGAGTCGGCGACCGGACCCTGCGAATCCCCGAAGCGGGCAACCGGCAGCCCGACGTACTCGACGAGGCCAAGTGGGAGCTCGACTTCCTGCTCCGCATGCAGGCGCCGAACGGGATGGTCCATCACAAGATCCACGACGAGAAGTGGACCGGGCTCGGGCTTGCACCGGCCGACGACCCGCAGCAGCGCTACCTCTATCCCCCGTCGACCGCGGCGACGCTCAACCTCGCCGCGGTCGGCGCTCGCTGCGCACGCGTCTACGCCCGGTGGGACCCGCCCTTCGCCGCCCGTTGTCTCCAGGCCGCCCAGAAGGCCTGGAAGGCCGCTCAGCAGAACCCGGCCGTCTATGCGCCGCCCGGCGGTGAAGGCGGCGGCGCGTACGACGACACCAAGGTGACGGACGAGTTCTCCTGGGCGGCCGCGGAGTTGTTCGCGGCCACCGGGCAGGCGTCGTACCGGAAGTTCATCACCACGACGCTCACCACGGACGGCTTCTCCTGGCAGGAGACGGGCGGACTGGCCGACCTCGCGCTGGCTCGGGTGCCGTGGCGCCTGTCGCGCCTCGACCAGCGGAAGCTGACGAAGCGGATCGCAGGCGTCGCGGACACGTACCTCGCCGACCTCAAGTCGCAGGGGTACGCCAACCCGTACAAACCGGCGGACGGTCAATACGTCTGGGGATCCAACAGCGCGACCCTCAACAACGCGATGATCCTCGCGACCGCCTCCGATCTGACCGGGCGCCCGGCGTACCGATCGGCGGCGCTGGAGTCGCTCGACTACATCCTGGGTCGCAATGCGGTCGGTCAGTCGTACGTCACCGGGTACGGCGAGAGATCCAGCCACAACCAGCACCACCGGTTCTGGGCCCACTCGCTGAATCCGGCCCTGCCCTCGCCGTACCCGGGCTCGATGGCGGGCGGCCCGAACTCCGGGCTCCAGGATCCCGTTGCCCAGCGCAACCTTCAGGGGTGTGCGCCGGCGAAGTGCTACCTCGACGAGATCGGCTCGTACTCGACCAACGAGGTGGCGATCAACTGGAACTCGGCGCTGGCATGGATGACGGCGTACGCGGACAGCTGAGGCCCGCCGTACGCCGTCACACCAGCTTTATCCGTAGGGGTTGAAGGGGATGCCGGCCGGCTTGGAGGCGTTCAGCAGGTACTGGAACGAGTCGCCCTGGTCGCGGATCTTGAGGGTCGCCGAGCCGAAGTCGGCGTTGGTCAAGGTGTCCCGCAGCGACGTACTCGGCCAGCCGTTCCAGCCGACCAGCGGCGGGTAGCGCCAGTTGTGGTAATGGTTCTCCGGCGGCTCGTCGTTGCCGTTGGCAAGCCGGAAGAAGTGGGTGCCCACGCCGTCCTTGTGGTAGACGACTTTCGGGTGCGAGCCGTCGAACAGCACCTGTGAGCGGGCGTAGGTGACCTGACTCGAGTGCTGGGTGGTCGTCACGTACTCGACCTGGTTGGTTGCCTGGTTCACCCAGGAGATCACATGCTCCCAGTCGTGCCGGTGGCCACCGAGGCCGCTGCCGTCCACGGCCTGGTCCTTCTCGAAGTAGCTGGCGTAGACGATCGCGCACCAGCCGTTGTTGCACTTGTCGCGGGAGTAAGTCTGGGAGTTGTCGAGATCGGACTGGTCGTGGCAGTTGCCGTTGACGGCACCGGTCGTATTCAGGCCCGGGTTCAGCGTTCCATCAGGGCCGATAGCCGGTACGGCGTAACACCCATCGGTGTCGTAGTCGTACGCCGGCGAGAACGACTGCTCGTACCCGTCGGCGTTCTGGGGCAGGTTGTGCGGCGGATCGGCGTACGCCAACGTGGCGGAGGCGACCAGCAGGACGGTTGAGCCCAGGGCGACGCCGAGCAGGCGGCGGACGCGATGGGAGCGAGGCGGATCGGACGCTGGGGGCGGGGTGAGATCGCGCATACTGCGGACGATCGCACGCAGTAGCTACCCGTGTACATACTTCACACAGGTAAGAATATGGAAACTCTTAGGGGAACCGCGAGGCCAGCGCGATACACGCACCCGCGGCGGCGAGCGTGAAGAGCATCGCGATACCGGCGAACCGGGAGGTGACTTCCTTGTCGACCTTGTCGTAGCCGACCGAGGAGCCGATGTCCTTGTACACGTCCTTCAACTCACCCGCCGACTCCGCCGTGTACGCCTCGCCGCCGGTGATCTCGGCGATGCTGCGCAGCTCGGCGCGGTCCGGTGGGACCCGCTGGCGGATGCCGTCCATCTCGATGAAGCCCGAGTCGGTGCCGAAGCAGATCGTGTAGACCGGCGTGTGCTTGTCCTTGGCCGCCTGCGCACCCTCTTGCGCGGTCCGGCCGACCGTCCGTTTGCCGTCCGACAGCAACACGATGCGGGCCGGGGCCGGGTCGTTCGGGTGTTCGGGGTCCGGCGGGACCTGGGTCAGCGCCTGCAACGAGGTGAAGATGCCCTCACCGGTCGCGGTGGACTCGGCCAGCTCCAGCCCGTCGATCGAGCGCAGCACGGTGGCGCGGTCGGTGGTCGGCGGCACGATGATCGACGCCGTACCCGCGAAGTTGACCAAGGCAACGTTGAACTTGGCCGGCAGCTGGTTGATGAACTCCTTGGCCGAGTCCTTGGCCGCCTCCAGCCGGTTCGGCTCGATGTCGGTGGCCATCATCGACAGCGAGACGTCGATCGCGACCACGATCGTTGCCCGCTCGCGCGGCACCTTGACCTCGTCCTTCGGCTGCGCGAACGCCACGATGCACGCCATCGCGCCCAGCAGCGCCAACCCGACGGCCAGGTGCCGCCGCCACTGCGGCCGCCGCGGAGCGACCCGGTCGAGCAGCGCGATGTTGGTGAAGCGGAGCGCGTACTGCGACCGCTTGAGCTGAAGGTAGATGTAGGCGGCCAGCACCAAGGGGATGAGCAGCAGGAACCACAACCGGCCCGGAGAGATGAACTCCATCAGCGAGCCACTCCCTTCGGCGGTTGGTGCAGGCGGGGCGCGACTCGCCGGTAGGCGAGCACGAACCGCACGGTGTCGGCGACCCAGTCCCGGTCCGTGCGCAGAACGAGGTGTCCCGCACCTACCCTACGCAGGGCGGTCCTGGTTCGTTCCCGCTGCGCGAGCGCGGCCACCTCGAACGCCTGCCGGACCTTACGCCGCCGCGTGTCGATCTCTCGCACCGCACCGGTCTCCGGGTCACCGATCGTGACGACGCCGATGTTCGGCAACTCCAGCTCCCGCGGGTCGACGACCTCGACCGCGAGCACCTGGTGCTGGGCGGTCAGCTTGCGCATCGCCCGCTCCCAGGACGGCTCGAGCCGGCTGTCGACCTCGCCGTCCTCAGGGGTCAGGAAGTCGGACACGACCACGCGCAGGCCGCGCTTGCGTTGCGTCCGCGCCATCGACTCCAGCGCGGCCGCCAGGTCGCTGCGGTGCCCTTCCTGGTCACCGCTGTACTGCTCGGCCAGCAGCGCCCGGAGCAGCCCGTACAGCGCAAGCCGGCCGGACCGCGCCGGCCAGCGCCGCAGCGCCGAGTCACGCAGCATGAGTCCACCGAACCGGTCCCCCAGCCGGTGGGTCAGGAACCCCACAGTGGCCACGGCTGCCACTGCCAACTCGCGCTTCTCGAGTGTCGACGTACCGAAGTCCATCGATCCGGACAGGTCGACGAGCGCCCAGGTCTCGAGCTCACGGTCCGCGATCAGGTCTCGCGTGTGCGGAACGGTGGTACGGGCGGTGACCGCCCAGTCCATCCGTCGTACGTCGTCCCCGACCTGGTACTCGCGGGCCTCGGCCAGCTCGGTGCCGGGCCCGGGCAGCAGCCCGAGGTGTTCACCGTGCAGGTATCCCTCGAGGCGCCGTACGACGGTCAGCTCGAGCCGCCGGAGCGCACGTTCGGGAGCGAGCTGCGAAATCGTCATCGCAACTCGTGGGTCTCGGCGGTCTGCCACTACACGAACTCCGGGCGGCCGCTGCCGTCGGCGCCGTCGCGCCACACCGGCTGCGGCGGCGGGACCGTGGCCAGGATTCGCTCGATCACGGCCCGCGGGTCGATGTTGTCGGCCACTGCGTCGAAGGTCAGGCCGAGCCGGTGTCCCATCACGTCGAGCGCGACCGTCTGCACGTCGCTCGGCAGCAGGTAGTCGCGGCCGTGCAGCAGCGCGAGCGCGCGGCCGGCGGCGATCAGGCCGAGGGTCGCGCGCGGGCTGACGCCGAGCTCGATGATCGGCTCGAGGTCCGGCAGGTGGAAGTCGGACGGTGTCCGCGTCGCCATCACCAGGCGTACGGCGTACTCCGCGACCAGATTGTGGACGAAGACCTGCTCGGCCGACCGCTGCAGCTCCATGATCGTCTCCGGCTGCAGCACCTGCCGCGCCTCGGGCGGGTCGACGCTCATCCGGCGCAGGATCTCGAACTCCTCGTGCCCGCGCGGGTGCGGCACGTCGATCTTGACCAGGAACCGGTCGCGCTGCGCCTCGGGCAGCGGGTAGACGCCCTCGGACTCGATCGGGTTCTGGGTGGCGATCACGATGAACGGCTTCGGCATCGGGAAGGTCTGGCCGCCGATCGACACCTGCCGCTCGGCCATCAGCTCGAGCATCGCCGACTGCACCTTGGCCGGGGCCCGGTTCACCTCGTCGGCCAGGACGAAGTTCACGAACGTCGGACCGAGCTCGATGTCGAACGTCTCCCGGGTCTGCCGGTAGATCCGGGTGCCGACGATGTCGGAGGGGACCAGGTCGGGGGTGAACTGGATCCGGGCGAAGCTGCCGCCGACGACCGACGCGAACGTGCGGACCGCCAGCGTCTTCGCGACGCCGGGGACACCCTCGAGCAGGCAGTGACCTTTGGCGAGCAGCGAGACCATCAAGGTCTCGACCATGTGCTCCTGGCCGACGATCACCCGCTTGACCTCGCTGACGGCTTCGCCGATCAGACGGGACTGCTGGGCCACCGATCCAGCCGGCACAGTGGTTTCGGTCATGCCTGTCCTTCCGGGGTCCGAGCTCGGACCTTGTCAACTCCGCGGTGCGTCACAACAGCCGCCATTCCATCAGATCCCCGGGTCCCTCCGGCGCACGGCCCGCCAGGCCCGTCCCCCATCGTCCCGCCTGAGGCAAATCCCCGCATCTCCCACCGGGAGCACCGGGGCACGGGTTGGGTGGGTGTGGCGACAGTGCTACCAGGGATGTGGTGGGATTGGGGTGATGACTGCGACGGAATCACACACCGACGAGCGCCCGGCCGAAGCGCCGGACGACGCGCCCGTGCCGGTGATTCCGCAGGCGCTGCCGCTGCAGCCGGAGGATCCGCCGCGGGTCGGCGACTTCTGGCTCCGGGGCCGGCTCGGCGCGAACGCGGCCGGATACCTGTACACGGCCGCCGACGAGACCGGGCGCAATGCGGTCGTCGCGATGATGACCGAGGGCTCGGCCGACGACGCGGCCGCCCGTGAGCGGTTCGTGAACGCGGTCGACGAACTCCCGGACGACGCCGTACTGGCGCACAACGACGCCGATGACGACGATCTGGCCCTGTGGGTCGCCGTGGGGCCGATCCGCGCGGACGACGGGTCGTCGAGTGCCGCGGACGAGCGGTTGATCGCGGAACGGCGGGGCGAGGAAGTGCTGTCCGCCGTCCTGATGGACCGGGTTCCGCAGGTCGGCCGGCTGCGCGGGCCTGACTTCCGGCACTACTGGGAGAGCCGGCGCCGCCCTGGCCTGTTCCGGATCTGGCCGCTGCCGTGGCCGACTGCGCTTCGCCCCGCGTCGCGCTGGGCGCTCGTGCTGGCCTTGGCGACGATGGCGCTCATCATGGTGCTGGCAGTGTTCCTGGCCTGGCTGCTGTTCCGGCATGCCGCGCCGCTGGAGCCGGAGCCGGTGATCCCGACTCCGACCAACACCGTCACGGTGACGATCACGCCCACCACCCCGCCGCCCGGCACCTCGGGGACGCCGAACCCGACCGTCACCCCGTCGTCGCCGCTCCCGCCCACCGGGATCCCGACCACCACGCTCTCCGGTGGTACGCCGACCGACCCGGCCGACAAGTACTAGCTGCTGGTTTCACGACAGCAAACGCGACAGCTCGGGATCCCGCCACAGCTCGACTGGCACCGGCTGGCGGACCAGCGCCGCGTCGGCTCGGATCTCGGCCGGGGTCGACGCCGCGATCAGCACCGACGTGACCGCGGAATGCCTACTGGGAAAGGCGAGCGCGGCCTGGGGCAGGGAGACGCCGTACCGCTCGCAGACCGCGGAGATGCGGCGCGCCTTGATCGCTGACGGGTCGCTCGACTTCTCCGCCTGCAGGACTTGTGGCGTCAGCACACCCGACACGATCACGGCCACTCCGTGCGCGAGGCAACGATCCAGAAGCGGCGCCGCGGACTGGTCGAGCAATGAGTACTGCCCGGCCAGCAGTACGCAGTCCAGCTCGAGGTCGCGGACCATGCGATCGAGCTGCTGCCACTCGGTCGAGGTGGCGCCGATCGCCTTGATCACGTCGCCGCGCCGGAGCTCATCCAGTGCCGGGTACGCCGATTCGTCCTCGGCCAGGACCAGGTCGACGGCTAGTCCGAGCCGCTCGCTGCTGGTCCGAAGGGACTGCCGGATGTCTCCTTGGCCGACCCGGGTGGACACCAGGAACTCGGTTCGGGGGCGCCGCTGCAACGCCGTACCCAGTCGCCGTTCGGAGTCGCCGTACGACGGTGCCGTGTCGAAGAATCGGATCCCCGCCTGGTAGGCCGCGTCCACGGTGGCGACCGCGGTCGCGTCGCCGTCCGGGCCGGGTGGTTCGCCGAGATGCGAACCACCGAGCCCGAACCGGGGTGGCCGGAAGCCATTGACCGAATGAGGCGCGAGCGCATGCCTGGGAGCGGCCATCACACCTCCCTGGTCGGCTGTACCTACCAGGATCCGTGACCTGCGACAAGTTCGCATCCCTAGGCGGGTCTCACCTGCCGGAGCTGTAGAGGGCGAGCACCTCCGCATCGGTGAGGGCGCGGTCGTAGACGTGGACCTGGTCGGCCGTGCCGTCGAGGAAATCCACCTGGTTGCCGCCGAACTTCGCCCGCCCGACCACGGTGTTGCCGGTCGACGTCGAGTCCAGGCTGCAGGCGCTCTTGGTGGCGACGCGCTGCCCGTCCACATAGAGCCTGAGCTCACCCTTGACCGCGTCGCGGACACCGGTGAGGTGGTACCACTGGTTCGCGTTCGGCTTCGTCGGCGACAGCGCGCGCAGACCCGGGAAGCTCATCGCGAACCGCTGGTCCTGACCCGAGTACTGCAGGAAGAACGCGCTGTCGCGATCGCCGTCCTGGCTCACCACGGTCTGGAACGAACCGTCCGCCTTGTTCAGCTTCACCCACGCACTGGCGGAGTAGTTGCCGCTGGTGTCGAGCAGTTGTGCTCCGGTGTCGACATATTGCCCAGATCCGTTCAGGGCAACGCCTTGGCCGTTCTTGCCTTCGGCAAAGGTTGCCCCGCCCACCAACGTCGCGTCGTTGTTGCCTACGGCATCTTCTGTCGTCCCGTCGAGCGGATAGAAATGGATGCCGTCGGCACCTGGTGTGCCCGGGCCAGGGCTCTGTCCACCAGCGGTCCCGGTGCCGTCCGCGCCGGCGATGATCTGCTGATTGATGGTCCGGACCTGGGCGAAGTCCATCTTCGGGACCCTGCGGTCGTAGGTGAAGAAGCCGTTCAGCTCCCCCTCGACGTCGGTGATCTGGGTGTAGACCGAGCCGCTGATCCCGCACTGGTTGGCGGATTTGAGGACGTCGCGCTGGTTCTCGACGTACCGGCGGGTGAGGGTGGCCGAGTCGGGCGTCATCTCGTACGCGAACCCGTCGCCGAACCACATGTGGTCGGGTGTCTTCAGGCCGAAGCCGCCGTGTTCACCGTCCACCGCGGCGCGGTCGCCGACCGGTGCTGTCGTCGCCGGGCCGAGGTACGCATGGTTGTCGATCAGGTCACCGCGACCCGAGTCGCCCTTGGAGTTGCAGCAGTTCACACCGCTGTGTGCGTTGACCAAACGGGACGGATCCTGGGCCTTGACCGAGTCGGCGATCCGGCCGGTCTCGGCCTGGTCCCACTCACCCCAGCCTTCGTTGAACGGAACCCAGACGGTGATCGAGGTGAAGCTCTTGTGCTCCTCGACCATCTCGTGCAGCTCCGCCTTGAACTGGGTCCGCCACGGCTCGGGCATCGCGTCGGTCTTCGACGCGGGCATGTCCTGCCAGACCATCAGCCCGAGCTTGTCGGCCCAGTAGTACCAGCGATCCGGCTCGACCTTGATGTGCTTGCGGACGGTATTGAAACCCAGGTGCTTGTGCTGCTCGAGATCGAACCTGAGCGCCGCGTCGGTCGGTGCGGTGTTGAGGCCGTCCGGCCAGAAACCCTGGTCGAGGGTAGAGAGGTTGAACAGGATCTTCCCGTTCAGCGCCATCCGGAGTTTGCCGTCGGCGCCCTTCATCAGGCCGACCGATCGCATCCCGGCGTACGAACCGACCTGGTCGACGGTCTTGCCACGGTCGATCAGCCGGACCTTGAGGTCGTAGAGGAAGGGGTTGTCCGGGGACCAGGTCTTCGGATTCGGGATCGGCAGGCTGAGTTGGGTGTCCGCCTTGCCGCGGACCTGGCCGGCCACGCGGCGTCCGTCGTACGCCGTGACTTCGACGTCGAGGCCCGTGGGTCCGTCGGTGTCGGCGGTGACCTTGAAGCTCTTGGCCGGGAGGTCGGGGGTGAGTTGGAGGCGGTTGATCGAGGCCGTGTTGACCGGCTCCATCCAGACGGTCCGCCAGATGCCGGAACTGCCCTGGTAGAAGATGCCGTGATCGGCGACCTCGCGCTGCTTGCCGATCGGTTGGTAGGTCTCGTCGGTGAGGTCCTCGGCCCAGACGATCAGCTCCTGCGGGCCCTTCTGGTGCAGGACATTCGTGACGTCGGCGTCGAATCCGTCGTACCCGCCGCGATGGGTCGCGACCTGGCGGCCGTTGACCCAGACCTTGGCGTCGTAGTCGACCGCGCCGAAGTGGAGGACGAGGCGCTTGCCCTTCCAGTTGTCGGGGACGGTGAAGGTACGGCGGTACCACATGCGGTCCTCGTGCTTTTGCAGACCGGACAGAGCGGACTCGATCGGGTACGGGACGAGCACCTTCTCGCCGAGCGTCCGGCCGAACGGCGGCTGCTCGCCGACTGCGGCGGGTGCCCACTCCCACAGGCCGTTGAGGTTGCGCCAGTCGGGGCGGGTGAGTTGGGGACGCGGGTACTCCGGCAGGGCGTTGGTGGGCGAGACGTCGTCGGTCCACGGAGTGGTGAGCGGCGGGGTGCCGACGTGCCAGTCAGGAGTTGCGTGGGCTGTCGGCACGAGGATCGCCGACAGGAGGACGAAGGCGGCCGCGAGCGGCTTGAGCATGCGAGCTCTCCTTCCGGGGCGGGGAAAGGAGTTCTCATGACAACGCTCTCACCACAAAAGTGCAAGAGCTCGCGCACGATCAAACATTCACGCAGACCGGCGTCGGCGTACTGAAGCTGCTCGTCTGCGTCAGACCGCCGGTCGTGTGGTCGACCGCGAAGGTGGTGACGTTGTTCGACTTCTGGTTGGCGACGAACATCAGGGTGCCGGTCGGGTCGAGGGCGCAATGGCGTGGCCAGTCGCCGCCGCAGCTCGGCGTTCCGATCGGCTCGAGACCCGAGCCTGCGGTCTTGAAGATCGCGACGCTGTTGTGACCGCGGTTGGTCAGGTACACGAAGTTGCCGTCGGCGGAGACGATCACCTCGCCGGGGAAGTTCTGCGGGCCGCCGGGTGGGGCGGTCGGGAGGGTTGTCAGCGGGGTGATCACGCCGTTGTCGTAGCTGCAGATCGTGATCGTGCTGTCGAGCTCGTCGGCGACGTACGCGTAGTGGCCGGAGGGATGGAAGGCGAGATGGCGTGGGCCGGCGCCGGCTTTCAGCTTCGCTTGGTGCTGGAGGGTGAGTTTCCCGTTGGCGAGGGTGTAGGTGTAGATCGAGTCGGTGCCGAGGTCGACACCGAGGACGTAGTCGCCGACCTGCACGATCTGATGGGCGTGCGGCTGGGCACCCTCATGCTTCACCAGGTCGGTTTGTTGCCCGAGGCTCCCGTCGGCGGCGATCGGGTGGACTGCGATGTCGCCGGAGCCGTAGTTTGCGCTGAGCAAGTAGTTTCCGACCTTGGCGAGATGGCAGGGTCCGGATCCCTTATTGGGTTGACGATTCAGGATCCTGAGGTTGCTCGAGGCATCTATCGCGGTGACGGCTCCGGTGTCCTGCTCGTTGACGGCATAGAGGAAGGTGCCGGATCTGATCAGGAAGGACGGATCCGGCACGCCCGTCAGCTTGCCGGTGGCGGTGATCTTGCCGGTGGCGTCGTACGAGGCGATGCCGATGCCGTCGCCGTACGTGCCTAGGTAGAGGGTGTTGAGCTCCGTTCGTGGTCTGATCAGCGCGGCGGCGGTGAGGCCGAGGAAGCCTCGGCGGCTGAGGATCATGCAGCTACCGGGATGCTGAGCCAGGACGGGTCTCCGGCGGGCGAGCTGAAGGTGACCGTCGTTCCGATCGCGCTGCGGCCGAGATACCGCGGATCGACGGTGTCGATGGCGAGGACGAGATGGTGTCCCGCTGGGACCTCCCAGCTGGTTGCCTCGAGCCCCAGGTCGATCGCCTTGGTGCCTGTACCGCTGATGGTGAACGGCTTGTGCGAGATGAGTGAGCCGACACCGAGCGCGTCGACGTCGTACAGGTAGGCGAACAGCGAGGTGCGCGGACCTGACGGCTTCACGGTCAGGTGCAGCTTCGGCGCACCGTTGACGACCGCGCCGCTGGGGTAGACCGGACCGGACCAGACCCCTGCAAACGACCGATCCACCAACGGCGTCACCACCCCGGTCGGGATCGACAGGAGCCCTTGCAGCGCGCCGGAGACGAGCGCCACGCCGCTGTCCGCGACCGTCGGAACGCCTGCGCCGATCGCATTGGTCCAACCGGTCTGGGGTTGCACCTGAAGACCGCCGGTCCGGGTCAGCCCGGTCGGCTTGGTCAGGTACGACGTCTGCGGCTGGCCGACCGCAGCCCAGCTCGGGTAGCCACGCCAGACGCCGCGTTGTGACTTCAGTTGGACCGGGGCTTCCGTGTCGGCGCCGTTGTCCGCGCCAGTGAGGTAGTGCCGCAGCCAATCCACGAGCTCGGTCCACGTCTCGTTGGGCAGCCCCACCGCGCCGGTCGCCTCGGGCGTGGCGTGGTCGCCATGAGCGAACAGCAGCCGCTTCGGCCCGGTCAATTGGGTAAAGAAGTCTGTGTATTGGGTCGGCGGGAAGATCGAGTCCTCGAAGGCGTTCGCGAGGAATACGGCAGGCTTGTTCGCATTGAGCTGACCGACCATGGTCGCCACCGACCGCTGCGGTGAGAGCACCTTCGCCGCCGCGATCGCGCCGTCGAAGTCACCGGTCGCGAACTTCGTCTGCAGCGACACCATCTCCGGCCCCGGCCGGCCCGTGATGTTGCCGAGGGCAAGCAGACCGGCAACGGTCTGCAGGGCGACGGTCTCGTTCGGATCGAGCGACCTGATCAGATCGGCCCATCCGCTGAGCGCGCCGACCGCCTTGATCCGCGGGTCCTGCGCGCTCGCGAGCAGCGAGGTGCCGGCGCCGTACGAAATCCCGACCGCGGCGACCCGGCTCGTGTCGGCCGGCGTGTGCAGGGCGGCCCAATCGATCACCTTGCTGACGTCGGCGACGGTCGGTGGGCCGGCGATGTCGATGCCGCCGTCGGAATCCCAGAAACCGCGGCTGGAGTAGGAGATGACCTGGAATCCGGAGTCGGCCAGCTTCGCACCCTGACCGACGTACTCGACGTTCGGCACTCCCCAGCTCGACGGCATCACCACGAGCGGGAACGGGCCGTCACCTTGCCCGGTCGGCGTGAGCACGACGGCGCCTAGCGCGACCCCGTCGGCGCCGGGGATGCGCTCGTACGACGTACTGAAGCCCGGGGCGAGCTGGTCTGCTGCGGCACTCGGGCCAACGGTGACCAGCGTGAGTGCTGCGGTCAGGGCAACAGTTACGGCGACAGCTAGGGCGGCTGCGATTCTGCGCACGGGACGACCTCCGGCTGGGAAATTACCGGATGGTAACCACAAAGCTGCCGCTGTGTCACTACTTCAGCACGGTGAGTGCGGGATCCACTCCGGTCGCCTCGACGGACGACTCCCAGAGTCGCTTGGCCAGCTCCGGGTCCTGCGCCGCGCGGCCGGGGTGCACGAGCTTCGGCGTACCGCGGTATTCGAAGAAGCTGGGACCGACGAACGAGCCGGGCGCGAGATCGGGCTGGGTCGCGGCGTACAGGCTCGGCCAGGCACCGGCCGCGGCGGACTGACCGACGAGCCGACTGGCCGCGTCCCACACCTTCGCTTGCAGAGATCGCCCGGCCAGCTCGGGTCCGGCCGCCTGCAGATTGGTGGCGGCATAGCCGGGGTGCGCGCCGACGCTGAGGAGATCGGTGCCGGCGGCGCGGATGCGGCGATCGAGCTCGAGCATGAAGAGGAGGTTGGCGAGCTTGGATTTCTCATAGGCAACCCATTTGGCATAGCCCGGCGCGGGCTGCCGGAAATCTTGGGCAGTGACGCTCTGAACCGCCTTGTGCATAAAGGAACTGACCGTGACCACGCGACTGGAAGGTGCCCTGAGCAACAACGGCAGGAGCCGTCCGGTCAACGCGAAATGGCCGAGATGATTCGTGCCGAGCTGCAGCTCGAACCCGTCCACCGTCTGCCGGTACGGCGTCGCCATCACGCCGGCGTTGTTGATCAGCAGATCGAGCTGGTCATAGCTCTTGATGAGCTTGTCGGCGGCCAACTCGACGCTGGCCAGATCGGCCAGGTCCAGATCCACCACCGTCGGCTCACGCCCGGAGGATTCGGCCAGCCTCTGGGCCGATTGCGCCGCCTTCTGCGGATTGCGCCCGGCGACGAGCACCTCCGCGCCATGTCTCAGCAACTCGAGCGCGGTCTCGTACCCCAGTCCGCTGGTCGCACCCGTCACGAGCGCCCGCACTCCGGTCAGCTCAGGAATATCCGCCGTACGCCAGGTCATGCGCCCACAGTAGTCGTGGGCGCACAACCTGGTGATCGGGCTAGAGGATCTTGCGGGCCTTGAAGGCGTCGGTCACGGTCTGGGCCGCGGCCTTGCCGTACAGCAGCCGGGCCGCCTGGACGGTGTCCTGGGCCGCACCGGCGAACGAGGTGTCCGGGTCGTAGAAGAACGTCGCCTCGAGGATCAGCTTGTCCGCCTTGGTCCGGCCGAGCCCCTTCTGGATGTCCCAGAGTGCGTTCGACCAGATCTCTCCGTCGTCGTGCACCTCACCGTCGACGTCGTCGGTGGTCTTCCCGGTGTCGGTACGACGCAGGCAGTGCGGCTCGTCGCTCGTGTACGAGGTCGCGTCCCAGTCCATCACGCACGGCAGGTTGAAGCCCTTGCTGACCGGGACCGAGTTCGTCACGGCCCAGTAGTCGCCGAAGCCCTCACCGATCGCGCCGGCCTGCTCGGACTCGCCGAAGCCCGGAACCACGTCGTCCTGGATCGCGTGACCGTACTCGTGCCAGATCACCTCGGCGTCCTCGGCGTCGTCCACGCCACCCTCGCCCATGGTGATCATGTCGGTCGACGGGTCGTAGAACGAGTTGTCGCCGGAGAAGGTGTTGATCGAGAAGTCCTGCGACTCGCTGTTCACGTCGGTGAACCCGAGCTTGTGGATGTACTCCTGGGTCTGGTTGACCTGGTAGTACGTCTCCACCTGCTCGAACTTGTCGTTCGCGCGCTGGTAGACGAACGAGTTGTTCTTGTTCTGGGCAACCCCGCCCTTGGCCTCCGTGATGTTGACGTAGGTGCCGTTGAGCTTCCCGGAGCCGTCCAGGTTGCGCAGGATCACGTTCTTCTGCGCCAGGAACAGCGCGTCCTGGTTCTTGTCGTTCATATCGGTCAGCTTTTCGTTCTTCGTGCTGACCACCGGGTTCGGGTCGAACACCGAACCACGCCCGTCGATGTTGTCGCTGATCACCTTCGACTCGACGACGCTGCCGCTCTTCGCGTCGACCAGCGACCGGCTCACGCCCTCGGTGGACCGGCTCGTCACGTTCCAGACCAGGCGAGCGTTCGGTCCGCCCATCACCGCGAGCTGGGCCGCGCCTTGGGTCGCGGTCGGCGGCGCGACGAGGCTCTTGTTCGGTGCGGCGACCCGGGCCTGCTGGGCCTTGGCCGTGACCGCAGCATTCGCGTTCTGGGTCGCGGCGGCCGACTGCACCTTGGCACTCACGTCCAGGGTGGCCGGTACGGACTCTCGTCCGTCGGCGATCTCGACCGCGCCGTTCGTCGACACGTGCTTCGCGTAGTACCCGTCGATCACCGGTAGACCCTTGAACGTCTGCTGGTACCAATAGTGCTTGCCGAGCAGAGAGGTCTTGGTCTTGATCAACTTCAGCCCACTCGGGTTGGCTGCTGCCGCCTGTGGCGCTGCCCCCGCGGCGCTGGTGAAGCACAGGCCGAGCGAGATGGTGGCCAGTCCGGCGGTGACGGCCACGACCGCCTTGCGGCGTTTCGTCATACGTTCCCTCCCACGGGTCGAGTTGCGTAACGCAACCACTACGATCCGTTGGACCCTAGTTCGCCCAGGCACCCGCTGGGAAGGAAAACTCCCCGCCGTTCCACCCCCGCAAGGGAAAACCTCCCTCGCCTCGGTACGGCGACAGGACAGCGTGGTCGCTCGTCGTACGGCCAGATGGAGGACAGGAACTGACCGCTTCTTCTCCTAGCGTCGAACCCGACGCACAGGAGAGGATCCCGCCATGACGAAGCTCAGTCCGCAGGCACTGAACCGCGCCACGCTCCACCGCCAATGGCTCCTCGAGCGCCAGGACGCGACCGCACTCGAGGCGATCGAACATCTCGTCGGCATGCAGGCCCAGTCCCCACTCGCGCCGTACGTCGGTCTCTGGACCCGGTTGAATAGGTTCGAGCCGTCGGACCTGGCGTCCCTGCTGGAGGACCGGACGGCTGTCCGCGGGTCGATGATGCGGGCAACGATCCATCTGATGTCGAGTCGCGACTTCCTCGCCTTCCGCCCACTGATCCAGCCGCGGCTCGAACGCGAGGTCTTCCAGAACATGACGTACGGACGCCACCGCCTCGAGGGCCTGGACATGCCCGCAGTCCTCCAGGCCGGCATCGATCGCATGACGGAGGGCCCGGCGACCGCCGTACAACTTCGAGAACACCTGGCCCCCCTCTGGCCCGATCGCGAACCCGCCGCGCTGGCCCACGCCGTACGCTGCCTGCTCCCCACGATCCAAACCCCACCCAGAGGCATCTGGGGCAAAGGCGGCAACCCCGCCATGTCCACCGCCGACCTCTGGCTGAACACCCCCGTCGACCCCACCCCCGACGTCGACGCCCTGGTCCTCCGCTACCTGGCCGCCTACGGCCCCGCCTCAGTAGCCGACGCCCAGTCCTGGTCCGGCCTGACCCACCTGTCCGAAGTCTTCGACCGCCTGGACCTACACCCCTACACCGACGCCCTCACCAACCGCCCCCTCTACGACCTCCCCCACCTAACCCTCCCCGACGAATCCCTCGAGGTCCCCACCCGCTTCCTCCCCGAATACGACAACCTCCTCCTATCCCACGCAGACCGCTCCCGCTGGCAACCCACCCCCAACACTCCCCCCTTCCAACAACCCCAACCCCAAGGCGCCATCCTCCACAACGGCCACCCCAAAGCCCTCTGGAAACAAACCACCACCAAAACCCAAACCACCATCGAAATAGCCCCCTTCACCCCCCTCCCCTCCGCCACCTGGCACGCAATAGAAGCCGAAGCCCACACCCTCTGCACCTTCACAAGCCCAGGCCTGACCCACACAGTCAGACCCGTAAACCCCTGACATTCCACACCAAGCCACAGAAGTGCCCGCCCCATCGGCTATTGTCCAAATGTCGGCGGAGGTGCGCTAACACCATTGATGCCGATGAGACCGCGGCGCATCCTTGGATCCGACTCCGTGCGCCGCGGCTCTCTATCTCCACGGCCGCCGGCACCCACACGCGCACCGTTCAATCGCACTGGCGATGTGTGCTGCGCGAGCTCGACTTCCTCTACAGTCGGGAAGTCGGCGGAGGTGCACCAACACCGTTGAAGTCGATCAGACCGCGGCGCATCAACGGATCGAGCTCCGTGCGGCGCGGTCTGCTTGTTCCTCCAGGCGCACCGACCCTCCACGTGCGCCCTTCGATCACACCAACGACGCGCACTCGCGAGTTCAACGTCCGGTATGGTCAGGAAGTCGGCGAAGGTGCACCAACACCGTCGATGCCGACGAGACCGCCGCACATCGTTGATCGGACTCCGTGGCGCCGCGGTTTGCTTGTCCTCTCAACGGATGGCCTCCTCACCGCTGCGCGACCACGCCAGCCAGAAGGGCGAGCCGGTGGTCCAAAGGTTTGCGCAACGATGGCTTGTCAAGGACCCGATCGGTCAGCCCCATGCACGTGGAGGGATCCCGCCAGTTTGCTCGAGCATGCGAACTCGGTCCGTGAGGGAAGGCATGCTTGACATCACCTGACTTCGACGACTCTCGTCTCGGCCGAGCATCTGCTGATGCTGCATCTGCCAGCCGTACAGAACCTGCACGAGCGTGCTGCCGTAGCCCAACCGCGCCGCCTTTTGATCGGCCTGCCTGACCTGCCATCGATTGAGCCAGGCAAGCAGAGGAGGCGCGATGAACGGCGTCACGAACAAGAAGGGCCAAATATATCCGTGTCCCAATGCGAAGACGGCAAGGATCAATCCGATGTATGCCATCGCCAAGAATCCACCGATGATGCACCCAAGCGCCGGGACTCGCCTCATCAACCTGGCGATGGCCCGTACGGCGACCAGACCACAACGGGCCGGAATTGAGTACCAGAAGTTAAGCATGCTCAGCCACGAGCGACCCCCCAGATGATGCCCGAGCTCGTGTGCCAGAACTGCCTCAAGATGTGATGGAGGCAGTGTGTACAGCGCCCACCTTGTTACCGCCACTACGTAGCCTGGCGTGGGAGTCGCGTTGACGTCGTCGGATTCTTGAATCCACAGCGAGAATCTCGCGTGCCGAACCTCCGCGCGCCGGAGGAGCTGGTGCCAGATGGGTCCGAGGCGCTCCTGCTCGATCAGAGTCGGCTGGCGCAATCGGAAGAGATACCTGGCGAAGAGAGGCTCAGCCGGAGCGACGAAGATCACCGCACCAGACAGGATCCAGACGACGACAACGATCCAGCCCCAGCCAAAGCCAATCGCACCTGCAACCCAAACAACCAGAACTAGGCTCCAGAAGAACCATGGAATCCCGGTCAGCAATGACGTCCACGCCGAGGGTTCGGGTAGGTACGCCGCCCCCCGCGATTCTGGCCCGGCTCCATTGCCGCTGGTTGGCGGTAACTCGCGGGGCGGCTGACCGCCATGAAGACCGAAATTCGGAGGTGGTGGGGTCCCCGGATCGGAACCACCGGCCCAGTCACCGTGTTCGTCGTTCGGCTCGCTGGGGCCGGTCATTGGTAGCGCTCCTTTTGCAAAGTGGGCGGTTTGGTCCAGTCCATTATTAGTACAGAGAGACGTGGACGTGGTCGAAGTGGCCGCCGGTGGCGTCTGTGGGGTCGTAGACGCCGCCGCCGTTGTAGGGGATCCAGGTGCCGCGGCGGGCTGACCAGATCTTGCCGTACCAGATGACGTAGTGCACGCCGGTCTGGCCGGCTGTCTTGATGGCCCAGTTGGCGATCTGGTCGCCGCGGGCTCTGGCGGGCGCCGACGTTCGGGCATCTGTTCCGACCATGACGTCGCAGGCCTTCCCGCGGGGGTGATCGCTGGTCGGATTCCACGCATGCGCGTCCCAGCAGCTCATGCTGAGAGTGCCGAGATTCTGACGGGCCAGGGCGACCCAGGCCGCCGTACGCGGGGTGACCAGACCACCAGTGCCGGTCGGGTCAGTGACCGATTGCTGCTGCTCCGGCCAGACTCCGTTGACCGGTTGACCGCTGATCAGGCCGCCGGTCTGGTCACAGTTGCCGTCGTCCTGCTGAACGCCTTCATTGGCGGAGTCCGGAGGAGGCGCGCCGGCCCGGCCGGCGTACGGGTTTCCGGTGCGGGTCAGATCGATGCCCGCCTGCGACGCGATCTCCCGTGCTTCCTGCTCGCGCTGCGCGTACCGCTCAGGGAATTTAGATGCCTGGACGGTCTGCGCCGCATCCCCGAGCGCCATGGACGGCCACCCGTTGATGTCGACCAATCCTGGCGGATCCGGCGGTTCGGCGCCGCCGAAGAACGCCTCCGTCGCGTAGTGCGGGTCCATGATCTGCGCGATTCTGCCCCACCCGGCAGCAGGCCGCTGCTGGAAAAGACCAACGGAGTCGGCGTCACCGAACGCGATGTTCTGTAGATCCGACTCGACGAGCGCTGTCATCAACGCAATCAGCGTCGCCTTGCCGGGCAAGCCGCGTTGTACCGCGACCTGATCAATGAGCTTGGCGAAAGCAACCTGCTGGGCACGCAGCGGAGCGTTTGAACTCGGGTTGTCGGCCTGACCTGGAATCCCCGGCAGACAGGCCGCCTGCGGTTGCGACGTACCACCGAACGGAGCAAGCATCAACAGACTCGCGACGCCGACAACCGCGAGTACAGCGGCGCCCTTGATGAACACCCCGCGGCTCGCGACCGCCATGAACCCGCGGCCGAGGTCACGCTCGTCGAACATCGCAGACCCCCACTGTCATGGCCCGGTACCGCCCGACACGTCGCTGATGACCCATTGGTCGTTCTGATTCACCAGCGAGATCAGTAGCGGTACGTCGAAGCGCTGAGGGTGCTTACCGGTGACGTCGATCGTGACCTTCACAAACCGGGTGATCCGATTCGGGGTGTCGACCGGTGCGTCTGCGTTGGCCGGAGGAGCGGTCACCGGTGCCGCGAGCACTGTCGATTTCCCGCCGTCGTTCTTGAGTGCGTCGTACGTCGGATCCCCCGCCGAGGTGAAGCTGGCTGCGACCTCGTCGGTCATGTACTTGGCGCTCCTCCCCACCAACGCGGCGTAGCTCTCCGCGCTCGGATCGCGGGTGTAGAACAACCTGGCCCAGGCACCGACCACGTCGGTAGCCAGCGCTGTTGCCTCCGACGACGGACCTTGTGTCACCGGAGGTGGGGTGGTCAACTGCGCAGTGGTCGTGGACGAGGTCGGCTGACCTGCCGGCGGATTCGATGGCGCCGTCGGAAGGACCACCGAACGCCCAGGGGTCAGCAAACTGATGGGCGAACCGTCGCCGCCTCCCTTGCCACCGAACAGGCGCGGCAGCCCGCCACCGAGACCGAGGATGACGACGGCCAGCACCACGACCAGTACGACGATGACCACGGGACTAACCGGCTCAGCCTGCCGCTGACTACGCAACCAGGCCATCCGCTGCAAGTGATCGTCACGCCGCCACGTCTTCTTGGCCCGACGCCGCTCACGCCCACTCAGCTCGTCAATCTCCTCCGGATAGTCATAATCCGAACTCATCAACGAACGCCAACCATCAGGCGTGTCGGGGTGGGTCCGGCCTGACTCGTCGCGGTCCGTCTCGGAGGAGCTAGGTTGTTGGGCGCGATGACGTGACCGGCGCGCACCTTCGCGGCGGTCGTCTGGTGAGCGTGGTTTCCTGGCCATCGGACATCACCTGCGCGTCGGCACGTGCACCGTCACGCCGTCCTTGGTGACCGCGGAATACTCGCGGAACCTGCGCTGGGACGAAGCCGGCGACTTGCGCCGGGTCCGCTGGCCCTTCGGCGGCCCCTCCCGCAGGCTTGCCGATTGCGTGTGAATCCGCGGCTCGTACCTGACCTCGTTGGTAGGCGTAGGGATCGGACGCCGCGAGTGCCGAGCCTTCTGAGCCTCGGCCGATGCACCACGCGAACCCGTCGCCGCAGCAGAACCTCCGGTGGAGGCAACGCCGGCGGCCGACACCGAGATGGTCCGCCGTCCCTCGCCCTGGGACTGTGTGCGCGCTCTCGCGAGATTCAGTGCGGACGTGCTACGAGCTGGCGCACCATTCGTGCCCAACCTGCCTCCGCCACCGACACCACCAGCACCCGCCGCCGCTTGGCCGCCAGGCCCCGTGCCACCGGAAGGCGCCGAGGTCGTATCCGTCCGGCGTCGCTCGGCACCAGTCGTCAATTCGTACGGCGAACTCGCCGAGGACCCGCGTGACAACGAACCAGCTACGGGAGCCTGACGATAAACCCGCGTAGATGAAACCCGCTGCGGACTCGGGTCCGATTGCCGAATGCGATCCCTGCTCCGGTCAGCAGGTGCCGGTGTGGCTCCACGACTGCTCAAGGCACCCATGAGCCTTCGAACGGCCCCCATGGCACCACGCCGAGCGAGCCCACCAAGCATGATGCTGCCTGCACCTGGACGCATCATCGTCGTCAGACTGTCCAACAACCGCCGAAGCCTGAAGCCGACGATCAGGACCGCGATTGCCAGACCGGTTACCGGCAGCCAACCAAGCGTCCCAGTCAATGTGAAGACCGCTGTGACCAGAGTGAGTGCTGTACCGAAGACCAACATTGCCAGGAATGACTGAAGCACCAGACCGACCAGGGCTTCGAACCAATTGAGACCCCACTGGCGGGGGCGTCCGGGAATTATCCACAGGCAGGCAAAGAACACGCCTACAACCAGGAGCAGTAACGCGCCGATAAACGCCATCAACGCGGTGAACGCCAAACCTATGTTCAAGAAGCCGAACAACGTCGCCGCGATCGCAGCGAGCATGACCACAGCGGTCCGCCCGAACGGGTTGTCGCCCTTGACCCACTTGGCCGTTGGAGAGTCCTCGCCACCTTCGGCGGGAATGACAACCTTATTCACATAGTCCGATCGATCTTTCGGATTGACGCCAACGTCGAGCATTCCTTTTCCGTATCGCTCGCAAGCTGCGATGGAACCGAATTCCGCAATACACCAAGGAGTTACAGCGAACCCTCGCCAACTTGCATCTGCCGATTTTCGCAGCAATGTGTCCCGTGGGGTACCTGTGAAACCAGGCTCCGGCCAAGGCAGCGGGCTCTGCATTGTCGGCCCCAAAGCCTCTGACGAGGCTGTCATAACTGCACCGGCGCCCAGTTGCCTCGCGCCATCAACTCCACGGAGCCAGGTGGCAGGCGCGAGGGCGAAGCTGATACTCAGAACGCCTGCTACGAAGACCCACACCAATTGCCCCAACGCAGATCCAGTCGCGCGTCGCTGTGTGTACGCCGCCACTGCTCCGAAGGCCAACGCCGAAGGAAGCAGCCAACCAACCAACTGAGTTCCGGTCGCGCCGATCGTGGCGGAGGTGGCATCCGTCAAGGGTTTCACGTCAGTGAAGGAGAAGAGCCACCAACCCACGGAGATCGCCGCTCGCGTTATCGCGACGATGTACATCATCACGAGGTAGGCATAGCCGTTGAAGATCATGTTGAACGTGTCCGACAGACCGGTGTCGAAGTCCAACCCATAGGCCATCGGGCTGTACTGCTCGAAGAGGGTTCGGGTGTCGCCGTGGGTCAGGTCGGGGGTTGGGAGTAGGTCCGCGAAACCGGTGGGGTTTGTTGGGCCTTGGTTTGGGTCGGCGGCTAGGGCTAGTTGGGCTGTGATTATGAAGGAGACGCAGACGACGGTCGCCAGTGTTCGGAGGCGTTTGGCCCACCTCATGCGACGTGTTCCTTGTTGGTGGGGGGTTTTTCGCTGGTGGCGGGTTGGTACATCGCCTCGTTGTAGGCGGCTTCGTCTGCTTCTTGGTCGTAGACCTCGTCGGGGCCTATGGGGGATTCGTAGCGGGGTGGGTGGTGGTGGTCTTGGCCGTTGGTAGTGGCGTGACCGTTTTGGGGTGTGGGCTCGGGGGGAGCTGTCGGCGGGGAGGCGGCTGGGGCCGGGGTGGGGCTTGCGTGGGCCGCGGGGGTGGGGACGCCGTTGGTGGGGGGTGGGGTGATGGCGTCCTGAAGGGCGGGGGCCGGGGCGGGGGGCTCGGCTGTGTGGGCCTCGGCTTGGGCTGTGGCTGTGGCGGCTGGTTCTAGGGAGTCTTCGTAGTCTTCGGCGAAGGGGTCTTCGGGGGGTTGGGGTTCCAGGACCGGTTGGGCGGGCTGGTTGGCGTGTTCGGATTCGGGGGTGGTGCGGAGGAGGGCGGCGACCTGCTGGCTGGGGATGTCGATCTGGACGGTGGCTACCTCGTCCCAGCGGTCGCGCATGATGCAGTGGCCGTGGCGGATGGACTTGCCGTTGGCGGCGGTGTTGATGCCGCGAACCAAGGTTTGGTACGGCGGGGTCTGCGGCCGGCCGAGGAGTTCGAGGAGTGAGTCGACCTGCTCACGGGAACGCAGGCTGAACGCGAAGAGGGTGGTGATCTGCTCGACCAGACCAGGCAGCTTCAGGATGCTGGCCGGGTCCTGGGTGTCGAGGACAAGGGATGCGCCGAGGGCGCGGCCGACACGGGCGATGTAGTCCAGGAAGGACGCACCGTCGGGGGTCTTGGTCAGCAAATGGACCTCGGGCACGATGACGACCTTCGAGCGACCACGGAACTCGCGGCGGCCGGTCGTACGGACCATCCAGGCGAGGCAGCCGCGGAGGCAGGCCATGCCGACACGTTCGATCGGTGACCAGGACTCTGGTGCCGATTCGGGTGAGGGCAGGGTCAAGCCGGGCATCTGCACGACCCATAGGCCTGGGTTGGTGGTCAGCGACGACAGGCCTGACGGTGGTCCGGCCACGACCGAACCAAGGCCCGTCTCGACCAGGTCGCGCAAAGCGAAGCCGACAGTACGCACGGTCTCCGACTCGGAAGCGCAGAGCCGCTGGATCACGCCCCACGACGACGGGTCGGGTGACTGGATCTCGGCACGCGTCGCGGCCACCACTGGAGCTTCAGCGGCACCACGCAGGTGTGGAGGCAGCAAAAGCATCAACTGCGACGGCGCCTGCAGCAGCGCATCGTCAACAGGCAAAACCCGGAGCAGATCGGCCGCACCGGAGAACTGGGCGGTGATCTCGATAACAGCAGTCGGTACGCCGTACTCCGCCGCGACTGCGGACACACCGGCCGCGTCACCCTTCAGGTCGAGCAGCGGCACCCACGCACCGGCGAAGGCGGAGTCAAGACCACCCAGCATCGCCGCTGTGGTCTTTCCACGACCGGACCTGCCCAAGAACAGCGTCGTTGTCGCGTCACCGAGCGCAGAACCCGCAGCGGCATCAAATCGCACCAGACCGGGCGTAGAGCCGGTCAGATAGCCAATTGCTGGGCCGGTAGCGTCGCCGATAGACGCACCGCCCCAGAACCACGACCCGAAGAACGCGGTCGACTCACGGACGTGTCCGAGGTCAGGCACGCGCAACTGGTCACCTGGCAGGGACTCCAGCCAGAGATCACGCTGCTCGTCCGCACCCGGCGCCACGGTGATGCCGCGGTCGGCGTAGTGCGCGATGACGGCGTCGACGTACGCGTCGAGGTCCTCGCGGGTGTCCGCGCTGACCAGTAGGCGCGGGTGGTCCTCGACCAGCGTCAGGCCGCTGCGGTTGATGTCGCGCTTGACCTCACGCATGATCCGCTCGGTCTCGACGATCTCGTCCGCGGTCTCCTCGGCCGTGCCCTTGGCGGCGGACCGGCGCTGCTCCTTGGCGCTCTTGCGGGTCTCGTCGACCAGGTGCCGCGCCGTCTTCTTTGTCAGCACCCGGAATCGGACGGACGCCTCGACGGTGACGTCGATCTCGTCACCCTCGTCGTCGATCGCCTTGATCTCGGACAGCGTACGCAGCCACTCCCCCGGCCCTGGCGTCTCGAGCTCTTCAGGGAAGTCGGTCATCGCCAGAACGGTCGTGTACGCCGCAATCTGGCCACGCGTGTCGTAGATCCGCAGATGGTCGGTGTAGGGCACCACTCGGCCGGACGTCAGCCGGGCCAGCGACGCACCGGTGATCAGACCGCGACGAGGCGCGGCAACGGCGCCACGGTGCATCTCTCGGCTGATCAGCCAGGAGATCACCTCGGCCGGCGCGGTGTGGGCGCGCCACACGGTCGAGCCGAGCTGGCGACCCAGTTTGCGGACGCGCTCGTCCAGGTGGGCGAGCTCGCGGGCGCTGACGCGCCAGGACGTCGTACCGAGGGCGTCGCTGATCGAACCGCGGACCTGCGCGGTCGCCCGCGGGTCGCGGTCGCTGAGGTGGACGCCGAGAGCGACGTACCGCTCGGGCATGCGCATCTCGTCGATCCGGTCGGCCCTGGTCTGGGCCCACGCCTCGTGGTCGCCGAGGCGGTAGTGACCGGCGATGGAGTCGATGTAGTCCGCGCCGGTCGAGCGGCCCCAGACCACCTTCAGGTGGCTCAGGCGGTCGCCGAGGATAGTGGCGGCGGCGCTCACCGCGGCGTCGAGGGCGGCGTCCTGCTCGGCCTCGGTGGCCAGGTCGGTGTTCGCCACGGAGATCAGGAACCACGCCTCAGCGCTTCGCTCGGTGACCAACAGGCCGTCGGCGATGGCGACCAGACGTGGCGGCGGGAGGCCGCGTTCACGACCGACGCCGACCAGGTTCAGGAGTTTGTCAGCGATCTTCATCGTTGCCCCTTCCGCTCCGAACCAACGAGTCGCTCCGACCCAACGGGTCGCTCCGGACCGGCGAGCTCGGAACCGGTGAGTCGGTCCGAACCAACGAGTCGGTCCGAGCCGGCGAGCTCAGGTCGGGCGAGTGTCTCCGTCCGCGCACGTCCGGACGAGTTCCTGCGGCTGACCTTCTGCACGTGGTCCGCCCCGAGCAGGCGGGCGCGCTGGTTCACGGTGATGTCCGCACCGGCGCGGACCATCGGATCCAGCTCGACCACGGCCTCGCGCTCCCACTCCGGTGTCACCCTGGCCTTGGCCAGGTCGGCGACCTTCCGGGTCGCGACGCGGTCACGCCACGGCAGGTACTCGGTCTTGTCGGCCGCGCGAGCACCCAGGCCGATGATCGGGCGGTGGGCACGCAGCGCGTAGCGGACGGCCAGCGCCCACTCGGTCACCCGGCGGCGACGGTCGTGGAACTTGCCCGGCCGCCAGCCGAAGGCGGTGATGACGAACGGCGGAACGACGTACAGGCTGACGGTGGGTTTCTGCGGAATCCCGATGAACGGGTACAGCAATGCCACCCAGAGCACGATGATCACCGCGCCGAAGATGATCATCCGGCGACGGGCGCCTTCTCCGAGGTCGATCCCGAGCAGGTCGTACTGCCGGGTCTCGATCTCGAAGTGGTGGGTCAGGGTACGGCCGACGCGCATCAATTACCTCCGGACAGCAATCCCCAGAAGCCCTTGAGCACATTGATGGTCTGGTTGTTGGCGTAGATCAGCCCACCGACCAGTACTCCGGCCGCGATGTGGCCGAACAGCTCGCCCCACTCGCGCTTGAAGTAGTGCCCGATCGCGCGCAGCACGAGGATGGCGATGAAGATGTTCCCCGCGATGACCAGGACCCAGTCCTTGAAATCCGCACCCGTGGGGACGTTGGCGTCGGCCAGGGGCGCGGCGAGCTGAACCACGCTCGCAGCCAGTTCGTGCATCATTGCGGTGTCTCCCTCGTTGCCTCGGTCATCCGATGGCTCGTCGCTGGTGTCATCCGACGGCTGCCACTTGCCATCGTTGTGCTCCGTCCGTGGCGACAGTACGCCTCAGCGTGAGCGTGTACGTCTGGTCGAGGGTGGTGTCTCCCGCCCCGTCCCAGGTGACGGCCGCGGTCGCCCGCCGCTCGTCGTCGTTGCCGGTGAAGACCTGCCAGTCCTTCAGCTCGCCGAACTTCACCGCACCGTTCAAACTGCGGATGGTGGAGCCCGGCGCGGTCACCGCCGACACCTTGTTGTCGGACTCGGCATAGGCACTGAAGAACGCCTCCGCGTCCTTCTGCGTCGCCGCCGTTACATCATCATCCGGAGCACCGGCCTGCGGCATGTTGTCCGGGAGCGGCGCCCGCTCGTCCGGTACGAACGTCGGCGGCCCGCTGGCCACCACCCGCGCCGCGGTCCGCGCGACCGGCACGGACAGGCGCTGCCAGGTGAACGGGCCGGCGGCCCAGCTCGAGCCCTTCTTCGTGAAGGACTGAACCTGCACCCGTACGTCGACCACGGCGGTGATGCCGTTCGAATCCGGCTTAACCTCACCTGGATACGCAATGGAGGCTGTCTGCTTGCCGCGACCGTTCCAGCCGGCGCGGCTGTCCAGTCCAGCGGCCAGATCGAGGCCGACCTGCGCCGGCCGCGCATCCGGATTGCCCTCGTCCCACGTGAGGTAAGAGACGGCATACCGCGTCGCGATGGCGCGGGCGTCATCGGCCGGGAAACTGCTCTGCCCGCCGACCACCGTCTCCGGGGCGCGGTTCGGAGAGATCCACGACCGGACACCGGAGATCGCGGCGAACAAGAGCACAACGACGACCAGGCCGCGGAAGAACCGCCGGGCCCAGGTCGAGAACGACGACTCCGGCTCCGTCGACCACGGAGCCTGGCCGGGCTCGAGCACCTCGCGGGTCGGAACCGGCGCCGCGTGCGCGCCGTGCGGCGACCGTTGTTTCAAACGCTCGGGTGGGCGATGGCCGGGCTGGGAGTCCTGCGGCGGATGCGCGGAAGGACGGCGCGGCGGTGCCATCACGCCACCGGTCGGCGGTGGCGGACTCTGCGGTGCCGAATACTGCGCCGCTACACCCTGTGCCTGCCGAGGGGTGGGTGACACCGGTCCATCGGGGTGGGCCCACCACTCCGGTGCGGTGTTCTGAGGGCGCTTACCCGCCTTTTTCGTACGCCGCTGGTCCGACCAATGCTCACCTTGTGGCGGCAGATTCAGCAACGTTCGCCACCAACTCATCGCTACCCGCCCCTCAGACAGCAGTTATGCGGACAGTAGCCGGGAGGATACGGCAAGCAACTGTCCACCGGGAGACCTGAGACCAGGATCCGGATGCTCCATCGCTCCCCGCAGCCATACTGTTACCCCACTTGCGGGCAGTGTCACCCTCATCGGGCAAGCGTGACACCTTCGGTACCGTCGTCATAGCTCCTCTCCCATGCCCGCTCGGGTCGATCGGGCAGCGCAAACCCTGCCACACGCGGCGGACAGATTCGAAAATCCGTGCGAACACCAGGGTAAAAGAACGCATCAACTGATCACGCATAGTAACCGATCCGCGGACCTGCCTGTGGAAAACTCTCGCGTGGCGAGGGGGTCAAATTGCCCTGTGGACAACCGCTTGCCACCGCCTTCCGCGGGCATAAGGTTCAAGTAACCCCTGCTACCCCTTTGGAGACCAGGATGGAAACTCGCCGACTGGGCAGACTCGGTCACGAGAGTTCGGTGCTCATCTTCGGTGCCGCGGCGCTGGGCGCCGTCGACCAGGATCGGGCCGACGCCGCGATCCAGGAAGCGCTGGACGCCGGCATCAACCACTTCGACGTCGCCGCCGACTACGGCGACGCCGAGCTCCGCCTCGGCCCGCGGATGGCCGACATGCGCGACCGCATCTTCCTCGCCACCAAGACCGGCCGCCGCACGTACGACGAGGCCTGGGGCGAGATCAACCGATCGCTCGAGCGCCTGCAGACCGATTACGTCGACCTGATTCAGATGCACGCGGTCTGCGATCTGGAGAATCTCGATCTCGTCACCGGCAAGGGTGGTTCGCTGGAGGCGGCCATCCGGGCCAAGGAGGAAGGGCTCGTCCGGGCGATCGGGATCACCGGGCACACCGCGCAGGCGCCGTCCGTGCACACCGAGGGGCTGCGCCGCTTCGACTTCGACAGCGTGCTCACTCCGCTGAACTACCGCCTCTCGACCGACCCGCAGTACGCCGCCGACTACGCCGCCCTGGTGGAGGCCGTCAAGGCGTCCGACGCTGCCCTGATGACGATCAAGATGATCGCCCGGCGAGGGTGGAAGGACGGCGAGGAGAAGTCGTACGACACCTGGTACCGGCCGTTCGACGAGCAGCGCTACATCACCGCCGCGACCGCCTGGCTGCTGAACGGGCATCCCGAGATCACCGGCCTCGCAACCGCCGGCGAGACCCGGCTGCTGCGGCAGATGATCGTCGCTGAGCGCGAGCGCGCCGATCTGACCCCGGAGGCGGCCGCCTCGATCCTCCAGGAGGTGGGTGACTACGAGTCACCCTTCGTGGACATGCCGATCTGAGGCGTGGCTCAGGTCACACTCCCGGCTCCGCATTCCGGTCAGTCGTGCGGGGTACGACGACGCGGGCGGGCGTCGTCGTACCCCCGGGAACAACTCGGGGGCGGTCGGGTGTTGAGATCGCTGTAGTCGTCTACTTTCGGAGGTCGTAGTGGCAACGGTCGAGCTGACCCAGGAGAACTTCAACGAGGTGGTCGGTAGCGACGGCCTCATCCTGGTTGATTTCTGGGCAGAGTGGTGTGGCCCGTGCAAGATGTTCGAACCCGTGTACGAGAAGTCTTCCGACCAGCACACGGACATCACGTTCGGCAAGGTCGACACGGAGGCTCAGGTCGAGCTGGCGCAAGCGTTCGACATCCGGTCGATCCCGACCCTGATGGCGGTTCGCGACGGCGTCGTCCTGTACTCGGAGCCGGGCGCGTTGCCGGCTGCGAACCTGGAGGACCTGATCGGCCAGCTGCGTGCGGTCGACATGGAAGAGGTCCGGGCCCAGATCGCCGCCCACGAGGCGGAGCACGGTACCGAGCCGCACACGCACTAGTTCACCCGATCCGGGAGCTCGCTCAGAGCTCCCGGATTTGTTGTGCCAGGGCGGATCTGCCCACGCCGGACCGGATCTGCGGGCTGGCGTCGACGGCTGCTCTGAGGTCGCGACGTTCGTCCGGTGACAGGCGGCCCCAGCCGTCCAGGATCACCTTCAGCGCGTGATACTGCTCGTTGCCGGTGAGCGGTCGGGTGACTGCGTCGAGCAAGACCTCGCTGTCGATCAGTGAGAGGTCGCCTTCCATCAATCCGAGTGCGAGCACGCGGACGATGGGAGCGCCGTACAGAAAGAGGTCCTTGACCTCGGCGGGGTCGAACTTCTCGACTGCCGATGCGTTGGAGACTCGCTGGACAATCCGATCGAGGAGCTGCCCACGGACGTCCTGCAGCTCGGCGCCACGCAGCTCGGTGTAGATCGCGGCGTAGGAGTTGAGCTCGGACTCCATGCCGAGTCGTCGCAGGATGTCCGCGCTCTTGCGGGCGTTGCCGGCGATCTGATCCATCAGCTGGATCTCGAACTGGCCGGCCTTGAACGTGCGGAGCCGGTCGACCACCGACGGCAGGAGCACGAGGATGACACCGGCGGCGAGCTCGGCGATGAGCCCCGCGACGCTCACCTCGACGAACAGGCCGACGATCGCGGCGAGTACGAGGGCGCAACCGGCCGACAGGCACGCGATCCGCGCGATCACGTCGATCCGCGGACCGCCCGTCTCCACCCACGACTTTTGCGCGCTCGGAGGCGGCCGAACGGCGTGAGTCGGCACGGTCTCGTCGGGATCAGGCATCAGGGTTGCCTCTCACCTTTGGTGGGCGTGGTGCTGATCGTGCTCCCGGATGAGGGCGTTCGGCAACCAGTCAGGGTCCGCAGGTTGCTGCAATCGGGTCGGTCAGGAGTCGCGTGAGCTGAGCACGCAGAACTCGTTGCCCTCGGGATCGGCGAGGACGGTGAACGACCCATCGGCCGGCTGTCCGACGTCCACGTGGGTGGCGCCGAGCTCCAGCAGGCGCGCGATCTCGGCGTCGCGATCCTGGCTGGTGTGCGGCGCGAAGTCGAAGTGCAGGCGGTTCTTCACCGTCTTGCCCTCCGGCACCGGCACGAACGCCATGCCTGGCCCGATCCGCTCCCACGGGGTGTCGCGCATCGCGCTCTCATCCACCCAGCCGGGGATGTTCACGCACTCTTCGTCGCTCTCGTAAACCGTCTTCCAGTCGAAAGCTTCCGCCCACCACGCGGCCTGCTTCCGCACGTCCGCACAATCAACCACCGTCACATACCACCGCAGCGCCATGGCAACCCCTCCTCGTCATCGGGAGGAACACCTTCGCAGGCCGCACCGACAAAATTCAGCCCGTCAGCCGAGAATCGGTGGTCCGGCGCATGAGGAGCGAGCGACCGACCTCATCGGTGAAGCCCCAGCGGCGATAGAACGGCACCAGCTCGGGCTGGCAGACGAGTTCCAGGCTGCGGATCTGCGCCAGCCGCGGATGCTTGACCACAGCATCCAGCAGAGTCGCGCCGTATCCGGTCCCCCGACTGCCCGGATCCACGACCACGTCGAGCAACAGACCGACGTACGTGAAGTCGGTGAGCACCCTGGCGAAGCCGACTACGCGATCGGAGACGTGCTGCGTCAGTACGACGACCAGGTCGGACTCGACAAGCATCCGGGCGACGTCGTCCGGCGTGCGGTCGGCCATCCACCATGCCGAGTGCAGAAGCCCCAACAGGTCGGTCAAGCGGTCGGGCTCGATCGTCCAGCTGACAGTGACAGTCATCCCGCAAATGGTCGCTGACCCGAGAGAAGCCGGCTGGAAAGAAGAGGGAGCGGGCCCTGGGCAGGAGATTTACTTGCCAGGGCCCGCTCCTGGGGCTGACCGGGGCGGGGTGATCGCGCTGTGGCGCCGGCGGACGGGTGCTGGAATCCGTCCGGGTTGATCACCCGGGTCGTCGCCCGAGGTGTGGTCAGCCGGGGAGGGCGCCGCCTGAGGCGGGCGGCAGATCCCTCTATCGAAGGGGGTTACTCCGCTATCGGAGCGGGTTGAAGGGTGCCAGCTCGCGCGGTGCGCGGCCGGTGGTGATGGTCTCGGCCAGGAGCTGGCCGGTGATCGGGCCGAGGGTGATGCCCCACATGCCGTGGCCGCCGGCGGCGAAGACGCGTGGTGAGGAGGTCGCGCCGATCAGCGGCAGGCCGTCCGGCGTGCACGGACGCGGTCCGACCCACTCGAAGGTGCGCGCGTCCAGGTCGGCGTCCCGCAGCAGGGGGCGCGCGGCCTCGACGATCGCGTCGATCCGGCGCGGGTCCAGCTTGGCCTCCGGCTTGCGGAACTCCATCATCCCGGCGACCCGGAGCCGGTCTCCCAGCGGCGTGCAGGCGATCCGCTGCGCCGGGAAGTAGACCGGGCCGGCCGGTACATGCGCGATCGGCACGCTGAAGCTGTAACCACGGCCGGCCTGCACTACGGTCCGTACGCCGAACTGCCGCGCCAGCCCGTTCAGCCAAGCGCCGGTCGCCATCACCACGGAGTCGAACGGGTCGGTCTCGCCGTCCTCGGTGATCAGCCGGACGCCGCGGATCTCATCAACGATGTCCTTGACCACGACCCCACTGATGATCTGCCCGCCACGGGCGATCACCGAGTCGGCCAGCAGCTGCACGTACTCACCCGGGTTGATGAACCGCTGCCCGTGCAGACGGATCGCCGCGCCGATGTTGTCGGACAGCGACGGCTCGATCTCGCGGGCGTCGTCGCCGGTGATCGCCTCGAACTCGATGTCCTGGCCGGCCGCGTGGATCTGCTCGATCTCCTCGAGCAGCACACTCCGCTCGGCCTCGGTGCGATAGGCGGCCAGGAACGACTTCGCCTCGTACGTCTCGGCCTCGACACCGGCCTTGGCCAGCAGGTCGAAGGCGTTCAGGGCCTGGCGGTTGATCGGGACCAGCGACTCCATCGCGGTCTTCCAGCGTCCGGCGGTGCTGTTGCGAGCGAAGCGGGTGAGGAAACTGAGGAGCCGCGGGCTCGCCGACGGTGGGACATACACCGGTGAGGAGGGGCTCAGCACCGCACGGACGCCGTACTTGAGGACTGCCGGTTCCGGCAGCGGGGTGGCCAGGCCGGGCGTGAGCCAGCCGGCGTTACCCCACGACGCACCTGCGGCGACGCCTTCACGGTCCAGGACGGTGACCTCGACGCCGGCCTCCTGGAGGAACCAGGCGGTGGCGAGGCCGACCATGCCGGCACCGACGACGGCGACGCGATCGGGAACGATATGAGTGGAACCTGCAGCGACCATGTATCGATGGTGCGTCGTCAACAAGCTGCTGTCATGGTGCGATCACACCACTGACGGGACAAATGACTGTGCCGAGCGCACAATAACCTAATGATCACTGCGTCTGACCTGGTCGTTGCCGTCGGTCCAGCCCTCTTCGACGTGGTCGTGGCGGGCAAAGGCGACACTGAAGTGCGCGATGTCTTCGTAGCCGATCCCCAGGAGCCCGCGACCGGTCAGCCCGGCGATCTGGTCCTAGGACTCGGTCTACGCGGCGCAGAGGACGCTGTAGAGCTCGTGGAGCGCTGTGCGGCCGGCAATGCGTCCGGAGTCGTCGTTCGTACGGCGCTAGCCCGCGAAGCCGATGTGGTCACGGCAGCCGAACGGTCCCAGCTCACCCTGGTCGCCCTGCAGCCGAGCGTCACCTGGGCACACGTGGTCTGGCTCCTGCGCGGCGTCATCGATCGGGCCGCCGCACCGGACTCTCCCGCCGCCGGAGACGCCGGAGTCCACCAGGAGCTGTTCGCACTGGCCGATGCGGCCGCTGCGATCGTGGACGCGCCGGTCACAATCGAAGACAACCAGTCCCGCGTCCTCGCGTACTCCTCCGGCCAGGACTTCACCGACCCCACCCGAGTCTCCACAATCGTCGGCCGCCGGGTGCCCGCCGAGGTGATCGCGCACTTCCGGGCCCGTGGGATTTTCCGCCGGCTGGCGCGGTCCAGTGAGCCATTCCTGGTGCCTGATGGACCGGACGGCATCCGCCCGCGTCTCGTCGTACCGGTGCGGGCTGGTGGCGAGTGGCTGGGGTCCATCTGGGCCGTTGTGGACGGTCCAGTGAGTGCTGAGGTCACTGCGGAGCTCAGCAACGCCGCCTCGGTGCTCGCGCTGCACCTGCTCCGGCTGCGGGCGCAGGCGGACGTAGCGCGGCGGAGTGCGATTGACAGGCTGCGAACGGTCCTGCGGCAGTTCTCACCGGACAGTCCGGTCGACGTACGGCTCCCCTCGCCGCCATGGCGTGCGGTCGCCCTCGCATCGCCCGAGGGGTACGACGTGCCCCAGCAACTCGACCTGTGGGAGTCGACAGGCCGCCGGCACGGGTGGAGCGAGCCTCAACTCGCGGACCTGGACGGGACGGTGCTGGCCGTGGTCACCGACGCGGAAGGCCCCGGCTCGTGGGCCTGGCTGCGCAAGCTGGTCACAGAGCAGGCCAAAACCACCCCCGGCACGATCGCCGCGGCAGGTGGTCCTGCACGCGGTCCGGCCGACCTCCCAAGCTCCCGGGCCGAGGCGGTCGAGTTGCTGGGTCTGGTACGACGCGGCGCCGCGCCCGGACCCGCATTACGCGTCGAGGAAGCGTGGCACGTACTGACTGTGCACCGAGCGGTCACCTCGCTGGATACCACCAAGATGGACGGACCGCTCGCCACGCTGCTGCGGCACGACATCGAGCACGACACCGGGTTCGTGGAGACCTTGCAGGCGTGGCTCGACTATCCGGGTCAACCGCAGCGCGCCGCCCGGGAGCTGCACCTGCACACGAACACCTTGCGGCATCGGATGAAGCGGATCGGCGAGATCGCAGCGCTCGATCTGTCCGATCCCCAGGAGCGTCTGGCGCTACAGCTCCAGATCGCGGCCGTGCGAACCGAGCACTAGGGCGTGGGATCGGGAGACACGCCCTAGTTCCCCACCGGGCTGAGATCTACGCCACAGGCCGGTGTAACAAGGCTTCACATTCTGGCAATGGTTGGGCAACATGCGGCTGATTAAGTTCTTCTCAGGAGCTGGTCCGACCGTTCACCAGGCGGCCGGAACGGCTCGGGTCCGAGCTTTTCACCAGGAAGCTCGGGCCCCCTCTCGTGGCCCGGCGGTTGTCTGAGCGACCGCCGGGCCCAGAGTCGGCACAGAGCGCCGGCACAGAACTGACCCGAAAAGTTGCCCCTGACGCGGCAAATATTTGCTCAGGACAACCGATTCACGATCGTCGCGTAGACGCCGGGCAGTCGCGCCGCCGCCGGAACGATCCGGGGACCGAGCAACGACCGGTTGCGGGCCCACAGCAACGACCCCGTGAGCAGCCGGCATTCCCGCGACACCCGCCGCCACGCTGCCTCGTACGACGCGGGCTCGTCGCGCCGGACGCACTTCACCAGCTCGGCGGAGGTGCGGAGCGCCACCGCGATCCCTTCACCCGTGAGAGCGTCGACGTATCCGGCAGCGTCACCCACGAGCAGCACCCGGCCGGCCACCCGCCCACGGACGCGCTGGCGGAGCGGACCGGCGCCCATCACCGAGCTCGCGGGCGCAGCACCGCGCAACCGCTGCCGAAGCGCCGGAAAGGCTTCCAGGTGCGAGTTGAACGTCCCGCGTGCCGACGTAAGGATCGCAACGCCCACCAGATCGTCCGCCACGGGCGTCACGTACGCCTCCCCCAGCCGCGACCAGTAGACCTCCACCAGATCCGTCCAGGGCGCCACGGAGAAGTGCTGACGGAGTCCCCGGCGTACGTCCGAAGACGGCGGGCCGCAGAGCGACAACTGGCGGCGGATAGGCGAGTGGAGGCCGTCGGCGGCCGCCAGATACCGGGCGGTGATCCCAGCGGCAGTCACCGAGGTCAGGTTCTGAGTGATGGGCCCCACCCGCGCCCGCACCACCTCGATCCCCAGCTCGGCCATGCGGGCGGACAAAGCAGCCTGCAACGTCGTACGCCGAACTCCTAGCCCTGGACCAGCGACGAACCGAGCGTCGACCCGGTGCGCCGAGTCGAGATACCGGATCCCCTGAAACGGCCGGCCGGCCAACTCGACTCCCAGCCGACCCAGATAGTCGACCGCACTGTGGGCAATACCCTCGCCGCAGGCCTTGTCGATCGGAGCCGCGCGAGGCTCAACAACCACAACAGACAGGCCCGCCAAGGCCGCCCGAATCGCGGTCGCCGCACCGGCCGGCCCCGCCCCGGCAACCAGCAGGTCGGGCCCGTTCACTTCACCAGAGCTGTATTCAGGGCGGTTTCCTCGGCGCGAATCCGGACGGCCAGCAGCGGGATGTTCAGCACAGTAAAGACGAGCGCGGTGATCCAAGCGGTGTGCACCAACGGCAGTGCGATGCCCTCAGCCACAACCGCCACGTAGTTGGGGTGCCGGATCCACCGATACGGGCCGCCGGCAACCAGCTTCAGTCCCGGTACGACGATCACCCGCGTGTTCCACTGGTGTCCGAGCACCGTGATGCACCACCACCGCAGGCCTTGCGCCAGCAGAACCACGGCGAGCATCGGCCACCCGAGCGCCGGGATGAACGAGCGGTGCGCCCCTTCCACCACACAGGCCGCGAGCAGCAAGGTGTGCAGCGCGACCATGAACGGATAGTGCCCGCGACCGGACTCCACCCCGCCCTGCGCGAAACTCCACTTGGCGTTGCGCAGTGACACCACCAGCTCGGCCACGCGCTCGAGACCGACGAGCACGATCAGCACCACGTACCAGGCGTACATTCACCACTCCAGGAGGACGAGCTCGGAACAGAATCCCGGCCCCATCGCGAGCAGCACCGCGGGGCCCCTGGGAGAAGGATCCAGCTTGAGCGTGTCACCGAGGACGTGCAGCACCGACGACGACGACAAATTGCCGACCGCGTCGAGTGACTTCCAGGTCAGACCCAGCGCCCCCGGCCGCAGCTCCAGCGTCTCCGCCACGGCCTCCAGCACCTTGGGACCGCCCGGATGGCTCACCCAGGTCCCAATCTCCGGCACCGTGAGCCCGTAGTCCGCCAGGAACGCGGTCACGTCCCCACCTAGGTACGTCCGCACCACCTCAGGCACGTCCGCCCCGAGCACGATCCGGAACCCACCAGACCCGACGTCCCATCCCATCACGCGCTCCGAGTCCGGGTACAGCCGCGAACGCGTCGCCACCACTGACGGCCCGGCCGCGAGCGGATGCTCCGACCCGGTCAGCACCACTGCCGCAGCACCGTCCCCGAACAGCGCCCCGCCCACGAGGTTCGGCAGCGACGCGTCGTCGCGCTGCAGGGTCAGCGAACACAACTCCACCGACAGCAGTACGGCGACCTGCGTCGGCCAGGCGAGCAGATAGTCGTGCAGCCGGGCGATACCCGCCGCTCCACCCACACACCCCAGCCCGAACAGCGGCATCCGCTTGACGTCCTCCCGCAGCCCGAGCCGCACGGCCACCCGCGCGTCGATCGACGGCGCAGCGACCCCGGTCACGGTGGTGAACATCAGTACGTCGACATCGTCCAGCGTCAGCCCAGCGTCCTTCACCGCGCCCGCAACCGCCTCAGCGCCGAGGTCCACGGCCGCCGCGATCCACGCGTCGTTCGCATCACCGAAGTCCTTCAGTGCGGCGTACTGCTCCAGAGGCAACGCGAGATGCCGCGAGGACACCCCGGCGTTCGCGTGCAGTCGCCGTAAGAGGGCGAGCCCACGTCCGTCCGGCAGACAGATGTCCGCGAAGGCCTCGGTCAACGTGGACTGCGGATAGCGGTACGGCGGCAACGCGGGCCGGACCGCTGCGATCCGCGTCATCGTGGCATCGTTACGTCGGTGAGGATCCTCGGGACGGCACGTGGTCTGGCATTGGCCTGCCACCCCGGTCCGACGGTCGCCGTGACGGTCCTCATCACGGCCTTGGCCTGGTCAGCCGGGCGCAGTCCGGCAGGGTGTCTCCTGGTCGCAGCAACGATCCTCACCGGCCACCTCTCGATCGGCTGGAGCAATGACGCGATTGATGCAGCCCGCGACACCATTGTGAACCGACAGGACAAACCTGTGGTGCGTGGACTGGTGAGTCGCCGCACGCTCGCGGTCGGCGCCGGCGTCATGCTGGTCGTCACGATTCCGGTCTCCCTCGCGAACGGGATCGCCTCCGGGCTGATGCATCTGCTCTTCGTCGCGTGCGCCTGGGCGTACAACCTCGGGCTGAAGTCGACCCCGATCTCCTGGCTCCCGTACGCGGTCGCATTCGGCGCGCTCCCGTCGTTCGTCACGTTGGGTACGGCCCACGTGTGGGCGCCGTGGTGGGCGACCGCCGCCGGCGCGCTGCTGGGGATCGGTGCCCATCTGGCAAACGTCGTACCCGATCTGGCCGATGATCTGGCGACCGGGGTTCGGGGCTGGCCGCAACGACTTGGTCGCTACGCCCGGCTGATCGCGCCGCTACCGCTGGCGGCCGCGACCGTGCTGCTCGTGATCGGACCGGCCGGAGCGATCGGCCTGACCGGCTGGATCGCCCTCGCCATCGTGGCCGGGTTGCTGGTCGTGATCGTCGCTTGGCGGAACGCGCCGTTCCTCGTCACGATCGCGATCGCCGCCGTCACCATCGTCGCCCTGATCCTCCGAGGCAACGCACTCGTTTAACCGCGCACTCCTTCCCCTCCTTCGAGGGTTTTCAGAACCCTCAAAGAAGAAAGCAAGGACAGGAAAAGAAAAAATAGAGTTGCTGGGCGCGCGGCGGGCTCGGTGCGTAGGTGCGGGCGGCCTGTGGTTGGCGTGTCGAGAATGCGACGACCGCGGCGCGTGAGGGATCGCGGCTGTCGAGGACCAGGCGCTGAGTGAGCGGTCCTGCAGCCCCGGGTGCGGATGCCTTGCGTGCCCGCTGGGTGGTTCGAGTCGTGGATTATGGCGTGGTGGGGTGTGTCTGGCCGACCACGATCCACGACTCGATGCCGGCACGTACCCTGACCAGCCGACCACCACCGGCCCGCCCACCCCAGCCAGGCACCCAGCACCTCTCTATTTTCCCTTTCCTGCCTTTTTAACGCTCTTGCTCTTGTTCTTTGCTCTAGGTCTTCAGAACTTCTTCTTTCTCTTCTAGGTGGCGTGCGGTTTCAGCGGTGCATTGCTCCCGAGGATCGCGGCGGTGAGTGCCTCCGCGGGCTCCTTCGCCGCCCGAGGGTTGGTGATCAGCACCAGATCGACCGGCGGCAGCTCCGGCAACCCGGCGCTCGGCGGCGGCTCGACCAGGTCCACCGGCATCAACGACCGGGCAAAGATCGCGATCCCCAGACCGGCACGGACAGCCGCGAGTACGCCGTTGACCCCCCGGACGATGCATGTGATCCGGCATGACCGACCGGCCTGCTCCAGCGACTGCACACCGAGTGACCGGCTCAGTGACGGCGCCTGATACGCCACCAACGGCACCGGACCATCGGGCGCGATCCGGGTCCCCGCGATCCCGGCCCAGACCAGCGGGTCCCGTCGTACCAGCCGTCCGTTCGGCTCGTAGCCACCGCCACCTTGCTTGACGTAGGCGAGATCGAGGTGGCCCGACTCGACCCGGCGGAGCAGGCTCTGGCTCTGGGCGACGGTCAGCTCGAGGTCGATCCGGGGATAGAGCTGACGGAAGTCGCGCAGGATCCGCGGCAGCGGGGTCAGCGCCAGGTCGTCGGTCACCCCGAACCGCAGCCGGCCACGCAACTCGGAGCCGGTGAAGTACCCGGCCGCCTCCTCGTGCGCGGCCAGGATGGTCCGCGCGAACCCGGCCATCGCCTCGCCGTCCGCGGTCAGCGTCACCGTCCGGGTGTCCCGGACGAAGAGCGGACGCCCGACCGCCGTCTCGAGTTTGCGGACGTGTTGACTCACCGTCGGCTGCCGGATGCCCAGCCGATCGGCAGCCTGGGTGAAGCTCAGCGACTGGGCGACCGCCAGGAACGTCCGCAGCTGGTCCGGGTCATACATCGATTCACCTCTCATTACGCGACGCTATAAGACTAATAGGAGTAATTCGCTGTCGGAATTCAGTACCGAACAGTGAGGATGGAGATGTCCTCCCCTGACCAGTCCACACGCGTAGGGATCGCTCTTGACCACCCGGGCCACCGGTACTGTCCCATCCGTCCCCGAATCCGTCTCCGACTTCCACACCCACCGAACCACCACCGCGGACAAGGTCCGCGAACCCCAGCGGCGTCCCGGCTTCAAGGACACGTTCAGCGCACTGCAGGTACGAAACTTCCGCCTCCTCGTCAGCGGCCTCCTGGTGGTGTCGACCGGCGGCTGGATCCAGCGGATCGCCCAGGACTGGCTGGTACTGACGCTCACCGGCAGCGCCACCGCGGTCGGCATCACCACCGCGCTGCAGTTCCTCCCCACCCTCCTGCTCGGCCTGTTCGGCGGCGTCATCGCGGACCGCTTCCCGAAGCGGAAGGTCCTGCTCGTCACCCAGTCGACCTTCGGATCCTGCGCGGCCGTGCTGGCGGTGGTCGCGTTCACCGGCCATGTGCAGGTGTGGCACGTCTACCTGATGGCGTTCGTCCTCGGTCTCGCTACCGCGGTCGACAACCCGACGCGGCAGTCGTTCGTCACCGAGATCGTCCCCCGGGACAAGGTCCGGAACGCGATCAGCATGGTCTCGTCGACGTTCCAGCTCGGCAGCATGATCGGACCGGCCCTCGGCGGCGTGCTGCTCGGCGTGCTCGGCACGCCCTGGGCGTTCGCCATCAACGCCTGCACGTTCTTCGCCTCGATCAGTGCCTTGCTGCGGATGCGCGAGAGCGAGATGCCCGGGATGCACGCGGCCCGCAAGGCCAGCGCCGGGATCCGGATCCGGGACGGGCTGCGCGACGGCCTGCGGTACGCGTTCCACGAGCCGGCTGTCCGCTGGTCGATTGCACTGGTCGGCATCTACGGGATGTTCACGATCAGCCTGCCGGTCACGCTGACGGCGTTCGCTGACCGCGTCTTCCACACCGGCGCATCGGGGTACGGCGTACTCAACTCGGTTGTCGCGTTGGGTGCGTTGGCCGGCGCACTGTTGTCCGCTCGCCGGGTGCGGCCGAGTCGCCTGCGCAACCTGATCGGTATCGCGGCGCTGCTCACGCTCACCGAGGTACTGGCCGCGATCCAGCCGTCACTGTGGACCTTCATCCCGGTGCTGGCCTCGATGGGTGTGGCCACGCTGATGTTCCTGACGGCCGCGCAGTCCATGGTTCAGCTGACGACGCCGGACGGTCTTCGCGGCCGGGTGTCCGGGATCTACAACCTGGTCTTCATCGGCGGCGGCGCGATCGGCGGACCGACCGTCGGATTCCTCGCCCAGCACGTTGGTGCCCGCAGCGGTCTTCTGCTCGCCGGGCTCATCCCAGCGGTGGCAACGGTGGCGATCACCCTGAGGCTGCGGCGTGACGGACGGTTCCGGCTGGTCGTCGTACGGACTCGTTCACCCTGGAACCAGGCCCCGCTCCGCCTCGAGCAGACGTCCATCCAGCTGTCGGCGCCCATCCCCGCCGAGCCGACGCCGCGCGCACCGCGCACGTTCCCCCTCAGCCGCCGTCACGCCCGCACCGACCCCCACACCCGGCCACTCCGAACCCGGCGCCGCCCCCAGCACCACTGAGTCCGCGACCTTGAGAACCCACCAACCATTTTCGGCGTCGGACTGTGGCTGGTGGGTTCCCAAAGTTGGATTTACGGAACGTTGATCACGCCGACCGGCGGGACCTTGACGGTGCGGTGGTGCTTGGTGCCGCCGAGGATGACCTGACGCAGCGCCACGTTGTTCTTGGTGTTGGCCTCGAACAAGCGGTTCTCCGGGTTAGCGGTCACCTGGACGTAGTACGTGCCGTTCGGCAGGTCCGTCACGTCGAAGGACTGGCCGGGCAGGGACTGTACGTAGGTGTCACCGGATCCGACATCGAGCACCTCGCGGACCGACAGCGATCCGTGGTTGCCACACGCGGTGTGCAGGTCGGTGTTTCCCGGGTGCCAGTTGGCGTTCTTCACCGTGTAGTCGATCGAGTCGGTCGCGGCCAGGCAGAAGGCTTCCTTCTGGCTGCGGACAACCTCGGTCTGCTTCGAGTTCGTCAGGCTGTAGCGGGCGAAGTCCGTGAAGTGCCAGTGGTTGTGGCCCTCACGTCCGTCCCACTCCAGCGTGCCGGTGTTGTGGTAGCCGACCTCCTTGCCTGATCCGTCGTAGAAGTACTGGTACGCGTCCATCAGGTCCTTGCCCTGCTGCCGGAAACCGTCCAGCACCAGCGGCGACGGACCCGCGTTCCACACGGTCGCCGAGAACTGCAGGAAGTCCTTGTCCGCGTCCGGCGTACCTTCGTCGCCGGGCACGACCTCGATCCCCCAAGCGGGCACCGGGACCAGGTCCGGCTTCGGACCCTTCGGCACGCTCGCCTTCCCGGTCGGACGGGCCGAATGCGGCTTCGGCGCCACCGAGGTCGCCGCAGCATTCTTCACAGCTGCCGCCTTCAAAGCTGCCGCCTTCTGGCCGGCAGCGCACCCACGGACACCGTGTCCGGGGTCGCACCCCTCGTCCGGCACCACGGTGACGTTCAGCGAGACCGCGCCGTCGGCCGTCGGGATCTTGTAGAAGTCCCGGTACGCCTTGCTCACCGTGACGGTCGCCTTGTACTTGCCCAGGGCAAGCTTCACCGGAGCGCCGTAGCCGCCGTAGGTGTTCGACGACCAACCGGTCTGCAGCCCCCAGACCGACCCCTGGGTGAACGGATTCGCGTAACAACCTTCCGGGTACGGCGAAGTCGCCGGCGCATCCGGCCGAGTCCGCGAGCCCTCCCCGTTCAGGCACAGCGACTGGTCCTGCTCCAGCACCTTCTTGCCGGTCGCATCGGTGAACGTGACGTGCAGGAACTTCCCGAGCCCGTTGAAGTCGGTGACGAGCCCCTTCGGCAGCGTGCGGCCCGCCTTGCCCTTCACCCACTCCTTCGCGACCACCGGCGACTTGTACGACGCCCTCGTCGCGCGGACCTCGATCGGTGCGTTACCCGCCACCACGTGCGTACCGAGATCCAGGTCGACGCCGTAGTCCTCGACGCTGGTCAGCGTCACATCGGTGCTTCCGGCAACCAATTTCAGCGCGGGTCGCGCCGTGGCCGTCGTACTGGACGACACCGCCGACGCCCCGGTGGCCGCGAGTGCGACCAATCCGGCCGCTCCGACCGCGGCGATCGCCGTACGGCCGAGTTTCCTCGAGGTATTGATGATGGAACCCCCTCTGCTTCGACCGACGTCCTCACGAAGCCGGTCACTGCAGGTACGACGCTCACCGCGGAGCGAAGTTGATGAAGGTTCGATGGCAGTCACGTCACAGCCCGTTCCGGAAAAGTGACAGGACCTGAATACTTGACGGTGTAAATTAAACAACCCTAGGCTCGGCCGGGTCCGCTCTTCTCCTCCCCCGGAGGATCATCGAATGTCTCTTCGACGCTCTACGATCGTGCTCGCCGCCGTTGCCCTGGTGACAACTGCAGCGACCATCGCCCCCGCCGACGCGGCTCGACCCGAGTCGAACCAGCCGTCCCCCAAGCCCAGCCTGATCGAGCCGAAGTCGGCCTATCAGGGCACGCCGGACCTGACGCCGTCCGCCAAGGTCCCCGCCAAGTACCCGCAGGTTGCCGCCAAGCCGTACCTGGGCTGGAGCAGCTGGAGCCTGCAGTCCACCAACTACCCGGGTGTGAACCCGGACGGTCCCGGCAGCTTCATCAGCGAGAAGAACATCCTCACCCAGGCACAAGCGCTGGCGACCAAGCTCAAGCCGTTCGGCTACGAGTACATCAACGTCGACGCCGGCTGGCAGGACGGTGGTGACGAGTACGGCCGTCCGGTCGCGAGCGCGAAGCGGTTCCCGCGCGGGATGAAGGCGGTCGGCGACGACATCCACAAGCTCGGCCTGAAGTTCGGCATCTACACCACTGTCGGCCTCGGTACCGACGTCTACCGCGACGGCAACACCCCGATCTACGACGCGCCCGGCTGCTTCACCCGCGACATCGTGTACCCGGACCTGCGGACCACCAACGGCTGGGACGCGGCGTACAAGATCAGCTACGAGAGCCCGTGCGCGCAGAAGTACGCCGACTCGATCGCCAAGACGTTCGCGTCCTGGGGTGTCGACTTCATCAAGATGGACGGCGTCGGCCCGGGCTCGTGGAAGGGCGCGCCGGACGACCCGAACCACAACAACACCGAGGACATCGAGTCCTGGTGGCGTGCCGTCCAGAACGCCGGACGCCCGATGCAGTACACGCTGTCCTGGTCGCTCAGCCATCGGTACGCCGACGCCTGGAAGGCGAACTCGAACGGGTGGCGGATCGACACCGACGTCGAGTGCTACTGCGACACCATCGTCAGGTGGGACAGCTCGGTGAAGGCCCGCTGGTGGGATCTGCCGCAGTGGATCGACGACGCCGGACCGGGTCACTGGAACAACCTGGACGCGATCAACGTCGGGGTCGGCGCGATGGACGGCCTCACCGACGCCGAGCGGCAGAGCTACCTGACGTTCTGGGCGATCAACGCGGCGCCGATGTTCGCCGGCGACGACCTGACCAAGCTCGACGCCTACGGTCTGAAGCTACTGACCAACCGCGAGGTCATCGCGATCAACCAGTCCGGCAACCCGGCACGCCCGCTGAACCAGGACCAGTTGCAGCAGACCTGGTACGCCAAGAACGCCGACGGCAGCGTCACGGTCGGTCTCTTCAACCTGGCCGACACTCCCGCCACGGTGACCGGGAACTTCGACCAGCTCGGCATCACCGGCAAGGCGACCGTCCGCGACATCTGGGCGAACCAGAACACTCGCAACGTGTCCGGCGCCGTGAGTGCAAATCTGCCCGCGCACGGGTCGATGCTGTACAAGATCACGCCGAACGACGCCGGCTCCGTCGGCAAGCCGGCTGATCTGACCGCAACCGACGTCAGCCGCACCACAGTCTCGCTGAACTGGCGGCCGAGCACCGGTGCTTCGTCGTACCAGGTCTATGCGAACGGCAAAAAGGTGGCGACCAACTCGAGCACGAACACGGTGGTGACCGGGCTGCTGCCGCAGACCCAGTACACCTTCACCGTGAAGGGCGTGCAGAACAGTCGTACGTCGGAAGCCAGTGCGCCGATCACCATGTTCACCTCCAAGTCGGGTGGACCGGTGCGCTACGAGGCCGAGGCGTCGACCAGCACCCTGACCGGGAACGCGGGTATCTCCGGGTGCACGCTCTGCTCAGGCGGCCAGAAGATCGGCAACATCGGGTACGACGCGTCGGTCACGCTGAACAACATCACCGTCCCGACGACCGGCACGTATCTGGTCAAGATCGCCTACACCGACGGCGACACCAGCCGCCAGAGCATGCTGACGGTCAACAACGCCGACAGCTACTGGGTGAACTACGCGGGCCTCGGTGACAACGACTGGGGTACGCCGCAGGTGACCTATCTGCCGGTGAAGCTGACAGCGGGTGCGAATGCGCTCAAGATCAGCAATCCGAGCGGCTACATCGCCGACATCGACTGGATCACCGTCTAACGCGCTGTTCGGCCCTTTCAGGAACCGTCCGTCATACCTCTGCCGTAGTGGCGAGGTATGACGGACGATTGGTCCATGAGCGCCTATCCAGAAGCAATCGTGCCGCCCGGCGGAACCGCTCCGGTGCCCCGCCGGGTGCGCGCGACTCTCGGCAACCGCGTCGTGTTCGATACGACGGATGCGATCTACCTGTGGGAGATTCCGCCGTACCCGCAGTTCTACATCCCACTCGCCGACGTGGCCGCGGGTGTGCTGAGCGACACCGGTGAGACGAAGACGTTCGACCACGGGGTCGCGCGGGTCCACGCGGCCGGCAAGGGCAAGGCCTGGGTGTACGACGACGGGCCGGCGAAAGACCGGGTCCGGTTCCAGTGGGACGCGCTGGACAGCTGGTTCGAGGAGGACGAGGAGGTGTTCGTCCACCCGCGCAATCCGTATTCACGCTGCGATGCGATCTTGTCGAACCGCAAGATCCGGGTCGCCCTCGACGGCGTCGTACTCGCGGACTCCCGCGCGACCGTGATCGTCTTCGAGACCGGCCTGCCGCCGCGGTACTACTTCCCCCGGACAGCGGTGAACTTCGAGCACCTCAGCCGGGTGGACACCGTCACGTCCTGCCCTTACAAGGGCACGACCTCGGACTACTGGTCCGCACCGACGGTCCCCGACGTGGCCTGGTCGTACAACTTCCCGACCGCGCCGCTCCTGCCGATCGCCAACCACGTCGGCTTCTACAACGAGTACGTCGACATCACGATCGACGACGTACCCCAGGCCCGGCCGATCACGCCGTTCTCGAACTCAACCGGCCGGCCAGTCGACGAAACCCTGAAGACGCCGTAAATCAGACGACGGCGGTGGCGGCGCCGTCCATGGTGATGATGGAGGCGGTGACGTAGCTGGCCAGGGGTGAGGCGAGGAAGACCGCGACGTTCGCGACCTCGGCGGGCTCGCCGGCGCGGCCGAGGGGGATCTCGGCGACCATCTCCTGCAGCAGCTCCTCCTTGGGCCGGCCGGTCGCGCGGACCGCGGCCTCGAGTCCCTCGTCGACACGGGCAGTGCGGGTCATGCCAGGGTTGATCACGTTCACCCGGACGCCCTGGCCGGCGTACGCCTTGGCGTAACCGACCGACGCGAGCATCAACGCGGCGTTGGCCGCACCGCCGCCGATGTGCAACGGGTTCGCGACGCGGCCGCCCTGGCCGACCACGTTCACGATCGCGCCGCTGCCACGCTCGGCCATGCCCGCGATGACCGACTCGGTCGCGTGCATGTAGGTGAAGTACTTCGCCTCCATCGTGGCGTGCAGCGCCTTGCTGTCCAGCTCGCTCACCGGAGTCCGCCGGGCCGCTCCCGCGCAGTTGATCAGGATGTCCGGTACGCCGATGCGCTCGAACACAGCCTTGGTTGCGTCCGCGTCGGTGAGATCAACCGCTTCGACGGCGAAGCTGAGATCCTTGGCCGCGAGCTCGTCCTGCGCCTTCGCCAGGTTGCCCGCGTCGCGCGAGATCCCGATCACCGTGGCACCCTCGCGCGCCAGCGCCTCGACACACGCCAGCCCGATCCCCTTGCTCGCCCCGGTGACGACCGCCGTCTTTCCGGACAGTTGCAGGTCCACTCACTTCTCCTTGCCCTGAGCAATCGTCAGCTGTTGGCCATCGGCAACGAATCCGAATCATCGCTGTCGCGGGCTTGAACAGGCCGGTACGATGGGTAACCAGATCGACACTCTTTGTTTCGACGCCTGATGCCCTGAGCAACGTTACGAGCACCGACGCCGGAGGACCCGTGCCGACCACGTCAACTTCCCATTCCCCGCCCTCCACGGACCGTGTGTCCTGGAGGACCATTCTCCACCACGACCTGCCGGCTTCGCTGGTGGTCTTCCTCATCGCGGTGCCGCTGTCCCTGGGCATCGCCGCCGCGTCCGGCGCCCCGCTGATCGCCGGCCTGGTGGCCGCCGTCGTCGGTGGCGTGGTGGCCGCCGCGCTCGGCGGCTCACCGCTGCAGGTCAGCGGTCCGGCCGCAGGCCTGACCGTTGTCGTCGCCGGGCTGGTCACTCAGTTCGGCTGGGCCGCGACCGCGGGAATCACCTGCGCTGCCGGGCTCGTCCAGATCTTGCTGGGCGTCACCCGGATCGGGCGGCTTGCCCTTTCGCTGTCGCCGGCCGTGGTGCACGGCATGCTCGCCGGGATCGGTGTCACGATCGCCGTCCAGCAGCTGCACGTCGTGCTCGGCGGCAAGGCGCAGAGCTCACTGATCGAGAACGTGACCGCCTTGCCCGCGCAGGTGATCGCTCATCACGGTCACTCCGTCGTCGTCGGCGTACTGACCGTCGCGATCGTGTTGGTCTGGCCCAGATTGCCCAAGGTCAAGGTGATTCCGGCGCCCCTCGTGGCCGTTGTCGCGGTGACCGCGCTGGCCGCGGTCTTCATGGTCGACGTCACTCGCGTCGATCTCCCCGAGCATCCGCTGCAAGAGCTGATCCTGCCCGCGTTTCCGAGCGGCACCCCGGTGGAGATCGTGACCGCCGTACTGACGGTTGCCTTGGTCGCCAGCGTCGAATCGCTGCTGTCGGCGGTTGCCGTGGACAAGCTTCATCGTGGCAAGCGAAGCAACCTCGATCGCGAGCTGATCGGCCAAGGCGCCGCGAACATGGTCTCCGGCGCGTTCGGTGGCATGCCGGTGACCGGGGTGATCGTGCGTAGTTCCACGAACGTCGCGGCCGGTGCGCGGACCCGCGCTTCCGCCATCCTGCATGGCGTCTGGATCGCGGCGTTCGTCCTCGCGGCCGGATTCATGCTCGAGCTGATCCCGATGGCTGCCCTGGCCGGAGTGCTGCTCGTCACCGGTCTGCGGCTGGTCCAGCTCGCCCACATCCGCACGCTGCGCCGCCACGACGAGTTGCTCGTGTACGTCGTGACTGCCGCGGGCGTCGGCGTGCTGGGTCTGGCCGAGGGCGTCCTGATCGGTCTGGTGCTCGCGATCCTGCGGGTTCTGTACCGGCTGGCGCGAGCGACCGTCACCGCGACCGAGGAGGACGGGGTGTGGACCGTGCGGATCCGCGGCACCCTCGTGTTCCTTGGGGTCGCATCGCTGGTGCGCACGCTGCGGTCGATCCCGACCGGTGCCCGGGTCCGGGTCGAGCTGGACCTGAACCACCTCGACCATGCCGCGTACGAGGCGATCGAGGATTGGCGGCGTGGTCACATCGCGCGCGGCGGCTCGGTCGAGCTCAACCTGGCCGCGGTCCGGGCGGCCATGCACTCCGATCCGGCGCGGCGGCGGATGCCTTGGCAACGCCATGTCATCCCCGCTCCCGATGACCGGGTCTCGATGCTCGACGGGGTCCGCGCGTTCGAGGCCGCGGCCGACGAGATCCGGCCGATGCTGGCCAAGCTCGCCGCGGACGGGCAACGGCCGGCGCATCTGTTCATCACCTGCGCGGATTCGCGGATCGTTCCGACGATGATCACCACGAGCGGTCCGGGCGAACAGTTCTGCGTGCGCAACATCGGCAATCTCGTCCCGCCGAAGGGCTCGAACAGCAACTCCGTCGACGCCGCGATCGAGTACGCCGTCGAGGTCCTCGGCGTCCAGTCGATCGTGGTCTGTGGTCACTCGCACTGCGGCGCCGCCGCGGCCGCACTCGAGGCGAACGTCCCCGCGGGCTCAGGCCTGCAGAACTGGCTGCGTCACCTCGAACCTTCCGTACGGCGTGCAGTGGGCCTGCCCGACATCGTGGATCCGGCCACGGGTGTGAAGCTCAGCCCGGCGGACAAGCTGTCCGTCGCGAATGTCGGCGTACAACTCGAGAACCTCCGGACCTTCAGCTGCGTCCGCACAGCCGAACAGGAAGGCCGCCTCGAACTGATCGGCCTCTGGTTCGACATCGGCGCCGCGGCCGCCCGCCTGGTCCTCGACCGGGACCCCTATCTCGTCCGCGCAGACGAAGAGCTGGCCACAGCGGGCCGAAAGAGCAAAAGATGATCGACTCGGTCGGTCGCGGGAGATGATGAGCAAGCATCGACCCGACCGAAAGGCGCGCCATGGAATCGTCCGACCACTTCAAGAGCGACTTCTCGCACTCGCCCGAGGCGCCCGGAAGGTTCTTCCGGGTCGAGGACATCGAGTCGATCGAGTATGTGCGGGGCTTGACCTTCCGGCCGGTGCTCGGCGAGCAGACCCTCGCGAACTTCGTGCACTACGAGCCACACACCGAGGCTCCGCTGCACACGCACGTCGAGGAGCAGATCGTCGTGATCCTGGAGGGCGAGCTGGAGTTCGAGATCGACGGCGAGACCCGGATCATGCGGCCCGGGGATGTCGCCGTGATTCCGCCGTGGGTCCCGCACGCGGCCCGGACGCATGAGGGCACGTGCCGTCAGATCGACTTCTTCACGCCGCCTCGTGACAATCTGGTGCCCCATGCGAGCAAGGCGCGCGACTCGGTCGGGGAGATTGCCGGGCGCGGGAAGGCCTGACCGTGCGCGCCATCGTCGTACGGCGGTTCGGGCCGCCGGAGGTGTTGGCGGTCGAGGACGCGCCCGATCCGATGCCGGGACCTGGTGAGGTGGTGGTCCGGGTGATGGCCGCCGGAGTCAATCCGGCCGACACCTACATCCGGACGGGCGTGTACGCGTTCTTCCAGCCGGTGGTTCCGTACACGCCGGGCTTCGACGGTGCCGGCGTGGTGGAACAGGTCGGCGCCGAGGTGACGAGCTGTCGCGTCGGTGATCGGGTCTTCGTTGCCACGCTCGGCTTCTCGGGCTCAGGGACCTACGCGGAGCGGATGGTTTGTGCGGCCGACGCCGTACATCCGTTGCCCGAAAGGGTGTCTTTTGCCGAGGGTGCGGCGATCGGGGTGCCGTGGACCACGGCGTACCGGGCGCTCTTCCAGCGCGGTGAGCTGCAGCCCGGCCAGACCGTCCTGGTGCACGGCGCGAGCGGCGGTGTCGGCGTCCCGGCGGTTCAGATGGCGCGCCGGGCCGGTGCCGTCGTCATCGGTACGGCGGGTACCGGTCCGGGCGAGGAACTGGTCCGATCCGTGGGGGCTCACCACGTCCTCAACCACCGCGAGGACGACTACCTCGACGGCGTCGCGCCACTCACCGGCGGCCGTGGCGTCGACCTCATCATCGAGATGCTTGCCGACCACAACCTCGAAGCCGACACCGGCGTACTGGCACCACGCGCTCGGATCGTCATCGTGGGTAGCCGCGGCTCGCTGCCCTTCACGCCGCGCGCACTGATGGTCCACGAGGCCGACGTCCGCGGCACCGCCGTCTGGAACATGACGCCCGCCGAACAAGCCCAAGCGCAGTCGGCGATCGCCGACCACCTGACCGCCGGCGACCTCACGATCCCCATCGGCACAGCCTTCCCACTCGCCGAGGCCGCCCGCGCCCACGAGCACGTGATGACTCAACCGGCCACCGGCAAGTGCATCCTCGACTGCTCCTGACTACCGCGTCGTACGCGGAAGATCGCCAGGAGCGGGATTGCCAGGGTGATGGCGACGAGGCCGTCCAGCCAGTAGTGGTTGGCGGTGATGACGACAACGGCAAAGGTGAGGATGGGGTGAGCAATCCACAGCCAGCGCCAGCGGGAGTGGGTCGCACGGATCAGGAAGACGGCGATCATGAGGGCCCAGCCGACGTGCAGGCTTGGCATCGCGGCGAACTGGTTGGCGACTCCTGAGTCGGTGCTCGGGCCGTAGACGGATTGGCCGAGCAGTACGCCGGTGTCGACCCAGCCAGGCATCATCCGCGGCGGTGCGAGCGGGAAGAACATGTGGCCGATCAAGGCCAGACCCGTGAGCGAGGCCATCGCCCAGCGCGCTTTGCCGTACTCGGCGGGCCGCCGGATCATCAACCAGAGCAGGACCGCGGCGGTCAGCGGGAAGTGGACGGTCGCGTAGAACGTGTTGGCCACCCCGGCCAGACCGTCGATACGCAACGCCTGGTGCTGGAGGCTCGCCTCACTCGGCAGGCCGAGCCACGCCTCCCAGCGGATCAGCTCGTGCGCGTGCCGGAACGCCGACCCCGCGTGCTCGGCGGACAGGAACCGTCCCAGGTTGTAGACCCCGAACAGCAACGCCAGCAGCGCGATCTCGCGCAGAATCCGCCACACCCCGTGTGTCTGTCGCTGTCCCACCCGCTCCAGAGCTGCCTGCGCCACGTCGACCCCCACATCAAACCGAACGCTTGTTCCCCGAACTTCCAGCCTGCGCCGCAGGATCCCCCAAATTCAAGAACGGTCATTCGTTTTGCAGTGTGACGCTCGGCACTAAGTGGTTGTGGCTACCAATCAACAGTGGCGACTGTGGGACCCGCGTCGATGCGTAGCGGGTGGTCGAGCGGGAGGTCGTCGTACCGGTCGACAACGACGACCGGGGTGGCGAGGTTGTAGAGCTCGCGTGCGATCAGGGCGCCGAGCGGGATGATCGAGTCCGCGCGGGCGAGGATGATCGCGGCCGGTGCTGTGCCGGCGCGGATCTGTTCGGCCAGGACGCTGGAGGACGAGCTCGAGCCGCGGCCGGATTCCATCAGCAGAACCCGACCGGCCAGCAACGCGCCGCACTGAGGATGATGCGCATCGACAATCCGGCCGTCCTGATCCGTCCCGCCCCAGAAGGAGAGTGGCGCGGTCAGGCGGAGTGGTTCACCTGCGGCGGCCCCTGGATGCAGCGTGCGCGCGATCATACGTCCTCGAGCATCACACGACCGGCGCGTGCCGAGGCGACGCACTCCGCCAACGAACCGAGGACCGCGGACACGTTGATGTTGCCGGGTGCGTAGTGCGCCCACTTGCCCGAGTTCGTCATCACGTTCTTCCAACTGGGCTTGAGGATCGACGTCACATAGGTGCACGTGTCAACGACCACGGTCACTCCGGCCGCTTCCAAGGTCTTCAGTACGCCGCTCTGCTCGGCCCGGGCCCGGGTCACGCGGCCCGTCGACAGGTAGACCGGGAGTTTCAGCGGCGGCCCGTCCGCGACAAGGTCGGCGAGTCGGGCGCATTCGGCGTACGACGCATGCGGTGTGCCAACGCTGATCGCATCGAGCTCGCTCGACCTCGACGACAGCGCCTGCCGGACCTCACGCAACATACTCACCTCAACAGGTTGCCGTGGCAGGTCGTCCACCTCAGCAGGCGCCTCCGGCGTCACGCCGACCACATGGAACATCGCGACTCCCCCGGCCGACGCGGCCGCGGCCCCGAAGGCCTTCAACGAATCCTCGGTCACATCGCGCGGAATCCCTACCAGAACAGGGATTTCGGCACCGACTACCGACCCGATGTAGTGACCGAGCAACGGATACGCCAACTCTTTGCGGAGGAACTCGCCCAGCGGGCGGCAGTCGAACACCACAGTCCCCCGCCGCGCCTCGGTCGTCTGCAGACCGGAGTACGGCGCTCGCCCGGTGATCGCCGCGCAGATGTCGAGGAAGTCGCCGTACCGATCGGTGCGGGCGCCGAGGACGGAGTTAGCGAACACGATCGCGTTCGACTCCGCCCACGCGACGTGCTCACCGAGCCCCGGCCGGTTCGGCAGCTGGTACGGCGCACACGTGAACGTCGGCGTACATCCGAGCGCGACGTACGCCGACATCAGCTCACGCCCGGCCTCCGCGAGCTCACGGTCGCGAACCAGCTCCGGGTGCAGGAGATCGAGCGAGCCGACGTTCAGCGTGGTCGGGACGCGGACCTTCGCACCGAGGTCCACGAGCCGGTGGGCGAAGTCCAGGCTGACCTGACCGTGATACAGGCAGGAATCCACGTGGGCGGAGGTGATCTGGACCAACCGTGTCGCCTCGGAGCTGGTTGCCATGCTGACGACCACCCGCATGGCCAGCGCAACGCCATCTTGGCCGTTCAGCATGCGCTCTTCCTCGGCGGTGAGCTGGAGACTTTGCATGCCTCGAAGCTAGTGGTTGACCACCGGGCTGTAAGGATGGGCCGGTGAGAGAGTTCTGGGACAGCATCACGTCGGCTCAGCCGGAGCCATCGCTCCGGGTGGTGATCGGTACGGGCGTCGTCGCGCTGATCCTGATCGCCTGGCGGCCGTTGTGGCACCTGACCCGGCAGGTGGTGACGATCGCGCACGAAGGCGCGCACGGTCTGATCGCCGCGCTGGCTGGGCGAAAGCTGGCCGGGATCCGCTTGCATTCGGACACGTCCGGCGTGACCGTGTCGCGTGGTCGTCCGACTGGTTTCGGCATGGTCACCGTGCTTCTGGCCGGCTATCCAGGTCCAGCGCTCTTCGGACTCGCCGCAGCGTTCGTCCTGAGTCGTGGGTACGCCGTTGCGCTGCTTTGGGGACTGTTGGTCGCACTCGTGATCCTGCTACTGCAGATCCGCAACCTGTACGGGCTCTGGTCGGTTCTGGTCTTCGGTGCGGTCGTTTTCGCTGTGACGTGGTGGGGTTCGACCGCCCTGCAGTCCGCATTCGCCCATCTGCTCACGTGGTTCCTGCTGTTGGCCGCGCCGCGCGCCGTACTGGAGTTGCAGTACTCACGCCGAGGCGGAGGCGGCCGTAGCTCGGACGCGGACCAGTTGCGTCGCCTCACCGGCATTCCAGCGCTGCTGTGGGTCGGCGTCTTCGGACTGGTCACGCTGGCCTGTTTGGCGGTCGGCGTGGTGTGGTCCGGCGTGCTGCCGAGCTAGACCGGCGGCGGCAGGGTCACACCGAAGCCGGTGACCGCCAGTCTGAGCAGGACCTGACCCGGCCGGAGCAGATCCGCGATCTTTGCCGCACTGAGCAGCTCTAGCTCCGCCAACCGCGCCGCGTACGCCGTTGGACCGACCACTCGCGCCTTCTGCAGCTCGATGGTGTTGTGCCACACCTTCTGCCGGGACTCACGCAGGAAGCGCTGTGAAGCCAACCGATTGAACGGCGTCAGCACCTGATCCACCAGATTCCGCGGACCGGACGCGGCCAGCTCGTTGTCCTCGGCCCGGACACGCTGGGCCAGCACGCCGTCGATCCGCTCGTGATCACGGCGACGCCGATCCATCAGTTGCGGATCACTGAAGTCGTCGTCGCTGATCACAGCCAGGAGTGCCTGCGGCAGGTCGTAGTTCACATGCGCATTGATCCCCAGCAACACGTGCCGCAGCCCCTGCAGGTCTGCCGGTGCCTCGAAGGCCAACCGCCACGGGCGAGCCACCGCACTCGACCGCCGCTCCTCACCCGTTCCTACGTCGCTGCGGCCCACCCAGTCCTTACCGACCATCTTCCGGGCCGGGTCGGCCGGTTCGCGCTCCGCGTCGTGCGCCTGGAGGTAGAGCTCGGCGAACTTCACGTCCCACCGCTCGACCCACGCGGGATCCTCGAAGCGGGCCTGCTTGATCGCCTCACCTACCGCCTGGGTGGTGCGCAGGTAGGTGCCGAGGAACGTCCGGCGGTGCGCCAGCTCCGGCGGCAGATCGTCCAAGCGCTGCCGCAGCTCGGCGACAACGCCATCGATCGGATTACCATCGCTCATCGGATCTCCTGCACGGGGAGGAACCATGTGGGGCGGCAGAACAGGTCCACTCTCCTTCGACCCGGTGGTCGTCGGCAACCGCGAAACGGACGCTTGGGCGGCCTATTACCGGCACGAGTGGCGGCAGTTCCTGGTCGCGTCGGTGGGGATGGTCGCGGCCGGCTTCGGGATGGCACCTGGTCGGACACTCACCGGAGCCTGGTATGTACTGCGCGCCAACCAGCTGTGGGCGCCGTACCCGGACAACCAGCCGGACGCGGCGACGGCGTACATGCGGCGCTTCTACGAGCTCGTCGTACGGTCGGCCAGTCTTGGCATCGATCCGGCGCGGGCTGCGCTATTGGAGGTCGAGTGGTGGCGCGTCCATCGAGCTCGCCAGCACGACGCGGATGTGGGTGAGCAACAGCTGGAGACCGCGCTGGTCGACCTGTACTCCTATGTGTACGGCGCGGATCGGGCAGCTGTGCTGCCGGCCGCGCAGAAGCGGGTCGAGGCGATGGACCTGTCGGACCGATGGGTCCGTGCCGGGTGCACACTCGACGACCCGTTGCTCGCGGAGGAGCGGCGTGCGCTCGTTGCGTCGTACGCCGCTCTCCGCAGAGCCGTGGAGCGTTGAGGCTCAGCCGGTGATCTCCCGACCCCGCTGAGCGACACCCGGACCGCCGTACGGGTAGTCGGCCGCGCCGGGATCGCTTGCCTGGTTGAGCTTCTCGGTCTCCTCCGCGGTGAGGTGCAGGTCCGCGGCGGCCAGGTTGTCCTCCAGCTGCTCCATCGTGCGCGCACCGAGAATCACCGACGTCATCGCGGGCCGGTCGACCAGCCAGGCGAGCGAGACCTGCGCCATCGAGATCCCGCGCGCGTCGGCGATCTCCCGGACCGCGCCGACGACGTCGCGGACGCGCTGGTTGGTGCTGCGACGATGCCAGGACTCGACCCCGCGGTCCGGGTTCTCGCCGAGGCGGGTCGCGCCGGTCGGCTCCTCGTCGAACGAGTACTTCCCGGTCAGCCAGCCGCCACCGAGCGGCGACCAGGGCAGCAGGCCGAGCCCGTTCTCCTGGGCGGCCGGGACGATCTCCCACTCGATCTCGCGGACCAGCAGGTTGTACTGCGGCTGCAGCGTGACGAGCGGGGACCACCCACGATGGGCGATCAGATCGCATGCCTTCTGCAGCTGCCAGCCGGTGAAGTTCGACAGGCCGCCGTACGAGATCTTTCCGGCGCGTACGGCGTCCTCGAGGAAGCTGAGCGTCTCCTCGAGCGGGGTGATCGGATCCCACGCGTGCAACTGGTACAGGTCGATGTGGTCGACGCCGAGCCGGCTCAGCGACGCGTCGAGCGCGCGGCGGAGGTGGCGACGGGACGTGCCGAGGTCGTTCGGGCTGTCGCCGGTCGCGAACCGGCCCTTGGTCGCGAGGACGACGCTGTCGCGCGCAGAGCTCTTCGCGAGCCAGCGGCCGACGATCTCCTCGGACGCGCCCCCGGAGTACACGTCGGCGGTGTCGATGAAGTTGCCGCCGAGCTCGACGTACCGGTCCAGCTGCGTGTGCGACCCGGCCTCATCGGTCTCGGAGCCGAACGTCATGGTGCCGATCGCGTAGGTGGAGACGACTGCGCCACTGCGGCCGAGCGTGCGGTATTCCACGGTTTCTCCTTGTTTGTCCGAACCTGCGTTCCCACCTTAGAACTGTCGGGACGTCGGACTAACGTGGCGTCCATGAACACGAGTGAACTGCTGATCGATGCCCACGGCCGGATCAAGGAGGAGGTCCATGACGTCGTCGAGGGCCTCGACGAGAAGGCGCTGACGTACCAGCCGGGCGCGGAGGCCAATTCGATCGCGTGGCTGATCTGGCACCTGACACGGGTTCAGGACGACCACCTCGCCGACGCCGGTGGGTATGAGCAGGTCCACACCGCGGACGGCTGGCACGAGCGGCTCGGACTGCCGCTCACGGCCGACGACACGGGCTACGGGCACAGCCCGGATCAGATCCGGCTGGTCAACCTGTCGGCCGAGCAACTCCTCGGGTACTACGACGCCGTGCACGACCGCACGGTCGAGTTCCTGCGGACGGTCACCGACGAGGGGCTCGACCGGATCGTCGACCACCGCTGGACCCCGCCGGTCACGCTCGGCGTGCGGCTGATCAGCGTGATCGACGACTGCGCCCAGCATGCCGGGCAGGCGGCGTACGTGAAGGGCCTGCTCAGCTGAGCTTGGTCTTCCAGAGCTTGCCACCGGCGATCAGGTAGAGCGTTCCGTCGCTGGTGTACGTCGCATCCGTCACCGGACCCTCGACACCACCAGTGGATTCCTGCGTCGTCCAGCGACCGTCCTGCCCGGTGAGCAACTCGACTTTGTTGTCCTGGGCAATGACCTGGACGATCTTGCCGTCGGTGACCACTGGTGGCGGCAGCTTGTCCTCGTCGCCGACCGGGATGGACGGGACGCCGGAGAGCCGCTCCGGCTTCCCGGACGCGTCCAGCCGCCAGATCGCCAGCCGACCGTCGACGTACCCCGGGATCACGCAGTCCGTCGTGCACGCCGCGCTGACCGCCTGACTGCGGTTCCCGGGGTCGGGCAGGGTGACCTGGCTCCAGCCCTGGTTGAGTTTGTTGGAGCGCCAGACCGCCGCTTCCTGCGCGACCACGTTCGGCGCCAACCGCACTCCCGACCCCACGAGCACCAAGCTCTCGCCAAGCGTCGTACCGAAGCTCGGGCCGACCAGCATGGACGGCGTGCTCTGCAGAGCTGTCTTGGTCGGATCCTGGCGGACCCATTTCGCGTCGCCCTCCGGCAGCCAGATCGCGCCGTCGTTGCCGGTCTCCACGCCACCCCACGAGCCGAGCAACGCGCGGCCACCGCCTGGCGTGATGACCGCACCGAACAGGGCGCCGGCGATCTGGCCGCCGAACGTCTCGAACGTCTGGGGATGCTCGGTCAGGCCGGCCGTCACCGAACCGGTCCACACCGTCCAGCGCACATTGGAGTGGGCGCCGCCGGCCGCTCCCCCGAGAGCCAGCAACTGCTTGCCGTCGTCGGCGATCGAGTACCAGACCGCCTCGAAGGCATACGGGCTGGCCGGGTTCGGCCGGATCGCGATCGGGGTGGGCTTGTCGCCGTCGAGCAGTACGAGCTCCGGGACCACCTTGGCACCGCGGTGACGCAGGCCCACGAGGAGTCCGTTGCCGTGCTTCGTGAGTACGACGGGTTCCGACGTACCGATGTCGACCTGCGTCCACGCGACCGGCGCCGGCGGTGGGGTGCTTGCTTTGGTGTCGCTGTTGTCGCTGCAGGCCGCGAGCGTCGCCAGCACGGCGACGAGGGCGGCGAAGCGCCGCATCAGCGGTTCTGCGGGAGCTTGGTCGTGGTCTTGCGACCGGCGCGAGGTGCGGACGGCGGCGGTACGACGGGACCGATATCGCCATCGGGTGCGACGTCCAGATCGATGATCACCGGCGCGTGGTCGCTCGGCCCGGTTCCCTTGCGGGCCTTGCGATCGATCCACGCCGCCTTGACCCGCTCCGCGACCGGATCGGTCGCGAGCATCAGGTCGATCCGCATGCCGAGGTCCTGGTGGAACATGCCGGCGCGGTAATCCCAGTAGCTGAAGACGCGCTGATCCGGCCAGCGATCGCGGACGACATCCTTGAGGTCTTTGGCAGCCATCAGGTCGGCCAGCGCCTGCCGCTCGGACGGGGTCACGTGCGTCTGACCGACGTACGCCGCCGGGTCGAACACGTCGGCGTCGGTCGGGGCGATGTTCATGTCACCACAGACGATCTGGTCGGCAGGTCCGGCCGCGATCACGTCTTTGAGCGCGGCCAACCAGGCGAGCTTGTAGTGATAGTGGTCGGAATCGGGGGTCCGACCGTTCGGTACGTAGAGCGAATGGATCCGGATCCCATCACAGGTCGCCGCGACCGCACGGGCCTCGGGATCCGGGAACCCGGGCGCTCCCGCGACGCCGGTGACCACATCCTCCAAGCCCACCTTGGACAGCAGGGCTACGCCGTTCCACTGGACTTCGCCGTACAAGGCCGTCTCGTACCCACGGCTCGCCAGCTCGTCGCCGAGCAACGCGGTGAACGCGTCGTCGGCGAGCTTCGTCTCCTGCAGGCACACCACATCGGGCTGTCGCTCATCCAGCCAGCCCAGCAACCGCGGCATCCGCTGCTTGACCGAGTTCACATTCCAGGTCGCCACTCGCACCGGACCACGGTAGACCCTTTCAGCGCCAGGTGATGGCTCCCAGGTCGTAGTAGTTGTTGTACTGCGGCTTGGGCTGGCCGTACTCCTCGATCTCGACCCCGTACGGCGGTCCGTCGTACGCGATCGTGGTCACCGGGTCGGAGGCGTTGGCCACGGTGAGGACGCAGTAGACCGAGCGGCTGCCCTTACCCCGGATGCTGAGCGTGTCGTCGCCGCAGCCGGTGAGCTCGCCGCCGATCAGGCCGAGTGGTGGTTGGCGTTGGCCGCTGAGCAGGCCGTGGAAGTTCAGGAAGTAGAGACCGGTCAGGTCCTGCGTACCAAGGTTCGTGACGACGACCTCGGCGTAGAACAGCGTCTTGCCCTTCATCCTGGCCAGACTCGCCGCGTCGAAGTTCCCCTCCAGGTTGGACGCCTTCGTACGCCGGATCTTCCCGACCGCCAACCCGATCACCCCGTCGACTGTGCTGCCACTCATCGGGTGAACCTGCACCGGCACGACCGCCCGCTGGCCGAACCGCAACCGAGTGCCGGGCTTCGCCATCGACTTGCTCAACCTGATCGGCCCGGTCGGCGCTTGGATCGTCGGCGTCGGCGGCTGCGGAACCGGCGGCGGACTGTAGGAGGGCGTCGGTGTCGGCGTCTCCGTTGTCGGCGGCGCGCTGACCGGTCGCTCGTTCCCGCTGCATCCCGACAGCACCGCACCTGCCACCGCCACCATCACCCAGCGCCTCCACATGACCACAGGCTATGACGACCCACGGCTCAGCCGCTTCTCTGACAGCAAGCGGCCGTCTTGAACCTGGCCGGAGCGCCGTCGCGCCGTCTACGGAAGTGACTTCCACGGAAGGTAGTTATCCACATACAGAAAGTCACCGGTCTTTTCGGCGGCGGATCACGGCACTCTCTTAGTCAGGAGAGAGGGGAACCGATGGCTGACCTCGACTGTGATCCGGCGGATGTGACCGCGCTGGTGGCGTACCTGCGCGACATCGGACATCACGAACTACTGACTTGGGAGGAGGTGAACGAGCACTCGTACTGGATCGAGGCCGGCCTGCTGGCGGCGGAACAACTGGCATCGGAGCCGCTGACATCGGAGCCGCCGACATCGGAGCCGCCGACATCGGAGCCGCCGACATCGGAGCCGCCGACATCGAACCGGCAGGCATCGGACCTGCAGGCATCGGACCGGCAGGCATCGGACCGGCAGGCATCGGACCGGCAGGCGTCGGACGGAGCGGCGTCGGACGGAGCGGCGTCGGAGGGAGTGCGCGCCGGTCGGGGCCGGTACGACCCGGAGGAACTGCGGCAGGTGGTCGCGCTCGGGCGCAACTCGTGGCGGCGGATGATCGAGGGCAACCTGCGACTGGTTGTCTCCCTGGCCCGGCGGTACACCGGGAAGGGCATCTCGCTGCTCGACCTGATCCAGGAGGGCAACATCGGGCTGATGCGGGCGGTCGAGCGGTTCGACCACCGGCTCGGTCACCGGTTCTCGACGTACGCGATCTGGTGGATCCGGCAGGCGATCGGTCGGGCGATCTCGGACCGGTCCCGGTTGGTGCGGATGCCGGCGCAGGCGTACACGGACGCGGGCCGGGTCGCGACGCTGCGGCACGACCTGACCCAGTCGCTCGGGCGGGAGCCGACCACGGCGGACCTGGTCACCGCGACCGGACTCACCACGGCCCGGGTCGAGCGCGCCCAGGCCTGGCGCGTCCGGCCCGAGACGCTCGATCTGGACGAGTCGGAGCCGGTCGTCGACGACGACGCGATCGTTCTCCGCGTCGCGCTGCGTCGCGATATCGCCCACCACCTCCAGTTCCTCGACGACCTCCAGCAAGACGTGCTCCACCATCGCTACGGACTCCAAGGCCATCCACCCAGCACCCTCGAAGAAACCGCCACCGCCCTCGACCTCTCCCCCGACCAAGTCCGATCCCTCGAGCGAGAAGCCCTCCGGGTCCTCCGCCGCCGAGCCCACCACCACCTCCGCGACTACGCCGCCTGACCCGACCACCTGACCCCCGCCACCTGACCCTGCCCCCACCGATGCCCACCACCTGACCCTGCCCACCGACCCTCACCACCCGACCGGACCCTGCCCACCGACCTCCACCACCCGAGCCGACCCGACCACCTCCTGGCCCCCACCACCGAACCCGACCGGCTGACCCCACGTTTGGAGGGACTGGAATGATGAAGACGTGAGACTTCGGCGTACGTCCTGGCCCCGTGAGCTGGCGGAATCGGTGAACATCGCCGCCCGCCACGGCTCCGTCGGCAAGGAAGAGATCCTCGCGGCGGTGGAGCTGGCCGACGGGCACTGGGTCGCCGGCACGCGGGCGGCCGTCTACCTGCCGACCGATGCTCCCGACGCCGTGCGCCGCGTCGGCTGGGAGAAGATCGAGCGTGCCGGGTGGGATGCGGAGGCCTCGGTGCTGACCGTCTACGAGACCACCGCCTTCGGGACACCGCTGCGTACGACGGAGCTCAAGGTCGACGATCCCCGCCGGTTCGGCCAGCTCCTGCGGGAGCGGGTCGACGCGAGCATCGTCGTTCAACGGCACGTCCCGCTCGCCGGGAAGCGTGGTGTCCGGATCGTGGGCCGGCGCAATCCGGCCGCCACCGACACCGCCGTGACCTGGAACTTCGTTCTGGACAAGGGATTGGAGCCCGACCAGCCCGGCGTAGTGGACGCGGCCGAGGCAGCCCTGAAACAGGTCCGCGAAGAGTTCGGAATCTGACCCGGAAGGCGGATCCGGGCGCCCGAATCCCGTTTTTGTAGTTCGGGTCGCTCCTGCTAACCTACTCAGGTCTTCGGGGTTCCCCGGAGGCTGGGAAAGTACCGATCCCGCCTAGCTCAATTGGCAGAGCAGCCGGCTGTTAACCGGCAGGTTACTGGTTCGAGTCCAGTGGCGGGAGCAGTTCGAGGGCCGACTCCATCGGAGTCGGCCTTTTCCATGCCTGGCCGCGGTGCGTAGACCTACGGAGCCCGTAGGTTTGAGGGATGCGCAGGCGAAGGTGGGCGGGCCTGATCGGCGTGCTGCTCGTGGTGGGCGGCTGCGGCACCGAGACCGCCGCCGGCAGCATCCCCGAGCGGACCCCAACACCGACGCCGACCCGACGGGCAACGCCGACTCCCACTCCACCACCGCCCACCTGCCCGGCCTCAGGCGTCTCGTTGACCGTAGGAGACGTGGACGCGGCCCTAGGACACCGTGCGGTCGTCATCACGCTGACCAACTGCCGGTCCAAGGTGATGACGGTCAACGGCTACCCGGACGTGACGATCCTGGACGGCAAACGCAGGACCATGGACGTGACGGTTACGCACGGTACGTCGTACATGGCAATCGATCCTGAACCCACGGCAATCCGCTTGCGGAAGGGCGAGACGGCGACGGCCGCTGTCTCCTGGTCCAACACGGTCGAGATCGGCGCGGACAAATCCGCCGGCACCTACCTGTCGATCGCGAGCCGCGCGCACGACAAGCCCGTCATCTGGCCGGTGGTCACCGACATCGGGACCACGGCCAGGCTCACCCTGACCGCCTGGTGCCTGAAGTTCCCAACCTGACAGCACCAGGCAGCATCACAGGCACTCAGGCACCTAACGGCGCCTACTTACCTTTCTTCCGGTCGATGGCGCGCTGAATGCGCTGCTGCGGTTGCCCCGTCAGCTTGGCAATCAACGGAACGCGGTACTTGTACGCCGCGATGGCGCCCACCACGATCACAAGAAAAATGAACCAGCCCATCAGTGTTCCCTTCATCGGACCTGCCCCCATCATGCCCGGTCAGACCCAATTCCCCACGAGCTCACACCCCTGACTCCCCCCTGGTTTCCCACCCCACCGCCACCCACCCGATACCATCACCCGAGCACGGGGCGGTAGCTCAGCTGGTTAGAGCAGGGGACTCATAATCCCTGGGTCGCGGGTTCGAGTCCCGCCCGCCCCACCATGCGCTGGGCCATGTGGGACTCGCGGGTTGATCTCTCGAGTGCCGCGGCTCTCGAGGGTTGACCTGGAGTGCGGTCCAGGGGTGAGGGTGAGGGGTATGAATACACCCACGATGGCCCTGGGGGCGATGTACTTCGGCACCAGGGTGGATGAGCGGACCGCCTTCTCGATCCTTGACCGGTACGTCGAACTGGGCGGATCTGTCATCGATACGTCCGGCAACTACAGCTTCTGGGTCTCCGAGACGGGCTTCGGTGGGCAGAGTGAGGCGGTGCTGGGCCGCTGGCTGGCGTCGAACCCGGGGATCCGCGTCCGCCTCAGTACCAAGGTCGGCGCCCAGCCCACCCGCGTCGGCGGATTCCCCGACCACGTCGAAGGGCTGAGCGGGAACGTCGTACGCGAAGCCATGGCGCAGAGTCTGGAGCGGCTGGGCGTGGACGCTGTGGATCTGTACTGGGCGCACGTCGAGGACCCGACCGTTGCGGTAGAGGACCTGGTCGAGACGTTCGGCGGCCTGGTCAAGGACGGCCTGACTGCTCGGTGGGGCTTGTCGAACCACCCGTCCTGGCTGCTCGAGCGGATCCGGGCCACCGCCGAACGCGCGGGCCAGCCGCAACCAGTCGCCTACCAACAGCGCTACTCCTACCTTCAACCCGCCGGCGGTATGGCCGTGGAAGGCCAGCCGATCCCGCTGGGAATGCTGTCACCGGACGGCCTCGACTTCCTGCGGCGCAACCCATCGTTCGAGGGCTGGGTCTACACCGCCACCCTCCTGGGCCGCTACGACCGCGACGACCGCCCGCTCGAGATCGAGTACCGCCACCCCGGTACTGAACGACGGCTGGCGGCGCTGACCCGGGTCGCCAACGCGCGCGGACTCCGACCGGGCCAGGTGGTGCTCGCGTGGCTGATCTCCGGGAGTCCGGTGCTGACTCCGATCGTCGGGGTCAGCAGCGTCGAACAGCTCGAGCAGGCTGTGGCCGGCGCGTCCACCATCCTCACCGAGGACGAACTCGCGGCGCTCGACGGCGCATAGGCGACGAGGCGACGGGGCCGCGCAAGGCGCCAAGCGTGGGTCAGGCGGTCGCATCCCCCTCGGCACGACCGGGACGCCGAACACGACCGGCACCCTGAAGGGGGCCGGCTGGTTGAGACGAGCCCGGCGAGTCCGTCCGTCGAAGCTCCCCGCGGTACCAGTCCGTCTTCTCGTCAACCCGGGCGAGGCTCGCCTCGAGCTCGTCGATCCTCGCCCGGATCGAGGCGGCGTGCTCCTCGAGCAAAGCGACTCGCGCCGGCATCGTGGTCTCGTCACGGCTCAACTCGCCGTACCGCCGCAACTGCTCGATCGACATCCCGGTGTCCCGCAGGCACCGCAGAAACCCGAGCATCCAGAGATCACCGTCGCTGTACACCCGCGGCCCATCCAGATCCGACCCCAGCAGCACCCGGCTAAGCGAGTGGAGACTCAGGTGGGCGGCGGCCCCAGGTTGAGATGAGGGGGGCGAGGGTCAGGTCTAGTTGGCCTGCGCGGATTGCGGCCAGGTGGGCGTCGAGCTCGGTGTCGTCGGCCAGGCCGGCTGCGAGCAGCTCGCCGCGTACGTGCTGGATGGTCGCCGCCTCCAGGTGGTTGCAGGCTGGGCCACCGACCGGGAACGAGCCCGACGCGGCAACGTCTTCCAAGCCGGCCTCGCGCAACGCGCGCGGAAGCGTTCGGCCGTAGCGGAGGTCCGCGCCGCGGCGGGTCAGGAGTTCTCGGACCGCGCTGCGCAGCCGGTTGGCTCGCTGTTGCGCTGGACCGCTGTCGTCAATGCAGGCCAGTGGTTGGAGAGCAGTATCGGCGTCCTCGATCAGGAGCCACCCGCCGGGCCGCAGCGCGGCCACCATCGTGGCCAACGCCCGAGCCCGGTCAGGTAGGTGGACCAGGACAAGCCGGGCATGCACGAAATCGAACGTCCCTGGCTCTGGCGGCGGATCGGCGACGACATCGTGCCGGCGTACGTCGTACCCGTCGCCTTCCCGCAGCCACGACGGGTCGATGTCCGTCGCGAGCACGTACCCGGTCGGCCCGACGGTCGCCGCGAGCGCCGCCGGGATGCCGCGCCCACCGGCGCCCACCTCCCAGCAGCGTGAGCCAGCCTCGACTCCCAGTCGATCGAAGTGTCCCAACGTCACGCTGTCGAACAGCTCAGCCAGCCAAATGAACCGCTCACCAGCCTCAGCGCGCGCGTTGTCCAGCAGGTACCCACGGTCCGAGGAGGTCACCACAACATCGTCATCTCCCCGGACCACCAGCGCCACAACGACGAGCGAGGCACATCTCACACAGCTGCCGGCCTGTACGGACGTCAGGTGCTACCGCTGCATCTGAGCCGGCGTCGGTCCGCTGAGGACCCCTCGGTCTGTAGTGCCAAGTGCGATCCACAGCGAGCCCAGCAGGGCCACGACGGCACCGCCGACAATGAATGGCGCCGCCGGCCCGGGCGCGGTCAGCATCAGGCATGCCCCTCCGATGCCCGTGACGATCGCGGCGGCCGGCGGGACCTGGCGGCTGCGGTAGAGCCCGACCGCCAGCAGAATTGCGCCGATCGCCCCGACAATCAGCACGATAAAGAAGACGCTGAACACGGATGCGCTGTTGATCCGCTCGAGCAACGGTCCCATCGCCGCGCGATCCCCTTCCTGGGCCAGCCGTCCGGCGACCAGAGTGAACACCGCGACCGCCGAGATTCCGAACGCGCCGACGATGCTCAGCGCGGAGCCGATCGCCCCGAGCCGATTCCGCGCGATTCTGGCCAGCGCCAACGACATTGCGACGTACAGAATGGCACTGAGCGTGGCGAGCAACGCGCCGAGCTCGTTGCGGCCACCGGCATCGGCGAGCGCAGTCAGGTAGCGCGTGGTGTCGAGTTGGTCGCTGTTGTCCTGGTACTGCGGTGTCATCAGTAGCCGTGCGACCACGGCCACCAACGGCGCGCTGACGAGTACGACGAACAGTTTCATGATTCCCTCCCGGTGCTGATGTGTTGTCACATCGACTCTGCCGCCGGACGCCGAAACGGCGCCTCCGAGCGGTCCCGGGACTTGTCGTCAGGGCATACCCGGAAGACCTGCGGTGGGTTTCGATGTCACCATCAGAGCTGTGGGGGTACTCCGAAGCCGCATCCTCGCGACCATCAGTTGCGCGCTCATCGTCGCGATGGTCGCGGGCGCGGTCGTGTTCGATCGGCAGCTGTCGGCCGCGGGGCACCCCGGGACGTTGTTCGGCCTGGACGACCTGCCGTTCCTGGTCGCGTTGGGCAGCGCAGCAGCGGTCGGCGCCGTCCTCGCCTTTCATCGCCCGGAGCACCCGGTCGGCTGGCTGTTCCTGGCGCTCGGCGGCAGCATCGCCCTGACCGGACTGCTCGACGGGTACGGCGCAATGCACCCCTCCACTCGCGCGAGTGCCGTCGCCGACGTCACGTTCATCGCCTGGTTCGTGCTCCTGGCGCTGATCCTGCACCTCACACCGACCGGCCGCCCGCTGTGGCGATGGGTGCCAACAGCAACCATCGTGATCGGCCTGACTTGGTTGGCGAGCACCGCGATCGACGTCCCTCCGCTCCGCACGATCGCCGGCATCCTCACCGCTGTCGGCCTGGTGGTCGCGGGGTTCTCGTTGCTGTTCCGCTTCCGCCGCGGCGACGCGGCCGTCCGGCGCCAGCTGCTCTGGTTGGCCGTGGCTGTCGTCCCGCTACCCGCCTTCGTCGTGCTTGCCTTCTACGCCTCGCCAGGTCACCCCGTCCTGTTGTCGCTCGCGACGAGCGGCTTCATCGTGCTCATTCCGATCGCGGCCGGCCTCTCGATCGCGCAGTACCACCTCTACGACGTCGAGCGGATCCTCAGCCGGGCGGTGGTCTACCTGCTCGTCTCGGGCGTTCTCGCGATCACTTTCGCCGCGGTGACGTTCGCCGTCGGACGCTTCGTGGGGAGCCGCAGCAACTCCCAGATCCCCGCCGTCGCCGCCACCCTGGCCGCGGTCGCCCTGGCCGGTCCGGCGTACCGCGCCTTCCAGGAGGCCGTCGACCGCCACTTCAACCGCCGTCGCTTTGACGCGCTCACGATGATCCGTGCCTACATCCGCGATCCCGGCACGCAAACCGTTCAAGCGGTCCTGCGCGCCGCTCTGCGCGACCCTGAGCTCGCCGTGGCGTTCTGGGTCGCCGACCGCGAGCAGTGGGTCACCGACACCGGCCAGTCCATCGTTCCCGACTGGACCCCGGCCTCCGCGGAGATCGTCGTACGGCGGCCCGATCGCGACGTCGCCCGAATCACCATCGGCCGTTCGTCCGATCGCGACCTTGCCCTCCTCGTGGCCACAGAAGCCCTTCCTGAACTGGAGAACACCGCCCTGCGCGCGGCGATCAGCTTGCAACTGGCGGAGGTCAGGGAGTCCCGCGCCCGGATCGCCGCCGCGCAGCTCACGGAGCGCCGCCGGATCGAGCGTGATCTGCATGACGGCGCTCAGCAACGCCTGCTCGCGCTGGCGATGAACCTCCGCGCCGCCCAACTGAACGGAGCCGCGCTGGCCGACGCGGTCGAGGGCGCGATCAGCGAGATCCGCGGCGCCGTCACCGACCTCCGCGAACTGGCGAACGGCCTGTACCCCGTGGGCGACGCCGGTCTCGGTCCAGCCGTCGAGGAGCTCGCCGGCCGGCTCCCGTTGCCGGTGGCAACCGATGTGACGGATCGGCGGCTTCCCCCGGCGGTCGAGGCGACCGCCTGGTTCGTCATCTGCGAGGCGATGACGAACACGGTCAAGCATGCCGGCGCACAGCGGCTCGACGTCTCGGTTGCCCTCCGCAGCGACGGCCTCGTCGTACGGGTGGAGGACGACGGCTGTGGTGGCGCGGACGCCCGCGGTACCGGGTTGCGCGGGATCGGCGACCGCGTCGAGGCTTCCGGTGGCCGGCTCACCGTCGCCGAGCGCCCCGGCGGCGGGACCCTGGTGACTGCGGAGCTGCCATGCGAGTCGTGATCGCGGACGACTCCGTCCTGCTCCGCGAAGGCCTGGCCCGCCTGTTGTCCGAGGCCGGGATCGAGGTCTGCGCGCTCACCGGGGACGGCGAGTCGCTCGAACAAGCCGTGGCCGACCACCACCCCGACGTTGCGTTGGTGGATATTCGGATGCCGCCGACGTACACGCACGAAGGCGCTCGGGCCGCCGCCAACCTGCGCGCCCGCGATCCCGAACTCGGCATCCTGCTGCTCTCGCAATCCTTGCAGAGCCAGTACGCCGCCGACCTCGCCCGCCGGTCACCGCGAGGATTCGGCTACCTGCTCAAGGATCGCGTCGTCGACGTGGCGACCCTCATCGACGGCGTCACTCGAGTGGCCACCGGCGGTACGGTGCTCGACCCCGATGTCATCAGTCATCTCCTCGGCCGCCAGGCCACCCGCAGCCGCCTGGCGGTCCTCTCCGGCCGCGAGCGTCAGGTCCTGGGGCTGATGGCACAGGGTCGCTCCAACCAGGCCATCTGCCGCCACCTCACGCTGACCCCGAAAACCATCGAGAGCCATATCTCGAGCATCCTCACCAAACTCGACCTCCCGCCCGAACCCGACGACCACCGCCGCGTCCTCGCCGTCCTCGCCTTCCTGACCGGCTGAGGCCGCGAAGTGCGTTCGGCCCGGTGGAGAGCCATCCGGCGGGTAGGCTTTGTGGCTCGATCAGGTCCTTCAAGGGGGAAATATGCTTTCTGAGCAGGAGATCAGGGTGGCGATCGACGATGCGTTCGGGGCTGATACGCCGCGCACGATCGAGCTTCACCCGTCGGGGGCTGCCGCGATCGCGATCCATCCTGGCGACCAGTTCGTCGCGATCGAGAGCACTGCCACGCAGGACGAGTGGGGCGTCTCGGTGAACCCGAGCCCGGAGTCCGCGTTCACCGGCCACGACACCGCCGTACCGACCCTGGTCGAGGCGCTTCGCTCCGCCCAGGACGCGGTCCGTGCCTGAGCCGGGCGAAGTCCTACCGCTCCGAGACCGTTTGCAGATCTACTTCGATCGCCTCCGCGCGCTCCCGCCGGCCGCGAACGCCGCGGAGGCTTTCGCGCAGGTGTCGCGGACGCTGGAGGAGGTCGAGGACGACCACAGCGGAGTGATCAAGAACCCGAACCCGGGGCTGGAGTCCGACGGACGCATGTACCCGCCGCGGGCAGACATGACCTGGAACCTCGAGAACGGCGGGATGCACGCCGTGACCCGAGGCAACCTGATCGACATCACCCCCGGCGGCACGATCGCCATGCGTCGGCGGGACAACGGTGCAGAGGTGCTGCGGAAGCCGGGCGTGGGCGACAACGGGCCACAGCTCGACCAGGATCTCCAGAAGGTGCGGCAGCTCGGCGAAACGGCGTACCCGAAGGGATTGCGGGCTGCCGCCGAGGGTGCTCAAGCGACGACGAGCGCCGCGAAGGTTACGCCGAAGGTCGAGCGCGGCGGGAGCGAAGCGAGTCGCTGAGCACGTCCTCGGAGCAGCGGCGGTGGTCAGATGGCTTCGATGGCTGAGTGGATGATGTCCAGGACGAACTTGGGATGGGACATCATCGGGACGTGGCTGCTGTCGATGTCGTAGGTGTGGGCTCCCATGCGGTTGGCGGCGTGGCGCTCGAGTTCTGGGTGCACGGTGTTGTCGTTGTTCGCGACGATGTACCAGCTGGGCTTCGTTCGCCAGGCGGTGCCGTCGAGCTTCTGGTCGAACAGGTCGACGGCCGGCGACATGGCGGTTGCGTACACGAGCTTCTGTTCCTCGTCGGGCAAATCGCCGCAGAAGGAGCCCAGGCCGCTCTCGCGGAGCCAGATGCGGTTGTCCGCAACCTCGATGTGATCGAAGACCTTCGTCGTGGGGAAGTTGCTCTGCTCGCCCTGTGAGGTTTCGGTCTCGTCCGGCGCGAGCGCGGCGATGTACACCAGACCACGGACCCGGTCGTCGGTCCCGGCGTGCGTGATCAGGGTTCCGCCGTACGAGTGGCCGACGAGAACGACCGGCCCACTCGCGCGGTGGATGTTCCGGATCACGCAGTCGACGTCACCCGCGAGGGAGTCGAGGCCGTGCTGCGAGGCGAAGACCTCGTAGCCTTCCTGCTGGAGCGGCCCCGTCAGCTTGTTGAAACATGAGCCGTCCGCCCAGAGCCCGTGCGCGAAGACGATGCTTGGCTTGTCCGACATGGTTCCTCCTCGGTGTTCTGACCTGGCGAGGTCGACGATTCACGGCCGGTAGCGCCCGCGCCAATCCCCCGAACACGTGATCTCTTCCGGCCGTGGCGCGGGCACGAATCAGTTCCTTCGCCCGGCAAAAGGTGGTTTCGTAGGACCGTCTGTGGGGGGTGCGACAACTGTCGCGGGGAAGGAGGACCATGACCGCTCTTCCGTCCCTGCCGGTGCGCGGCCGGGACGCTCATATGGCCGTGCTCGACCAGGCGCTGGCCGACGCTCTGGCCGGTCGTGGCTCGGTCACGGTGATCGAGGGCGGTCCCGGGATGGGAAAGACTCGCCTGCTCCAGGCCGCGTGGGGGCAGGCCGCCGACCACTCGTTCCGGATGGGCCGCGGCATGGCCGACCCAACTCAGCGCGTCGTCGAACTCGCTCCCCTGCTCGAAGCACTGTTCGAGCACGATCCACCCCTGCTGGAACGCTCCGCCCTGAAAGAGGTGTACGCCGCTCCCGAGCAACGGTTCTGGTTGTTGCACGAGATCCAGACGCTGCTCGAGCAGGTAGCGAAGTCCGCCCCCGTCCTGATCGTGCTGGACGATGTGCACTGGGCCGACTCGGGCACCGCCGCCGCGTTGCGTTATCTGCCCGCGCGGGTCGCCGCGGTACCGATCGCCTGGATCCTGACGCTGCGCCCCGGCCAGGGATCAGAACCGATCCGGTCGGCTGTCGCGTCCCTGGTGGACGCCGGAGCGAACACGCTCGAGCTGGAGCCGCTCGCCTGTGACGCGGTGGCCTCCGTCGCCGCCGACCTCCTCGGCGCCGAGCCGGACAAACCGCTCCTCAAGTTGATCGAGTCCGTCAACGGGAACCCGTTCCTCCTGGTCGACCTGATTCGCGGACTGACCGCCGAGGGCATCGTCTCGGTGGCGGCAGGTCAGGCGACCCTGCTCGAGGATCGGATGCCGAGCCGCGTCAGCGACGGCATGAGGCTGCGCCTGGCCCGCATGTCCGACGTGTCGGAGCGAGTCGCCACCTGCGCGGCATCCCTCGGCAGAAGGTTCAGCGTCGCTGACATCGCCGGGATGACCGACATCTCCGTGCCGGACCTGGTGGCGCCGATTCGCATCCTGATGGAAGGCGACATTCTCGCCGAGAGCGACGACCGGTTGTCGTTCGTCCACGACCTGGTGCGCGATGCCGTGCGGGCGAGCGTCCCGATGGCCGTACGGCGGGCGCTCGATCGGCACGGCGCCGAGGTGTTGCTGCGCAAGGGCGCGCTCCCGGTGGAGGTCGCGGCTCAGTTCGCGGCCAGCGCGACGTACGGCGACGACGTGGCAATCGCGACCCTTGCGGAGGCTGCCGAGGTTCTGGCGGCTACCGACCCAGCAGCGTCGGCCGAGCTGGCCGCTCGGGCACTGGACCTGATGCCTGAACGTCACGCGCTCCGCGGGCCGCTCGTCGGGCGTCGCGCCATCTCGCTGTTCGCGGCCGGCATCCGCGACGAGGCCAGGGACTACGCCGACACCGTGTTGCGCCAAACCATGCCGCCCGAACAACAGGCCCAGGTGCGGTTGAGCATCGCCAGCATGTTCGTGCTGTCCCCGGATGTCCGCGTCGACAACGCGCGCCAGGCATTGGCTCTCCCTGGACTCGACACGGAGCTCCGGGCTCGGCTGATGACCACTGAACTGCACAACCTCGCGGTCGGCGGCAGGATCGCCGAAACGATCGAGAAGCTGCCCGCGGCCGAAAGCGCGGCCCAGGCCAGCGGCAGCCGTGAAGCCCTGTTCGCCATGGATCTGGCCAGTGCCGGCTTGGACTATCAGCTGTTCGAGTTCGAGCGGGGGCTGACCCGGCTCGATCGAGGGATCGCGAACGGCACGACCGAGGACGTTCGCGATCGGCTGGCGCACTACTACCGGGGCTGGCTGCTGACAGCGCTGGACCGCTTCGACGAGGCGTTCGCCGTTGCCGATGACGGCATCCAGGCCGCGATCCGGGACCGGCAGCCGTGGGCCAGCTCCATTTTCGAGACCTTGAAGGGGCTGGTCCACATCCAGGCGGGGCGTCTGCCCGACGCCGCGGCGGCCTTGGAGGGCCACCTCACAACCGGCGACGGAGTCACCATCGGCGGCCTGATCGACGCGGTCAACCTGTCGTCGCTTGCCCACCTCCGGGTCCACACCACCGACGAGTCGGGAGGCCGGGATGTGGCTCGCAGGTGCGAGCAGCTGCTCAACTCGACTGCGCCGTCGATCCGGGCCCACGCCGCCATGGGATTGGCTGCCCACACCGCTGCACACTGGCACGTCGAGGAGGCGCACAGGTGGTTGCGTACCGTCTGGGACAGCGACCACTCCGTCTTTCCACTGTTCCCGCACGACATCGGCTACGACGCAGAGGTAGTTCGGATCTCGCTGGCCGCGGGAGATGACGAACTCGTCGCGCAGACGCTGGCGTCCGCAGAAGAGCGGCAACGCCTCAACCCCGAGCTGAGCTCGGCCGCTGCCGGCGTACATCATCTGCGCGGTCTCATCAGCCGTTCCCCGGACGATCTCGCCCGAGCCGCCGCCCTGATGCGTACGGCGAAACGGCCACTCGCGCTCACCTCGATCCTGGAGGAGCTCGGGCAGGTGATGGTCGAGGACGGGTCGACCGCCGAAGGCGTCACGACCCTGAACGAGGCGCTCGACCTCGCCGTCTCCGTCGGCACGAGTCGTGCTGCCCGCCGGATCCGCGGCCGGCTGCGGAAGCTCGGCGTACGGCGACGCATCCTGCCCACCGTCGAGTCACGCGACGGCTGGGAACTGCTCACGCCCACTGAGTCGCGCGTCGCTCATCTGGTGGTCGACGGATGCACCAACCGCGAGATCTCCCAGCAGCTCTTCATTTCTCCGCACACCGTCAACACCCACGTCCGCCACATCTTCGGGAAGCTGCACGTCCGTTCGCGGATGGAGCTGGCCCGCCTCGCGGAACCACACGAGGACAAGGCTTAGGTATCACCCGTTCGTGCGATGGGACCGGGTCAGCGGCAGGACTACGGTCCTCACCATGCCGATGATCGACGTGTACGTCCCCGCCGGGAAGGTCGCCGATACCGCAGCTCTCGCCAAGAGTCTCGCGGCCACTCTGATGACCATCGAGGAGGTGCCGGACATCGCGATGTTCCGGCAGAACACCGCCGCGTTCATTCACGAACTGCCGCCCGCAACGATCTCGAACGTCGACGGCGACGAGAGCTGCTGCCGGGTCCAGGTGCTCACCAACTTCGGAGCGCTCGACCGGGCCAAACAACTCCGGGTCGTGTCCGAGTTCACCAAGCTCGTCGCCGACGCCACCGGCTACGCCGACCGCATCTGGGTCCTGCTGACCGAGGCCCCCGAAGGCGGCTGGGGCCTCAACGGCCACGCCAACACCAACGCCGATCTCATCGCCGCAGCCCGAGCCGAACTCGCCAAGGGCACAAACGCATAACCCACGTGGCCGCCTTCAGCGGCTGGGGCTGGGACCACCGGCAGGTGTGGGATGCACCTGCCGGTGGGGCCGGGACTGGCCTGGGTCGGGCTGATGGGACCTTCAGCCGACGACCCGGTTGGGGTGCCGGTCCTGGCGGGACGGTCAGCTGACAACTGACGGGCGGTCAGCTGACCAAGGCGCCGTACCTCCAACTCTCCGATCCGCCCTTCAGCCAGCCTTAAAGGATGTCCGCGCCGAACAGGCGTTTGGCGTTCTCCAGGGACTCCGTCACGGCGGCCTGACCATTGGCTGTCATGTCCTGCTGGTACGACGCCAACCCCTCGTACGGATCGTTTTCGGTCAAGGCCTGGGTGAGCCGCGCCGCATCCCACAGCGCCGTGTTGGCACCCGCACCAGCGGCCGGCGTCATCGGATGGACGGCGTCGCCGAGCAGCGCGACCCGTCCCGCGGGCCAGGAGGCGACCTGTCTGCACGTCCGCAACGTGATCGGGAACGCAGCGTCAACGTCCGAAGCGGCTACCAGTTGGCGCACAGTCGGATGCCACGAGCCGGACGCCCGGGTGACGATGCTCCACAGGGCGGCCGGACTCATCGTGAAGAGCTCGTCGTCGGGGTGACCGAGCACGTCGTTCGTCGCCGTGAGCACTGCCATCAGGTAGTCGCCGTACTCCTCCGGTGGGGTCCGGAACAGGACCGGAGCGAAGGCAGCGCCGACTCCCCGCGGGTCGGTGATGAAGCAGAAGCCGCGTAAGAACGCCGGCGGCACAGCGCCTCGGATCTCCGGCGTCAACGGGACCTTGCCGTAGATACACCGCACCCCGATGTCAACGACCTCGAAGTCCGGCACCAGCTGGGCCCGCACCCGTGACCCGACCCCGTCCGCACCGATCAGCACATCGGCAGTCGAGGAGGTCCCGTCCTCGCACCGGATCTCCACCCCATCGGCACCCACGTCGTACGACGCGAACTGTTTGCCGAAGGCAAGGACATTGTCCAGCCCGGTCATCAACGCCCGCCGGAACGCATACCGATCCACCGCACTCACGGTCTCCGGCCCACCGGCGGGAAAGACCTGCTCGAACGTCGGCTCCAGCCGGGCAGTGAACCCCGCCACCAGATCGCCCGGATGTGTCGCGGTCTCGATCACCCGCCGCCGCACGGCATCCGGCAGAACCGCCGCCAGCGCCGCCTCCCCTACCGGACTGATGTGGATCCGGTACCCCTGTTTGCGATGCCGCGCGGACGGATCCCGCTCATACAGCCGCACGTCGACGCCCGCCTTGACCAGCCCCTGAGCCAGCGCCAGCCCGCCGATCCCCGCACCAACGATCGCAACCCTCATCACAGCCTCCAGCCTCAATCACCCAGTAAGGCGACTCTATCATCCGCCTGGTTGATTAAGTTAGCACGCCGGATGGGACGTCCGCTACCATGAGGTCGTGCGGAGATCACCAGCGCCCGACGAGCGCCAGCGCGACGCCGAGCGGAGCAGGCAGCAGCTGCTGGACGCGGCCGTGACCGAGTTCGGCGCGCACGGATTCAGCGGCGCGCGAGTCAGCGACATCGCCCAACGCGCCGGCGTGAACAAGCAGCTCATCTCGTACTACTTCGGCGGCAAGGAAGGTCTCTACCGCGCGGTCGCCGAGCGCTGGCGGTCCGGCGAGCCGGCCATCGCCGTCGACGCCGACACGCTCGGCCAGCTGGTCGGCGCGTATGCCAAGGTCGCCCTCGCGCAGCCCGATCTGCTCCGCCTGCTGGTCCGCGAAGGCGTCGACGACACCGACGCGACGGATCAGGAGGGTCAGACCGCCAGATTCCAAGCGATGCTCAACGACTTCCGCCGCTGGCAGGCCGAGGGTGAGCTCGCCGCCGACCTGGATCCGGCGCACGCGGCGCTCGCGCTGTTCGGCCTCGCCGCCGCCCCGGTCGTCTTCCCCCAGATCGCCCGAGCGCTCGGCCTCGACCCCGACGGCAAGAACTTCGCCCTCGAGTACGCCGAACAAGCCGCCAGGCTGGTCACCCGTTTGAAGGACTAGAGCGCCCCGGAGATCGCCTTCTTGCGCAGGTCGGCGCGATACGCCTCGAGCGCGATCAGCTCGCCGAACATCCGGTTGTAGTCGTCGGCGCGATCGATCGGATTCGTCCGCTGCAGCTTCGACTTGAGGTCCAGGATCCGCCGCGCACAGGTCAGCTCCTGCAACCGCGCCAGCAACGCCTGCGCATAGGTCTCGTCCGGATCCCGCCCGAGCCGCAACGGATCCACGGCCAGCGCACCCACCACGGCCGCCGCCGGATCATTGCCGATGGCGTCGCGTACGGCGACCACCCACGCCTCACCGGGAGCCGCGGTCGACGGGCCGCCGGCCTTCGCCATCCCGGCCCGAACCGCGGCCAGCCACGGATGCGTGAAGTCATGATCGTCCAGCTCGTCGAACGCGACACCGACCAGCGCGGGGTGCTGCATCGCGATCTTCAGCACGTCCCACTCGATCACGAACCGCTGGTCGCGGGGCGACGGCAGGTCGACGCGAGGAGGCGGAGGCGCCGGCGCCTCGGACGTCGTCGTGACCGGGGTACGCACGACCGGAGCAGTCGCGGGCGCGGCCGGTCGCGATGCCGCGCGGTGGACCTCGGAGCGAACCTGGTCCACCTCCATCCCCAGCTGGCCGGCGAGCTCGCGGGTGAACGCGTCGACCTTCGACCGGTCCCGGATGCTGATCACCAGCCGCGCCGCCTCACGCAGGGCGTCGATCCGCGTGTCAGCGCGATCCAGGTCGTACTTCGACAGCACGTTGGTCAAGACGAACCGGTACAGCGGAACCCGCCGGCCGATCAGCTCTCGGACCGCGGCGTCGCCCTTCTGCAGCCGCAGGTCACACGGATCCAGCCCTTCCGGCTCGACCGCGACGTACGTCTGGGAGGCGAACGCCTGGTCACCGGCGAACGCCTTCAAAGCAGCCCGCTGACCGGCCTCGTCACCGTCGAAGGTGAAGATCACCTCGCCGCGGAACTGATCGTGGTCGAGCAGCAATTGCCGCAGCACGCGGGCGTGATCCTCGCCGAACGCCGTCCCACAGGTGGCGACCGCGGTCTGTACCCCAGCCAGGTGGCACGCCATCACATCGGTGTAGCCCTCGACGACCACGGCCTGCCGGCCCTTCGCGATCTCGCGGCGGGCGAGGTCCACGCCGTACAGGACCTTGGACTTCTTGTAGATCGGGGTCTCGGGGGTGTTCAGGTACTTGGCTTCGATCCGGTCGTCGTCGAAGAGCCGCCGGGCGCCGAACCCGATCACGTCCCCGGACGCGTCCCGGATCGGCCACATCAGCCGGCCGCGGAACCGGTCGTACAGACCGCGCTGGCCCTCGGCGGACAGCCCCGACGCGACCAGCTCCGCGTTCGTGAAGCCGCGGCCGCGCAGGTGGTTGGTCATCGCCTCACCGCCGCGCGGTGAGAAGCCGACGCCGAAGTGGACCGCCGCGTCCTTGTCGAAGCCGCGCCCGTCCAGGAAGGTCCGCCCGGCCGCTGCGTCGGAGGCACCGAAGAGCTGCTCGACGAAGTACTCGGCGGCGACCTTGTGTGCCTCGACGAGCCGGGGCCGCTGGTTGCCCGGGCCGCGCTGGACCGGCGCGCCGGAGTCGTCGTACCGCAGCTGGATGCCGACCTTCGAGGCCAGGGTCTCGACCGCTTCGCTGAAGCTGATCTGGTCGATCTTCTGGATGAAGTCGATGACGTCGCCGCCCTCTTGGCAGCCGAAGCAGTAGAAGAATCCGCGCGCCGGGGTGACGTTGAACGACGGTGACTTCTCGTCGTGGAACGGGCACAACCCCTTGAGCGAACCACCGCCGGCGTTCTTCAAGGTCACGTACGAACCGACGACCTCGTCGATCCGGGCCCGCTCGCGCACCAGCGCGATGTCCTCTTCCTTGATCCGGCCTGCCACCCCGCGAGTCTACGATCATCGGCAAGGAATCCCGCCCACGGGACGACGAACTGGGCAAAACCACGTGCATCGCACCACCCCGGCGAGCTCGCTCGACGCACACCGAGCTCGCCCTCCTCGGCTCAGGGCTGCATCGCGAACCCGACAGGCACGCCTCCGAGCTGATCGCTTAGGTTTGTTGACATGCCACGCACTCTTCGCCCTGGTCAGCGGTCCGAGCTCTACGTCGTGGAGGTCGAGTCAGGTGATCGACGGCTGGTGTTCAGCTCGGCCGAAGTGCTGTTCGAGGCGCCGAACTGGACGCCGGACGGGGTTCTGATCGTCAACGGGGACGGACGGCTGTTCCGCGTTGACGATGGACTCACCGAGATCGAGCTGGGCGGGGTGCCGGCGATCAACAACGATCACGTCGTGAGCCCGGACGGTTCGACGGTCTACGTGTCGGCGGATGACGGACATCTGTACGCCGTTGCGATGACGGGCGGGCCGGGGCGTCGGGTCACCAACGATCGCGGGGACGGGTTCCACCATTACCTGCACGGGGTTTCGCCGGACCGCAAGACGCTGGCTTACATCGGGCTGGAGCAGGTGGACGGTCGCCGGATCACCAATGTGTGGACGATCCCGGCCGGCGGCGGGGACGACGTACAGATCACGGACGACGAGTATGCGGACGACGGGTCCGAGTTCGGTCCGGATGGTCGGTGGATCTACTTCAACTCCGAGCGGGCCGGGCAGGCGCAGCTGTTCCGGATCGCGGTCGACGGTGGCGAGGTCGAGCAGTTGACGTTCGACGAGCGCGTCAACTGGTTCCCGCATCCGGCGCCGGACGGGTCGGCGATCGCCTACGTCAGCTTCCCACCCGGCACCGAGGGACATCCAGCCGACATCGACGACGTCCGCGTACGCCTACTGGCGAACGGCAAGATCCGCGAGCTGGCAACACTCTTCGGCGGCCAAGGCACCATGAACGTCCCCAGCTGGTCCCCGAACAGCACCCAGTTCGCCTACGTCGCCTATCCGATCAATCGCTAAGAGGGAGCTGGGTGCCTGGCGGGCTGGGTGCGTCGGTCCGGCCGGTTGGTGATCGGCGTGCCGGGAGTGCAGCGACGCGCCGTGGGTGAGGGATCAGGGCTGACCAGGATCAACGGCTGAGTGAGCGATCTCCAGGCCATCACAATCTGTGGTTCGGGTGGAGGTCAGGCGTGAGCCCGTCGCCGGTCGGCGATTGTGATGGCCTGGAGAACCGGGTTCGGATGCTCTGAACGCCCAGCTGCGATGCGACGACGAGAGCGGCGACCGTCCAGGCGCCGACGGTCGCGGGCCGCCGACCTCAGCCAGGCACCCAACTCTCTCTATCGTTTCTTTCCTTTTGATTCTTTTCTTTGTTTTTTTCCTAGACCTCGGACAGCTCGACGGCGGTGTCGGCGAGGCGGGCTGGGTCTACTTTCTCGCCGGAGCGGATCAGGTTCTTGATGTCGCCGATGGTGTCCCAGTTGTTGACTTGCATGCCGGCCAGGACGTGGCGGTCTTCGTCGAGCCAGAAGGCGAAGTAGGCGCCGGACTTGGGGTCGCCGCGGAGGACTACCTGGTACGACGTACCGCGCGGGACCTCGCCCACGTACTCCATCCCCAGGTCGAACTGGTCGGAGAAGAAGTACGGGATCGCGTCGTGGGAGACGTCCTGTCCGAGCATCGCCTTCGCGGCCGCCTTGCCGGTGTCCTTGGCGTTCTGCCAGTGCTCGACGCGCACCGGGCGGCCGAACAGCGGGTGCTGCCAGCGCACCACGTCACCCGCGGCGTAGATGTCCTCGGCCGAGGTGTGCAGGTCCGGACCGGTGACGATGCCCGAGCCGTTGTCCGGGGTGGCGACCTCGATACCGGCCTCCGCGGCCAGCTCGGTATTCGGCAGGACGCCGACGCCCACGACCACGAGGTCCGCCGGAAGAACCTCACCACCGGCGACGCGCACCCCAGTCACCTTGTCCGTACCTTCGAAACCCTCAACTGCCGTGTCGAATCGGAACTGGACCCCGTGCTGCCGATGGAAGTCGGCGAAGAGCTCACCGACCTCAGGACCGAGTACGCCGGCCAACGCGGTGGACTGCGGTTCGACCACAGTCACCTCGCAGCCGCGTTCCCGGGCGGCCGCTGCCGACTCGAGCCCGATCCAGCCCGCGCCAACCACGACGACGCGAGGCTTGGCGGCGTACGCGTCGGTCAGCGCCTGCGAGTCCCCGGCCGTTCGCAGGTAATGCACGCCAGGCAGATCACCACCCGGTACGTCGAGGCGCCGGACGCGGCTGCCCGTGGCGATCAGCAGCTTGCCGTACGACAGCTGCGAGCCGTCGTCGACCGTGACGGTGTGGTCCGCGGGGTCGATCGCGGTGACGGTCTTCCCGAGGCGGAGCTCGATCTTGTTGTCGTCGTACCACTGCTGGTCGTGTAACTGCGCGACGTCGGTCTGATCCTTGCCGAGCAGGACGCCCTTGGACAGCGGCGGCCGCTCGTACGGCAGGGCGGTCTCGCTGCCGATCAGGACGATCCCGCCGTCCCAGCCTTCCTTGCGCAGAGCTCTGGCCGCGGACTCCCCCGCGAGACTCGCACCGACGATGACGATGGGTTGCTGCTCTGCATCAGCCATGAACCGACTCTAGTACTTGAAGACTGAACTGGGACCGGACACCTGACGTCTTGTCGCGACGCCCGCTCAGCAAAGGTCAGTTGATCAGCTGCGTGTGCCAAGCCAGGGCTGACGGGTCGGTGAGGGACGCGACCTGATCGACGATGACGCGCAGCCGTGCGCTGTCGTCGGCAGCCTCGGCGAAGTCGGCTCGGAAGGCGGCGTCCAACTGGACGGGCGCCGTCTTCCACAGCGCGTCGACCAGCTCGGTGAGTAGCTCGCGCTGGGTGGCTCGGCGGGCCTGGCGCTCGGGTGAGTTGAGGACGTGGAACATCCCGACGCCCTTGAGCAGCCCGATCTCCACCCGGCAACCGTCCGGGACGACCAGGTCCGCCTCGTAGCGGATCAGCCGCGAACGTCCGAAGACCGCATGCGTCGCCTGCTCCGCGGCCGTCGCGAACCGGCCGATCAGCTGGCTGGTCAGGTCCTTCAGCCCACCGAGCGCCCGCCGACTGTCGTCGAACGGGCCGGCCGGCCAGTAGTTCAGCGAGGTCAGCCGGGCCCAGCCCTCGTCCAGCTCGGCATCGGTTGCCTCCGGCAAGTACATCTGCCGGACCGTCTCCCAGTACGGCGCCCGATCCGCGCCGACCTCCGCGAGATCGATGTGGTGAGCAACGATCCCGTCCTCGACATCGTGCACCGAGTAGGCCACGTCGTCGGCGAAGTCCATCACCTGGGCTTCGAGACACTGCCGGTCGCCGACGCCCTGACGCAACCACTCGAAGACCGCGAGATCGTCGTCGTACACACCGAACTTGCGCTGCCCAGGACGGCGGGGCCACGGATACTTGGTCGCGGCATCGAGGGTGGCGCGGCTGAGATTCAGGCCGACGCTGCGACCGTCGGCGTCGAAGGTCTTCGACTCGAGCCGTGTCAGTAGCCGCAACGTCTGCGCGTTGCCCTCGAACCCGCCGATGTCCGCGGCCACCTGGTCGAGCGCCCGCTCACCGTTGTGCCCGAACGGCGGATGCCCGAGGTCGTGGGACAGGCACGCGGCGTCGACGATGTCCGGGTCGCAGCCGAGCGTCGCGGCGAGCTCACGGCCGATCTGCGCGACCTCGAGGCTGTGCGTCAACCGATTCCGAACGAAGTCGTCGCTGCCGGCCGTCACCACCTGCGTCTTGGCTGCCAGCCGCCGCAGCGCGGCACTGTGCAGAATCCGGGCGCGATCCCGCGCGAACGCCGTCCGCCCCGGCCGCTTCACCGGCTCCGCGACCCATCGCTCCGCATCATGCTCGTCGTACCACTCGTGCTGCTTCCTCATCACCGCTCACAGTAGCCGCCCCCACCGACATCCAGGCGAACACAAGATTTCACCAGGGCAGGACGGTGCGGGGTGTTGCTGCTGACTCGAGTCTCGAGCGGATGGCCTGGCGGGCCGACTCGTACGCCATGCCGCCGTCGTCGTGGAGGATCGAGGCGAGGTTGGCGGCCTCGTAGTACGCGTTCAACTCGAAGGCCAACTGCTTGGGGTCGGCCGCCAACTCACCAGCGTCGACGGCTGCCCGGACGGCGTCCTCCATCAGGCCCATCCACTCCCAGTGGACGGTGAGCAGCGCGTCGTGGACTGCGCCGGCGCGAGCGGCGTACTCGTGGGAGACCTTCTGGAAGAAGCAGCCCCCGGGGAAGACGCGGCGCCGCGAGTAGTCGAGCCAGTGCTCACTCAACGCCCAGACCCGCGCGAACCCGGGCTCCACCTCGAACGCCGGCGTCACCACCTCGTCCGCGTAGATCCGCCGCGCGGCCCGGATCGTCGCGAGCTGCAACTCCTCCTTCGAGCCGAAGTGCGCGAACAACCCGCTCTTGCTGATCCCCAGCTCGGTGGCGAGCCGCCCGATCGACAACCCTTCGAGCCCGTCGACCGACGCGATGTCGACCGATCGGCGGAGCACGGCGCGACGGGTCTGATCACCCCGCACCAACCGCCCGTCCACCTTCTCCACGACTCCCGATCCTAGTTGCCCTTGACGATGACCTCGTGCAAAAGTAATAGTACGACCGTTCGTATAGTTTCCGAGGGAGATGTTGTGAAAAAGCTGATCAGCAGAGGGTTGTCGACCATCGGAGTGTTCTCCCCACGGTTGGCGGGACGGCTCGCGTTCGCGCTCTGGCGGCGACCGATGGCCCGCGGCCGGGTCCGCGAGTCCGAGCGGGCGATCCACGAGGCCGCGCGGGTCGAGGTCGTCGACGGAGTCGTCACCTACGCCTGGGGCGACGGCCTGCGCCCGGTCCTGCTCGTCCACGGCTGGCGCTCGCGCGCATCTCGGTACACCGGCTTCGTCACCCGCCTGCTCGAGCTGGGCTACAGCCCGATCTCGTACGACGCACCCGGACATGGCGACTCACCGGGCCGGATCGTGTCGATCCTCGGCCACCAAGAGATCATGCGGGAGCTCGAGAAGCGCCATGGCCCGTTCGAAGGCGTGATCGCCCACTCCCTCGGCGTACCGTTCGCGCTCTACGCCGTTCGCGAGGGCATCGCGGCGCGGCGGCTGGTGATGATCAGCGGCGTCGCGGAGTTCGGGTATTTCGCCGACACGTTCTGCCGGGAGCTCGGGCTCGGGCCGCGCCTCAACCAGGCGCTGCGGCGGTCGATCGAGCGCGGGTTCTTCGGCGGCGACGACCAGATCTGGTCACGGTTCTCGGTCGCGCCCGGCGACATCGACCTGCTGGTCGTCCACAACGGCGAGGACGACGTGGTCGATCCGGAGCAGGCCGACATCCTGCTGCGCAACTACGGCCCGCGGGCGCACTTCTTCCCGACGAACGGCCTCGGTCACCGCCGGATCCTGTCCGACCCGGCGGTGATCACGGAAGCCGTCGCGTTCCTGCAGGACGCAGATGTCCCGTCAGACGTCCCCTCAGATATCTCGGAAGGTCTCGATCTGAGCGCCTAGCGAGTTGAGCCGGGTGGCCAGGTCCTCGTAGCCGCGGTTGATCACGTAGACGCTGCGCAGGACCGACGTACCCTTCGCGGCCATCATCGCGATCAGCGTGACGACGGCCGGCCGGAGCGCCGGCGGGCACATCATCTCGGTGCCGGAGAAGTGCGTCGGGCCTTCGACCATGACGCGGTGCGGGTCGAGCAGCTTGACCCGGCCGCCGAGCTTGTTGAGGTCGGTCAGGTAGATCGCGCGGTTCTCGTAGACCCAGTCGTGGATCAGCGTCTGCCCGGTCGCCTTGGCCGCGATCACCGCGAAGAACGGCAGGTTGTCGATGTTCAGGCCCGGGAACGGCATCGGGTGGATCTTGTCGATCGGCGCGTGCAGCTTGGACGGCCGGGTGGTCAGGTCGACCAGCCGGGTCCGGCCGTTCTCGGCCAGGTATTCCTCGGTGCGGCTGCGGTCCAGGCCCATCTCCTCGAGCAGTGCGAGCTCGATCTCGAGGAACTCGACCGGCGCCCGCCGGATGGTGATCTCGGAGCCGGTGACGATCGCCGCGGTGAGCAGGCTCATCGCCTCGATCGGGTCCTCGGACGGCGCGTAGTCGACGTCCACGTCGATCTCGGCCTTGCCGTGCACGGTCAGCGTGGTGGTGCCGATGCCGTCGATCGTCACGCCGAGCAGGTCGAGGTAGAAGCAGAGGTCCTGGACCATGTAGTTCGAGCTGGCGTTGCGGATCACCGTGACGCCGTCGTACCGGGCCGCGGCCATGATCGCGTTCTCGGTCACGGTGTCGCCGCGTTCGGTCAGCACGATCGGCTTGCCCGGGGTCAGCGCCCGGTTCACCACCGCGTGGTACTCGCCGCCGGTCGCCTTGATCTCCAGCCCGAACGGCCGCAGCGCCGACATGTGCGGCTCGACGGTCCGCGTGCCCAGGTCGCAGCCCCCGGCGTACGGAAGCTGGAAGGTGTCCTCGCGGTGCAGCAGCGGCCCGAGGAACATGATGATGGAGCGCGTACGGCGTGCTGCCTCGGCGTTCATGCCCGCGAGGTCGAGCTGGGCCGGCGGGACGATCTCCAGATCGCCGGCGTCGTTCAGCCAGGTGGTTTTCACACCGATCGAGTCCAGCACCTCGAGCAGCCGGTTGACCTCCTCGATCCGCGCGACCTTGCGCAGCGTGGTGCGGCCCTTGTTCAGCAGGCTGGCGCAGAGCAGCGCCACACCGGCGTTCTTGCTCGACTTGACGTCGATCGAACCAGAAAGTTCGCGTCCACCGACGACACGGAGGTGGACCGGACCGCCACCGAGAGAGACAATCTCGGAGTCGAGTGCCTCGCCGATCCGGGCGAGCATCTCGAGGGTGAGGTTCTGATGACCCTTTTCGATCCTGTTCACCGCGCTCTGGCTGGTGTTCAGTACTTCCGCGAGCTGCGTCTGTGTCCAGCCGCGGTGCTTGCGGGCGTCCCGGATGAGATTGCCGATCCGGCTCAGGTAGTCATCGCTCATGGCCGGGACCCTATCTCACATGTGAGATACCTCTGCACCGACCCGCCGTAACAGCGTAGCCAACGTCACGCGACACCTACCGCCCGACCCCGGCCGGCGGCGTTCGCCTACAGTTGACCAACTCCCGCCGCCACTCGGAGAGGACCTGCAGATGCCCGACGACACCTCCGCCGCGGTGGTGAACGAGTTCGAGGCGGAGTCGTGGCCGCTCGACGCGGCCGCCGACAGCCTGCAACAGGTGATCGACGGGTTCCAGAACGGCGACACCCGTCCGCTGGTGATCGGCGACGGGGACCAGCCGGTGCTGGTGGTCCTCGCGGTCGGGGATCTGGCCGACTTCCGCGCCCGGATCGCGGAGCTGCTCTCGAATCCGGTCGACGCGGGCTGGCTGCGGTACTACCTGCGTTCGAACTTCGACATGAGCTCGGAGCGGCTGGTCGAGCTGCTCGGCGTCGACAGCGACCACGGGCTGTCCTCGCTGGCGAGTCAGGTGAACGTCGAGCAGGCCGCCGTACTGATGCCCGATCACCTCCGCCGCACCGAGGCCGGCGGGAACCCGCTGATGCTGATCGGCGACGGCATGATGGCGACGGCCGCGCTGGTCGCGTTCCCGGCGTTCCAGGTGCTGCTCGCGCTCGAAGGCGGTCAGGTCGACGACGACTCCTGCGCGCACGATGACGACGAGGAGAAGCCGACCACCCCGCTCGAGGTGCTGGCCGAGCGACTCGGACCGATCTCGACCCAGCTGGTCGCGCGCATCAACGCCGGCCGCGAGCCGGGCCTGCCGCGCTACGAGCTGCACTTCGAGGACGACCTGATCGAGCACCTGCGCGAGCTGGAGGCACGCGCACAGAAGGCACCCGGCGGAGGTGCGTACGACGAGCTGGACGACCTGCTGCATCAGTTCGATCAGATGCGCAGCGGGCTGGCCGAGGTCGACGACGAGGACGACGGTCCGGCGGAGGCGCCGTACCTGGAAGCCTCCGATCTGCGCGCCGCGCTACCGGATCTGCGCGACAACTTCCGCGACGGCGCCGACGATCCGTACCTGATCGGCCTCGACGGCCGTCCGCTCGCGGGGCTGATCACCTACGACCTGTACGAGGAGCTGCAGAAGGTGTCCGTCGAGCTGGACGGGACCGACGAGGCGCCGGTGCTGCCGCTCCCCCAGCCGCGCTGGGAGAACGGCCCACGACTCCTGCCGTTCGAGGCCGCGCTCGCGGCGTGCGACGCGGTGGTCGAGGACATCTCGAACGGCGAGGCCTCGATGATCTTCATCGCCGACGAGGACAACGAGCCCGAGCTCGTCCTCGCACCGCTGGTCTGGCTCTGGGCGTACGTCGACCACCTCGACTTCGACGGCGCCGACGCCTGAAAGGTCAGCTGATTGGGAACAGCGGCTGCCACTCCGAGAGGGTGGCGATCTCGTAGACGTTGGCCGGGGTGTAGGGGTCTTTGGCGAGGATGTCGCGGAGCTCGGCCTCGTCGGCGACGTCGTAGATCAGCAGAGCTCCGGTCTGGTCCGGGAACGGTCCGGCGGTCACGAGCTTGCCCGCGGCCTTGAGCTCGGTGAGGTAGTCGCGGTGCGCCGGGCGGACCTCCATCCGGCGGTCGGTCTCGGCGAGGTCGAAGCGCAGCTGAACGACATAAAGGGCCATGCCGAAAACCCTACCGCCCCGGGCACCAAACGCTTGCGGAGCAAGGGATTTGGTGCGGGAAGGGAGTCACGAGCCGCCACAGCGGCTGGTTCGAGTCAGACCCGAAAGTCGACGAGTGATCGCCCTTCCCGCCCGGTCATTCTCGCCACCCGGAGCGCGCAAACGCAAGGGGTTGGTTAAGAGAAATTGCTGCGGACAGTTCAGTCAGGTAACGCTTCGTGATCAGACCTTCCGCCGCCTCGATATGCACACCGATCAAGGCGCACAGTCGGTCACGCAGCCGGCTTGTCAAGGGCTGCGCGGCCGGCTTCGAGGCGGGCGACGGGGACGCGGAACGGGGAGCAGGAGACGTAGTCGAGGCCGACTTCGTGGAAGAAGTGGATGCTGTCCGGGTCGCCGCCGTGCTCGCCGCAGACGCCGAGCTTGAGGTCGGGCTTGGTGGCGCGACCGCGCTCGACGCCGGTGCGCACCAGCGCGCCGACCCCCTCGCGGTCGATCGACTCGAACGGCGACACCGCGAAGATGCCCTTGTCCAGGTAGCGCGCGAAGAACGAACTCTCGACGTCGTCGCGGCTGAAGCCCCACGTGGTCTGGGTCAGGTCGTTCGTCCCGAACGAGAAGAAGTCCGCGGCCTCCGCGATCTGGTCCGCGATCACGGCCGCCCGCGGCAACTCGATCATCGTGCCGATCGGGATGTCCTGCTGGACGCCGACCTCGGCGATCACGCGCTCGACCTCGTCCCGGGCGAGCTGCAATTCCTGTACGGCGCCGACCAGCGGAATCATGATCTCCGGCCGCGGGTCCTTGCCCTGCGCGCGTTGCTCCGCCGCGGCCGACGCGATCGCCCGCACCTGCATCGCGAACAGACCGGGGATGACCAGCCCGAGCCGGACGCCCCGCAGCCCGAGCATCGGGTTCTGCTCGTGCAACCGTTGGACCGCCTCGAGCAGCTTGGCGTCACGTCCCGGCTCCTCACCGCGCTCATGAGCCAGCGCGACCTTCACCGCGAGATCCTCCATCGACGGCAGGAACTCGTGCAGCGGCGGATCGATCAGCCGGATCGTCACCGGCAGTCCGTCCATCGCGTCCAGCAACTCGAGGAAGTCGCCACGCTGCAGAGGCTCCAGCTCGGCCAGCGCCGCCTCGCGCTCCGCATCGTCGTCGGCCAGGATCAGCCGCTCGACGGCCTCCCGCCGCTCCCCCAGGAACATGTGCTCGGTCCGGCACAACCCGATCCCTTCGGCACCGAACCGCCGGGCCCGGGCCGCGTCGTCCGCCGTGTCCGCGTTGGTCCGTACGCCGAGACGCCGTACCTCATCCGCGTGGGTGATCAGCCGGTGCACCGACGCGACCAGGTCGTCGCCGGCATCCGCGGCCAACGTGCCTTCGAAGTACTGCACGACGGGTGACGCGACGACCGGGACCTCACCGCGGAACACCTCACCGGTCGTGCCGTCGATCGAGATCACATCGCCGGCCTCCAGCACCGTACCGTTGACCTTGATGGTGCCTTGGGCAACATTGACGTCGAGCTCCTCAGCACCGCAGACACAGGTCTTGCCCATGCCTCGGGCGACAACCGCAGCGTGCGAGGTCTTGCCGCCGCGGCTGGTCAGAACGCCTTGGGCCGCGATCATCCCGTGCAGGTCGTCTGGGTTCGTCTCGCGGCGGACCAGGATCACCTTCTCGCCACGCTCGGCGGCCTCGACCGCAGCAGCCGACGTGAACACGACCTTGCCGCTGGCCGCACCCGGCGACGCACCGATCGCCTGGGTGATCAGCTCCTTGTCCGCCGCCGCGTCGAACCGCGGGAACATCAGCTGCGCCAATTGCGCACCCTTCACCCGGCGCAACGCCTCGTCGGTGTCGATCACACCCTCGTCGACCAGGCTGGTCGCGATCCGGAACGCCGCCGCCGCGGTCCGCTTGCCGACCCGGGTCTGCAGCATCCACAGCTTGCCGCGCTCGATCGTGAACTCGATGTCGCACAGATCCTTGTAGTGGCCCTCGAGCGTGGTCATGATCGCCATCAGCTCGTCGTACGACGCTTTGTCGATCTGCTCGAGGTCCGCGAGCGGAACCGTGTTGCGGATGCCGGCGACCACGTCCTCACCCTGGGCGTTCTGCAGGTAGTCGCCGTACACACCGTGCTGGCCGGTGGCAGGGTCGCGGGTGAACGCGACGCCGGTGCCGGAGTCCATGCCGAGGTTGCCGAACACCATCGAGCAGATGGTGACCGCCGTACCGAGGTCGGCCGGGATGCGCTCCTGGCGGCGGTAGAGGATCGCGCGCTCGGAGTTCCACGAGCCGAAGACGGCCTCGGTCGCCAGATCCAGCTGGGCCCGCGGGTCCTGCGGGAACTCGCGGCCGGTGTGGTCGTGGACGGCCTGCTTGAAGGTCTCGACGAGCGCCTTCAGATCGGCGGCGTCCAGGTCGAGGTCGTTGTGGGTGTCCTTGGCGGCCTTGGCGGCCTCGATCGCGTCCTCGAAGACGTCGCCCGGCATGCCGAGCACGGTCTTGCCGAACATCTGGATCAGCCGGCGGTACGCGTCCCAGGCGAATCGGGGGTTGCCCGACTGGTGCGCGAGCCCGTTGACCGAGTCGTCGTTGAGGCCGACGTTCAGGACCGTCTCCATCATGCCCGGCATCGACACCGCCGCGCCGGAACGGACCGAGACGAGCAGCGGGTCGTCGGCCTGACCGAGCTTCTTGCCCATCTTCTGCTGCAGCAGGTCGACGTGGTGATCGATCTCGTCGGCCAGCTCCGGCGGCACCGAACCGGTCTCCAGGTACCCGCGGCAGGCGTCCGCGGTGATGGTGAATCCGGGCGGCACCGGCAGGCCGAGATTGGTCATCTCGGCGAGGTTCGCCCCCTTGCCACCGAGCAGTTTCTTGAGGTCCTTGTTGCCTTCGGCGAAGTCGTAGACGAGTTTCGGCACGAGCTCTCCCTGGGGTCCGGGCGGTGCATCAGGCGCGGTGAGGTGTCCCGCTGGCCCCTCGACTTCGATGGCGTGGGCGTCTCTTCAGGGTAAGCCAGAAAACCAGTCCAGTTGAACACTGGTCTCACGATGCCGACGTGACCCTGCCCACAGGTCGAAGGCCGGAAAACCCTTCCCTGGTTGACAACGCGAGACAACCGCGCCTTTCACCCGAAGAGCCGGCGACGTGACGATCCCGACGTTTCGCCGCCTACTCGGCCGGGAACCGGACTACATCCGGCCCTCCGTCCCGGGTGGGACGGAGGGCCGGAGGGATCACAGCTTGCGGCGGGTGCGGAGGTAGTCGCCGACCACCGCGGCGCCCAGACCATCGGGGTCGGGCGCCAGGACACGGCCGCCGCTGCGACGTGCCAGCAGATCGACGAACGCGTTCAACCGGGGATCCTCACCCAGCCGGAACACCGTCAGCGACGCTCCGAGCTTGGCCAACCGGTCGACCTCGAAGATCGTCTTGCGCAACGTCGCGGGCTCCGGTGGATACGAGAACTCCGCCGTACCGTCCGGCTCCAGATGCGCGGTCGGCTCGCCGTCGGTCACCATCAGCACGACCGGCTGAGCGTCCGGATGCCGACGCAGGTGACGCCCGGCCAGCAGGAGGGCGTGGTGGGCGTTCGTACCTTGCTCCCAGGTCCCTTCCATCCCGATCAACTGGGGCAGCTCGACTACTCCGGCATACCGTCCGAAGGTGATGAGCTGCAGTGCGTCGTTGCGGTACCGCGTCGAGATCAGCTGATGCAGGGCGAGCGCCGTCCGCTTCATCGGCAGCCAGCGGCCCTCCTGGACCATCGACCACGACGTGTCGACCAGCAACGCCACCGCGGCGCGAGCCCGGTGCTCGGTCTCCGCGATCTCCACATCCGCAACGTCGAGCTTGACCGATCCACTCCGAGAAGCAGACCGCAGTACGGCGTTCCGCACGGTCCGAGGCACGTCCCACGGCTGGGTGTCACCGAACTCCCATTGCCGCGTGGACCCGCTCAGCTCACCCGCCGCACCAGCGTTGGCGGCGTCACGCTCACCGGATCCACGCGCACTCCGCAGTACGTCGGCCAGCGCGGTCTGCCCGAGTTGCCGCAAGGCCTTCGGTGACAATCGCAACGACCCGTCAGGCGCCCGTTCCAGCAGGCCTTGATCGCGAAGCTGCCGCTCGAGCTCGGTGAGGCGACGAGCATCAACCGTTGCCTCATCGCCCAATTGCCGAGTGAGCGCGTCGAGGTCGATGTCCTCGAGCCGCGCACCCGGATACGACTGGGCCAACTGCTCGGCTAGTGCATCCAGCTCCGCGAGGTCGGACATCGCCCGGGCTCCATCGGAGAGCCCGAGCGGGTCCTCACCGCTCATCCGCTCCGATCCGGTCCAGTCCTCCCCCGGCCGGAGCGACTGCAACTGCGAGTCCAGCTGGGCCAGCTGCTGCGCGAGCTGCGGACTCCCGAACGCCTGCTGTGAAAGCTCCATCAGCTCGGCGCGCTGCTCCGGTGTCATCGAGTTCATCATCCGTTGCGCCGCGGCTGCCCGTTGGGCGAGTACGTCGATGAGTTCGTCGACGTTCTGCGGGTTCTCCGGGAAGAACTCGCCGTGCTTGGCCATGAACTCCTCGAACAGCTCCGGCACCTCGGGCCGGCCCTGCGCGTGCGCCGCGAGCAGCGCGTTGAGGTCCGTCAGCATCTCGTTGATCGCTTCGACGTCCTCGGGCGTGGTCTGCTGAAGCGCCTCCTTCATGCCTTCGAATCGCGATCCGAGCAGCTCACGTCCGAGCAGCTCGCGGATCTGCTCGTACTTTTCGCGTGCCTCCGACGACTGCCAGTCGTAGTTGGCCAACTCCCGGACGGCCGCCGCCGTACCGGCCGGAAGCGCGTCGAGCTGCGCCTCCCGGAACCGGGCGTCGTCGGACGGATTCGGGAACAGGTCGTGCCGCTCGGCCGCCAACGCCTCGTCGAGCAACCGCTGGACGTCTCGCAGCGTGCCGTCGAGGTTGTGCCGCCGCTGGATGTCGCGGCGGCGCTCCCACAACCTGCGGCTGAGGTCGTCCAGGCCCTGCGTGTTCCGCGTGCCGCGCCGGAGCATCTCCTCCAGTGCTGACCGCGGCGACGAACCGTTCATGACGTCGCGGCCGATCTCGTCCAGCGCGTCGCGGAGATCCGCCGGCGCCTGGAGTGGATCGGGCCCCTCGTGCCACGGCCCGTACGACCAACCCTCAGGAATGGACGCGGACATGTCAGATCCCGTAGATCGTCGTGTCGTTGTCGGCATCCTTGGCGAGTCGTTTGGACAGGTAGAGCGCCTCCAGCGCGAGCTCGACTGCGGCGGCGATCCGCCCGGGCGAATCGTCCGGTTCGACACCGGCCCGCGCCGCGACATCGTGCAGGACCGGAAGCTCGGGCAGAGCCGCCAGTACGTCGCGACCGGGCACACGCTCGCCCGTGGTCACCAAGTTGCCGTCGGCAACGGCATGTGCGAGCGGGCTGAGGTCCAGACCGGCGAACCGCTCCCGGGCCGTGTCCGCCACCGAGCGACGCAGCAGGTACTCGAGCAGCTCGATCTCGCGCCCCTCCTCACCGGGCTCGAACTCGAGCTTGCCGCGCAGCACGGCCGGTACGGCGTCCAGGTCGACCGGCCGGGCCACGGCCGGCTCCTCGCCCGTGATCGCGCTCCGGCGCAACGCCGCGGCGGCGATCGTCTCGGCCGCGGCGACCGCGAAGCGGGCCGAAACGCCCGACCGCTGGTCGATCGCGGTCGACTCCCGCAGGTGCCGGACGAAGCGCGCCAGCACCTCCAGCAGCGGCTCGCCGACCTCGGCGGTGAACTCGGCCTCCTGCCGGATCACGTCCACCTCGGCGTCGATGTCGAGCGGGTAGTGGGTCCGGACCTCGGCGCCGAAGCGGTCCTTCAGCGGCGTGATGATGCGGCCGCGGTTGGTGTAGTCCTCGGGGTTGGCCGTTGCCACCAGCAACACGTCGAGCGGCAGCCGCAGCGTGTACCCGCGGATCTGGATGTCGCGCTCTTCCATCACGTTCAGCAGCGCCACCTGGATCCGCTCGGCCAGGTCGGGCAGCTCGTTGATCGTGACGATGCCGCGGTGCGCCCGCGGGACCAGACCGAAGTGGATGGTCTCCGGGTCACCGAGACTGCGGCCCTCGGCAACCTTCACCGGGTCCACGTCGCCGATCAGGTCACCGACGGAGGTGTCCGGCGTCGCGAGCTTCTCGGCGTACCGGAGGCTGCGGTGCAGCCAGGCCACCGGCAGGTCGTCGCCGAGCTCGGCGGCACGACGGCGCGAGGCCGGCGTGATCGGGTCGAGCGGGTGCTCGGGAAGCTCAGCGCCCTCGATCACCGGAGTCCACTCGTCCAGCAGGCCCACGAGGGTGCGCAGCAGCCGGGTCTTGCCCTGACCACGCTCACCGAGCAGTACGACGTCGTGCCCGGCCAGGAGGGCGCGTTCGAGTTGCGGAATCACCGTACGGGTGAATCCGATGATGCCGGGCCACGGATCGCGCCCGGCCCGTAGTTCTGTCAAGAGGTTTTCGCGGATCTCGGCTTTGATCGACCGAGGGAGATATCCGGCGGCCCGGAGGTCACCGGCCTTACGGGGAAGTTCAGCAGGTGCACTAGTCACGCTGAAGACGTTAGCTCGGTCACCCCAGGACGCACACGCCAAATCTCAAAAGCGGAACTCAGCGCTTCGGCGTGACCCGGCCGGAGGTGAACACGTGACTGGGAGTGAACGTGACCGGGAACCATGGATGAGTTGGCGCATCCCGGCCGACGAAATGGTTGCCGTCGGCAGGACTTGTCGGCAGCAACTCGATCTCCTGCGACGCCCGATCCGTGAACGCCAGCCGATCACCAGTTGCCTGATACGTCATGACGAGACGGTCGTCCCGCCGTACGACGTCCAGCCGCACGCTGGCCCGCTCGTACCTGCCGACATGGCGATCATCGATCGTGGCCTCGATCGGTTGCGGCGGCGCCGGATGAGCGACACCCGTGAAGTGCGTGAAGACCTCGGTGGCCATCGCCTCGAACAGCGGGACGCCGTTGCCGGAGTTGGTCAGCAGGCACATGATCAGCCGGGCCTCGGGGTCGATCCGCAGGAACGCCAGCTGGGAGATCGTCGTACCGTCATGCCCGAAGAGCCGGCGCCCGGCCCAGTCGTAGATCCGCCAGGACAGACCGTGGTTGGTGAAGCCGCCGATGCCGCGCGCGAAGGGCACCTGCGGCTCCTGCATCGACGCGTACCGGTCGTCGGTCAGATGCACGCGGGCAAACTCGAGCAGGTCGCCGGCACGCGTGATGACACCACCGGCCGGGCTGATACTGCGCGGCAACTGCCAGGTCTTCACCACCGTCCCGTCCTCGGCCAGGTGGCCGACAGCGGCACGTCGCAGGATCGCCTCCTCCGGAAGCGTCACCGTGTGGGTGAGTCCGAGCGGCTCGACCAGTCGAGCCCGGAGTGACTGGTCCCAGGTGCGGCCGTCGAGGACCTCGATGATCCGGCCGAGTACGACGAATCCCGCGTTGCAATAGGAGTACGCCGTACCCGGTTCGAACAGTCGGTCCACATCGGCCAGGAGAGCGACGTACCGCTCGAGGCATTCGTCACCACGGCCGGTGTCGGTGAAGACGTCGCCGTCGATACCACTCGTGTGCGTGAGCAGGTGCCGAACCGTGATCCGTGCATCGATCGGTGCCTCGGGCAACAACTTCACCACGGCGTCGTCGAGGTCGAGCCGGCCCTCGGCGGCGAGCTGGGCGATCATCGTCGCGGTCCACGGTTTACTGACCGAACCGATCTGGAAGACCGAGTCGGCCGTGGTTTCCACCCCGGTGGCGACGTTCAGAACGCCGTACGGCGTGATCGTGGTCTCGCCGTCGTGCCAGACCCCTAGCACCGCGCCGGGAACCTCGGCAGCCACCGCCAACTCACGCAACCGCGCAGACCAGTCAGGCATGCACCCCAAACTACTTCGTCACCTCCTCGAGCTGCGCACGGATGTCGGCCCAGGCAGCTGTCTCGTCCAGGCCTTGGGCGAGCAGGATCTCGGTCGCGACGCCGGCCGAGTCGCGGTAGAAGGCGAGCAGGAGGTGCTCGGTGCCGACGTAGTTGTGACCGAGCGTCAGCGCCTCTCCGGCCGCACCTTGAAGCACGTGCGCGGCCCGGCGCGTATACGGCGGATTGTCGGCGTCGAGGCTGTCCGGCGCATCACCTGGCCGGCCGGCCGGGCTCTTCACGTCGACGGCGGCCGACACCGACTCCTCGGTGATGCCGTGATGCGCCAGCACCTTGGCGGCGATCGATTCGGGCTGGGTGAACATCGCGAGCAGCAGGTGCTCGGTGCCGATGAAGTGGTGATGGCGTCCGCGCGCCACGCCGGCCGCGGCCGCGATGACGGCCTTGGTCCGCGGGGTGTACCGGTCGAAGGCCGGCTTGCTCGCCCAGGAGTCGGCGAACCGCTTGTGGGCGGCCTGTTTGGTCACGCCGAGCACCGCGCTGATCTCGACCCACGACTTCCCCGCGCCGCGGGCCCGGTCCACGAAGAACCCCAGTGCGGAGTCGCTGGTGCTGGTGAGTTCGCTGACCGTCGCGGCCGCGGTCGCGAGCTGCTCGAGCTCATCGTCGCTGCCGGTGTCGGCCTTGATCGTGTTGATGAGTTGCTGCAGGTCCGGTCCAGGGGTCATGTCGTCAACCTTAGGTTGACGATCGTCTGTCCGTCAACCCTGGGTTGACGATGGCGTTTCGCGTACGGTGTGCGACGTGCAGCCTCTGGCGGATGTGATCGGTGACGGGTTGCGGGTGCTGTTCTGCGGGATCAATCCGGGCCTGATGTCGGCCGAGACCGGTCATCACTTCGCTCGGCCGGGCAATCGTTTCTGGCCGGCGTTGCACCGCAGCGGATTCACTCCGCGCCAGCTACTGCCGGCCGAGCAGAGCGAGCTCCGCACGTACCGGCTCGGTATCACCAATGTCGTCGACCGCCCGTCTGCACGAGCCGACGAACTCACCCGCGCGGAGTTCTTGGCCGGCGGCGAGAGCCTGGTGAAGAAGGTGCTCCACTACCAGCCGGAGTGGCTCGCCGTTGTCGGCATCACGGCGTACCGAGACGCCTTCGCCGAACGTACGGCGACCATCGGCCGACAAGACCGCCGCATCGGCGCGACCCAAGTCTGGGTCCTCCCCAACCCCAGCGGCCTCAATGCGCGCTACACGCTGCCGAGGCTGTCCGCCGCGTACGCCGAGCTCAGGCTGGCGGCCGACCACTAGCTTTTGCCACGAGCCGCGAGTTCGGCAGCAACCGAGACATGGTTACTCGGGCTTAGGATTCTCTGCGGCTTCTCGGGCTCGTTTTCGGCGTTTGCCTTCGTGCATGGCTACTACTCGGGCGATCGGGATGGCCCGGCCTTCCTCGAGGAGGTCTTCGGGGAGGGACTGGGGAGAGGGGAGTTGGGCGGCCCAGCGGTCGGCATCACCTAGTTGGGCTGCCGCCGTACGGACGGTGAAGTCTCGGGGCGTGACCCGGTCCAGATCGTCCCAGCCGACGGGGAAGGACACCGGCGTACCAGGGCGGACGCGGGGGCTGTAGGCGGCGACTACGGTCGCGCCGCCGGAGCGGGTCGAGTCGACGAAGACCTTTCCGTGCCGGTCTTCCTTGATGTACGCCGTTGTCGCGACCACCGGATCGAGCTTCTCAGCACGGGCCGCGATCGCACGGGTCGCCGCCGCGGCGTCCTCCATCGAGACCGAATCGTCGATCGGCACAAACACATGCACACCCTTGGCGCCGCTCGTCTTGACCGCGCCGGCCAACCCAGCGTCGCTCAACGCCTGCCGCACCAGAAAGGCCGCTTCGACAGCCTTTGAGAACGTGTCGTCACCCTCTGGCGGATCCAGATCCAGCACGAGCTGAGTGACGTGGTCCCATCGATCGACCCGCACCAGCGTCGGGTGATACTCAACCGCCCGCTGGTTGGCGAACCACAGCAGCGTCCGCCGGTCGTCGCACAACGCGTACGACACCTCGCGCTTGGACGCCTCGGCCCACACCGGCACCGTCTTCACCCAGTCGGGCGTGTACTTCGGCACGTTCTTCTGCATGAACGCCGGCTGCCCCGGCCGGATCCGGATCACCGACAACGGCCGCTCCCGCAGTTCGCGCAGGATCCGCTCGTGTACGGCGTCCAGGTAGTCGACCAGATCCCGCTTCGTCGCATCAGCCCCATCGAACAACGGCTGATCCAGGTGGGTCAGGTCAACCCCGTCACGCGTCTCGTCCGGCTTACTCGCCATCCCCAGAGCTTAAGCATCTACCCCGGACCCCAGCCACTCATCAAGGGCCGCCGCTGCCCCTCCTCGGCGGGCCTTTGAGCGTCGGGAGGATGCTCAGCCGGCTGGTTGGTGAGTGGTGAGCGTCCGCGGCCCGGGAGTCAGGAGGTTGAGAAGGGCGGTGAGGACCACCAGGTCCTCCCCTGGTTCGAGGGTTTGGGGGTTGAGGGCCAACTCGTCGTCCGGAAGTCGAAAGGTCCCAACCGCGATCCGCGGGTCGCCCTCCCACAAGGCCGCAACCAGCGCGTCCCGCGTCAACGGCGACGACGGCAGCACGCGGACGACCGCTCGACTGTGCGGCTGCCCCGCCTCGCTCGGGTACGAACGTTCGACGACAACCCCCGGTACGCCGCTCAACCCAGCGATCCACCGGTCGACAGTCTGCTCGTACCCAGCAAGCACCGCGTCCTCATCCTGCTCCAACGTCCACTCGACCGCGGCCAGGAGCGCGAGCAGTTCTTCCTTCCCCACCTTCATCCCGCGGCCGATCTCCTGGTTCGGCGATGCGTGCGCCCGGCACCGATCCACAATCCATCGCCGACCCAGCACCAACCCACTGGCCTGCGGCCCTCGCAACCCCTTCCCCCCGCTGAAGAGCACCGCGTCCGCACCAATCTCCGTCGTGTACCGCCACAACGAAGCCACCGGCGGAATCTGCGCCGCCGCATCCACAATCACCGGCACCTCCGTGCCCCGGGCGATCTCAACCACGTCCTCGATCGGCAAAGCGCCGACGGCATAGTTGCTGTTGGCAAACCACAGCACGCACGCCGGACGTCGCCGGAGAGCCGCCCGCAACTCATCCGCCGACGCCCCGATCTCAACAATCCGAGCCCCCGTGATCTGAGCCGAGTAGTCGTACCCGTTCCGCTGCCCGGCGAACATCACCACCTCAGCCTCAGCCGGGAAGGCCTGCGCCGCATCCGTCATGCAGGCCGCAACCGTCAGCGTGATCGCGGCCGCAGCCCCCGACGTCACATAAGCAGCCTCGTTCCGCGTCAGCTCGGCAAGGCGCGAGCCGACGCGAGTGTGCAACTCCAACAAATCAACGAAGTGCGCTGCCGCATCCACCATCGCCTGCACGGCCGGCGGCGCCATCAACGATCCACCCAAGGTGGTCAAGGTGGCGGACGCGTTGATGACAGACCGCACCCCCAACGGGTTCGTCATACCAGGAACCTCGACATCGGCCGTACGCCGGAAAGCTCGGCCAGCCACGCATCCAAGAAGTCGTTGTCGGTCCCATCCAAATGCGTCAGCCGATACACGCTCGCCGCCGGGAACGCCTCAGTCAAAGCGGCGCACCACGACGGATCGTCAACAGCAAGCAGCGTCCGTCCGCTCACGGCCGGCGCATGCCGCACCGGATCGAAGTAGCCAATCGCCTTGTCGACAATCTCCGCCGACGATCCCGCCCGCAGGTAGTCGTTGAGCTCCTCGAGCGGGTACGCCGTCGACCGCAGCCGAGCCTCCATCGCCCGATAGAACAGCAACTCCGACACCCGCACCGCACTGAACCCGGGCCGCCGCGCAGCCGTCAGCACCGCCAGATCGTCTCCGCTCACAGCCACCCGGGCCGGATCCACCTCGGCAAGCCCCAGCAGAAACTCGGCGCCCCGCAGGCAATCCGCCGCAATCCCGCGATAGATGTACGACGCGGGATCGTCGATGCCCATCGTCAACAACCCTGGATACGCCGCCGCGAACCCCTCGGCCGCAAGCCGCTGACCACGATGCATCAGGTGGAGTACGACGTACCGGCTCCGATCGTTGGGGTGCGGGACGTGGTTGACGCTGCCGTACCGCGGCGTCTGCAGCAGGGCGGGGAACGGCCCGTCACCCGTCGGGATGCTCAGGTGCGCAAACACGCGGTACGGCCCGGTGCTCGTGAGCCGCACGGTGTAGCTGGTGGCCTCATCCGTCGTCCGCCCCGGCACGATATCCAGCACCGGCCGGCCAGGAATCGCGGCCAACTCCTCGTCGACGGCCGCCCAGTAGGAAGAGAAGTTCACGGTCACCGTCCCGGATTCAGGTGCTCGGCAAGGAAGTCCTCCACGACCCGCATCACATCCGGCAGACCGGCGTGATGCGCGCAGTGCGGATACGTGTGCAGCCGCTTCTCACACGTCAGCACGCGATGCAGCGCGAATCCGGTCTCCGGCGGACACACGTCGTCCTCGAGCCCGAGATACAGCAGTGTCGGCGCCTGGACCTTCGGCGCGAAGTTGAGCCCGTCGTAGTACGCGACCGACTCCCGCACCCGGTCGACGTCCTTCGGGTGCACCCGCAGGTACTCGTTGATCTCCTCGTACGGATACGACCGCGTCAGCGTCGGCGCGGTCATGATTCCGCACAGGTACGGCGCTCCCGCCGCGACACACCTGATCACATCGGGCAGCAGCGCGGCCGTGCTGATCCCGAGCCCACCGCCCTGACTCGACCCCTGCAGTCCGATCCGCAGGTTGTCGACCTCCGGACGATCCAGCAAGACCTCGACCGCGCGGACCACATCGAGGTAGAACCCGCGATACCCGTAGGTGTTGTGGTCGACGATGTTGTGCGTCAGCAGTCCTGGATAGCCCGGGTTGAAGACGGTGTTCGACCGCAGCTTTCCACGGGGTGCGACGGCGAGGGCGGCGTACCCGAGCTCCGACCACTCCTTCGGGATCGTCGGCTCGGAGATGTAGCCGGGGATCGTCACGAGCGCCGGGTACGGCGGGGGCAGGTCGCGCGGGACCGTGTACCAGCCGGCGATCCGCAGCCCGCCGTAGCTGGTGTACAGCAGGTCGTAGACGATCACCTTGTCCGTGGACAGCGTCGGCATCTCGGTGAGCACCGGGTCCAGCGGGAACGACGCGCAGTCCGCCAGGCCGGCCGCCCAGAAGTCGTCGAAGTCCGCCGGTAGCTCGACCTCGACGGTCGCGTTCTCGGGGTCTCTCAAGAGCATTCCTCTCAACGGAGTGCTTGCAGGGCAGCGCCGTCGGCGGCCGCAAACAGATGGAGCCGATCGGGGTTGAAGCCGACGAAGACCGTGCTGTCGTGACCGAGCCGGAACGGCGTAGGCACCCGCGCCTTGAGCAGCTCGCCGTCGATGCGGACCGTCACCAACACATCCGGCCCCATCGGCTCCGACACGAACACCTTCGCGGGCCGATACCCCGCGACCGGCGTCGGCGACAACGTGACGTCCTCCGGCCGAACCCCCAGAACCACCTCCCGCTCGTCGGGCTCCACGTCGTACCCGCCGAGCTCCTGGGTCAACGCGCCACTGCGGAACATCCGTACGCCGTCGACGTCGGCCAGCTCCCCGGTGACGAAGTTCATCGGCGGCGACCCCATGAACGAGGCCACGAACCGGTTCGCCGGGCGTTCGTAGATTTCGTCGGGCGTCCCGCATTGCTGGATCACGCCGCCGCGCATCACCGCGATCCGGTCCGACATCGTCATCGCCTCGACCTGGTCGTGGGTGACGTAGATGAAGGTCCGGGCCACGTCGACGTGCAGCCGCTTGATCTCCGCGCGCATCAGCACCCGCAGTTGGGCGTCCAGGTTCGACAACGGCTCGTCGAGCAGGTAGGCGCCCGCGTCGCGAACGATCGCCCGCCCCAACGCAACTCGTTGCCGTTGGCCACCAGAAAGCTCCCGCGGCTTGCGATCCAGCAGATCCTCGATGTCGAGCGTCCGCGCGGCCTGCGCCACCTGCTCGTCGATCTTCGCCTTGGGGTACCGCATCATCTTCAACGCGAACCCGATGTTCTGCCGGACCGTCTTGTGCGGGTAGAGCGCATAGCTCTGGAACACCATCGCCACATCGCGCTTGTTCGCCGGCAGCCAACTGACGGGTTTGCCGTCGAAGAAGATGTTGCCCTCGGTGGCGCGTTCGAGCCCGCAGATCATCCGGAGGGTGGTCGATTTTCCGCAACCGGACGGACCGACCAGGGTCAGGAACTCCTGGTCCTGGATGGTCAGGTTGAGGTCGTTCACCACGGTCTTCCCGCCGAACGACTTGGTCACGCCTTCGAGCCGTACCTCTGCCATCTCTCAGCCCTTCACAGATCCGGCGGCCATGCCTTGAACCAGCTTGCGCTGGAAGAGCAGGGCCAGTACCAGGGGTGGGACAACCGCGAGCACGCCGGCCGCGGCCATCACGGTGAACTGGGTGTTGAAGTCGGTGGCGAAGTTCGCCGCCACCACCGGGATCGTCTTCGCGGCCTTGGTGCTGGTCAGGAACAGCGCGAACATGAACTCGTTCCACGCCGTCATGAACGCGAACACCGCCGCCGCGACCAGCCCGGGCGCCGCAACCGGCAGGAACACCGACCACATCGTCCTGAACCAACCGCAGCGATCCACGCGCGCCGCTTCCTCCAGTTCACGCGGCACCGACCGGAAGAAGTCCTTCAGGATCCAGATCGTGATCGGCAGCGCGAACGTCGTGTACGACAGGATCAGCGCGAGATACGTATCCAGCAGCCCCAACGTCCGCATCACCAGATAGAACGGGATGATGATCGCGATCCCCGGCACCATCCGAGTGAGCAGGTACAGCACGAGCAGCACCTGGCTCCCCTTGAACTTCAACCGCGAGAACGAGTACGCCGCGAACGTCGCGAGCACCAGGTTGAGTACGGCGGTCGCACTCGCCACGATCAAGCTGTTCCGCAACGAGTACGGCGTCTCCGACACGGCTCGGCCGCCTACCAGCTGCTGAGCCTCGTTCGGCCGGATGAACCCGAGATAGTTCTCCAAGGTCGGATGAACCGGGACCCAGTGCGGCGGCACCGCGATCGCGTCCACCTCGTGCATGAAGCTCATCGCGACGATCCAGTAGAACGGCAACACCAGATACAGCGCGAAGGCAACCGCCAGCACGTACAGAACGATCTTCTTCCACGGAATCCGATACCGGAGCGGGACCTGAACGACGGTACTCATACCTCGAAGTTTCCTTTCCGGTAGAGGAGGCCGATGTAGCCGACCGAGATCAGCAAGGTGATCGCGGTGATCACCCAGGCGTAGGCGCTGCCCAGGCCGAAGTCGGTGAAGGTGAGGACGGTCTGCACGTCGAGGAGGGCGATCGTCGTGGTCGCGTCGCCCGGACCACCGCCGGTGAGCACGTAGATCGTGTCGAACGCGCGGAACGCGTTCATCGTCTCGAGGATCAGCACGATCAGCAGCGGATGCAGCAGCCACGGCATCGTCACCTGCACGAACCGCTGGAACGAACCCGCTCGATCGACCGTGGCAGCGTCGTACAACTCGGACGGGATGGTCGACAAGCCGGCCAGCAGGATGATGACCGAGAACGGCAACGTGTTCCAGACCTGGGCCAACGCGGTGAAGAGGAACGCGCCGCTGCCGGACGTCAGCCATGCGTGATAGCTGTCGATCAGCCCGAACTGAGTGAGCAGGCCGTTCAATGCGCCGGTCTTGGCGTCGAAGATCGTGCGCCACATGAGGCCGTTGACCACGCCGGGCATTGCCCAGGGCAACAAAGCCAGGCTGAGCAGCAGACCGCGACCCCGGAACCGCTCGTTCAGCACCAGTGCCAGGATCAACGCGAGGACGACCGTCAGCCCGAGCACGACGAGGACGAACAGCGCGGACACCTTCAACGCCGAGAGGAACGCGTGGTCGGTGAGTAGTGCCTTGTAGTTGTCGAAACCGATGAACTTCTTCGCCCGTGGACGTTTCAGGTTGTTGCGCTGCAGGCTCACCCAGAACGAGTAGACGATCGGATAGGCGACCAGCAGGGCGATCACGACGATGGCCGGCGCGTTCAACGCCCAGGCCTTCGCGTTGTCGCCGAGCGGGCGGCGCTCGGTGCTGACCGACATGCTCAGGAGTACTTCTTCTTGAGGGTTTCGGCCGTCTGGGCCAGCGAAGCGACCGCTGCGGCGGGCTGCGTCTGGTTGCTCAGCACACCCTGCACGACCTTGTGCATCTCGACCTCGAACTCGGTGTACCAGGCGACGCCGAGCACGTTCCGCGGCTTGGCGATCTCGGCCAGGTGCGCGTAGACGGCCGGATCGGCGAACTTCTTCAGCGCCGCGGTCACTTCGGGGTCACTGGCCATCGACTTGTAGGCGAACCCGAGCCCGCGCTGCGTGAACCAGAACTTGGCGGTGTAAGGCTTCTTGTCCTCGCCGAGCCCACCGAGATACGTGAGCAGCTTGAACGCGTTGTCCTTGACCTCGGTGTCCTGGGCCAGGGCGTAGAGCCGGGTGTTGCTGACGGTGCCGTGCTCCTTGCCGTCGAGGCTGGGCATCAACGCCATCTTCATCTTGCCCGCTGTCTTGGACTTGGTCGGGTCGTTGTAGTCGCGCAGCGCGTAGCGAGCCCCGATGGTGAAGGCGTAGCGGCCTGCCTTCATCGCGTTGTCGACCGGGACGGGCAGCAACTGCAGCGACGCCGGGTCGAGCACCTTCGACTTGTTCGTTGCATCCTGCAACCAGGTGAAGACATCCTTCGTGACGGTGTCGGTCGTGTTCATGATCGGCGCCTGCTGATCGTCGAACAGGTTGCCGCCACTCGCGAAGACCAGCGCCCATACCCATGCCCACCAGGTGTCCGAGAGCTGCGCGGGCAGGCCGATCGGGGTCTCCAGCAGACCGTCGCTCTTGATCTTCGCGGCCTGGGCCTCCAGCTCCTCCAGGCTCGTCGGTGGTTTGTTGAAGCCTGCTTTGGCGAGGATCTCGGCGTTGTAGATCAGGCAGTTCGAGTCCGTGTAGTACGGCAGGCCGTAGCGCTTGCCTTGGTACGTCATCGCTTCCGCGTTGCCCGGGTAGATCCCGGCGTACACCTCGTCGACGCCGGGCAGCCCGTCGAGTGGCTGCAGGTAGTCACCCTCGACCCAGGCCGCGAGCGAATCGTCGTACACGTAGAGAGCGTCCGGGCCGCCGCCACCGGTGAACTCGGCGACGACCTTCTGCACGTACTGGGCACTGGTGATCGGGGTGTAGTTGACCTTGATGTTGCTGGTCTTGGTGAAGTTGTCCAGATTCTGCTGGACCAGGGATGCTTCGTAGTCCCAGCCCTCGAACTTCACGCTGCCGTCCCCGGCACCGGCGGACTTGTCGTTCGAACAGGCGGAGAGCAGCGGTGACACGGCCGGAACGGTCAGACCGAGACCGGCGTACTTCAGGATCTGGCGGCGGGTGAGCTCCATGGTGGTTTCTCCAACGCTTGGGCGATGCGCAGTCGGTACAGACGCGTCGGGCGTCCTTTCGGGTGGTGCTGAGCAGTGCCCTCGACGCTCACCAGGCCGCCTGCGTCGAGGGTCCGGATCAGCCGGCGACCGCTCTGATCCGTGATGCCGAGATGACCCGCGAGCTCCCCAGGCGAGAGCGAACGGCCTTCCAGCTCGTGGTCCAGCGCCGCCAACCGGGAGACGGTGACTGCGCTGAGACCGACGTTCTTCGCGAGTTGCTCGATCTCGTCGCCGTGTTCGCGGTACGAGAACCGCAACGCGTCGCCGACCGGTCCCATCGGGCCGATGATCACGCCGCTGTCCTCGAACAGGTACGCGCACGGCTCGCTCGCAAGCTCGGCCCGGGCGGCCGCCTGCTCCGCGAGCAGGACGCAGTTGCGGGCAGAGACTCCGACGCCGAAGCCGGCCGAGACCTGTACGCCGAGCGCCGCGGCCGCTTCGGCCAACGCCGGTACGGCGACCCAGTTGCGGGTGATGCGTTCGAACAGGGCCTTGTGGGCGAACACGACGACGCCACGCCGGCCGCGGTTCTCGATCCAGGCGCCGGCGAACTCGGGGGTGTTGAGCAACAGATTCATCAGGCCGATCCGCGCCCGCTCCTCGTCCGAGGACTGCGAGATGAGGAAGACGCCGGCGGCGAAGCGCTGTGCGCTGGCACGGTCGGACTCGATCCGCAGCGCCAGCTCGTGCAGCTCGGTCCGGATCGTCGCCGGTACCGGCATGCCGCTCATGATCGGGATCTCGCCGTTCAGCCGGTCGCGGACGGCGGCGCGGACGCTGATCACGTAGCTGCGATCGCCGAAGCGCTGATACGCGCTGCGATGGAAGTCGACGATGTCCTCGACCGTCTGGGTCGGTGCGTACGGCAAGCAGTCGATCTCGTCCTGGTCGAGCTCGAGCGCGGTGGCGACCGCCTCGACCGCGTCGGCGGGGAAGGTGTCGATGCTGACCGGGGTACGACCCCAGCCGCGCTCCTGGGCGCGGTAGAGCGCGAGGGTCAGGTCGAGTGCCGAGGAGCGGATGACGCCGACGGCGAGGCCGGGCGGCAGGAGTTCGCGACTGGCCGTGTACGGGACCGGGCCGGCCAGGAATCCGTCCAGCCGGGTGGTGCTGAGGAACTCCGCGACCTTGGGCCGGATCTCGTCCTCGCGGTCGTAGCTGACCCACTCCAGGTCGACGCCACCGAGCATGCTGGCCGCCTCGCGGAACAGCACACCGTGCGTCGAGTGGGTCACCACCCCGATCACAATCGCCACGGCACTCCCTCTTTCCGAACCATGTTCGGAAGTGATTCGTAAATCCGGTGTCGCTAAAACTCCTACCTCGCAGGGCCTCAGGTCAAGGGATCAGCCAAAAGAAATCTCGGCGAAACACGAGCATGGTGGGTCGTCCGAATCTGCACGATTCGTTCAAGACCGGGCTGTCGGGCCGCTCATAGTCTCGGGTCATCTGAGGGAGCGAAGGAGAGACATGAGCAAGGTCTTGAGTGCCCATTCCGTGTCGGTCGACGGATTCATCACCGGCCGGGATCCCGGCGCGGGCCGTGGGCTCGGCGACGCGACGATGCTGTTCGACTGGTACTTCAACGGTGATACGCCGAGCCAGGTGTTCGACGGATTCAAGCTCAGCGAGCCGAGCGCCCGGATCTTCGACGCGTCCGCCGCACGCGTCGGCGCCACACTGTCCGGGCGGACGACGTACGACGACTCCGGCTGGATCAACGGCGGAGCGCCACACCCGACCGCGCCGCTGTTCGTGCTCAGCCATCGACCGGTGCCCGGGATGAGCGATCAGCAGACGCTCATCACGACCGGCATCGAGGACGCGATCGCGGCCGCGAGCAAGGTTGCCGGGGACAAAGACGTGGCCATCATGGGCGGAGGCGCGCTGACCTCCGCGCTCGTGGCGAACCTCGTCGACGAGGTCATCCTGCACCAGATTCCCATCCTGCTCGGCTCCGGCCGCAGCTTCTTCCAGGAGCTCCCCCGGCACATCGAGCTCCGTCTGATCGAGGCCGTCCCTGCGCCTGGCGTGACGCACCTGCACTACGAGGTGATCCGATGATCCTCGTCACCGGCGGGCTCGGCATGATCGGCGCCCACACCGCCCAGGCGCTCGCGGAGCTCGGCCACGAGGTCGTTGTCACCTCGCACCGGCGGACCGAGGTCCCGTCGTTCCTGGCCGGCAAGGTCACGGTGGAGTCCCTCGACGTCACCGATCGGGACGCGTTCCTTGCCCTCGGCAAGCAGTACGACATCAGCGACATCGTGCATCTGGCCGGCACGATCCCCGACGAGGATCCGGTCGGGTTCTTCCGCACGGATCTGACCGGTCTGCTCAACGCACTCGATGCCGCGCGCACCTGGGGCGTCCGCCGTTTCGCCGTCGCGAGCAGCCTCGGCGTCTACCTCGGACAGTCCGAGATCCCTTGGCACGAAGGGCTCGCGCTCCCCACGGCCGATCTGCCGCACCTGATCGTCGCGTTCAAGAAGGCCGTCGAGCCGATCACCACCCACGGCCTGCGGGACACCGACGTACAACCTGTTGTGCTGCGGATCGGCAGCATCTGGGGACCGCTCTTCGATCCGTACTCCCCGTTCAAGGGCACCGTGACGTACATCAGCAGCATCCTGCGCGGTGAAGAGCCACCACCCGTATACGGCGACGACGGCGGCGACGCCTGCTACGCCCCCGACGCCGGACGCGCGATCGCCCTCCTGATGAACGCCGAGACCCTGAACCACACCACCTACAACGTCTCCAGCGGCCGGCCCTTCACCAACCGCGAAGTCACCGACGCCCTGCAAGCACAGCTTCCCGATCTAGAGCTCGACGTCCTCCCGGTCCATGCCGGCGCCGATCCGTACCTGGACATCACCCGCCTGACCCAGGACACCGGCTTCACCCCGGCCTACGACACCGCTACCGCAGTCGCCCACTACCTGGCCTGGCGCGCCGACAACCCCCGCTGAAGGAGCCTTCCATGCTCGACCCGAAGATCCGAGCCGTCCTCGACGGCGCCGCGTTCGCCCACCTGGCGACGATCCTCCCCGACGGTTCACCCCACAGCACCCCGGTGTACGCCGGCACCCGCGGCGACCAGATCGTCATCTTCACCGGCCCGACCATGCGCAAGGCCCGCAACCTCCGCGCCGACCCCCGCCTCGCCCTGTCGATCGTCCCCGCCGACAACCCTTTCGAGCCAATCACCATCCGCGGCCACGTCACCGAATGGATCGAAGGCGACGAAGCCTGGGAAATCATCGACCCCCTGGTCGCGAAGTACATCGATCTGAAGTACGCCCGCGACCAGGAACGCCACGTCATCGTCATAGAACCCGACCACCAAAAGGTCGGCATGTAGTCACGCGTGCAGACCGGGCCGATCGAACACCGCTCCGCGGCGGGCTGATTTGTTGCCGCCTTCGGCGGGGCGCGGATCGCGGATCCGCCGCTCAACTGGTGTGCGCAGAACGACTCCGGTGCCGCCCGGGCCTCGGGAGGGCGCGCGAACTGCTGATACGCCGCCGATCTGGTCTGCGCCGAGAAACTGTGGTGGCGCGGTCTCCGGGCTGCGTGATCGTGCCAGTCGGGCCGGCGTGCATCAAGGGCGCCTACGGCGTCGCTGCGCGATCTTCGACCCTTGACCCACACCACCCCGACCAGGAAAGACCGCAGCTATCCCGGAGCCGCTCACCCGAGTGGTCGCGTGCTGGATGTGATCACGGCGGCCGACCGTGGTGAGGCCGACGAGCCGGGTCCGGGCGGGGCCGCCGGTGTGCTCACGGGGGCGGATCGCGGTGGGGTGGCGGGCCGCAGTGCCGCCGGGCACACCTGGAACCGGTCGGCCGATGAAGTCGCGGAGTTGCCCGGCCGGGATGGTCACCATCTCACGGGTTATCCAATGAGTTTGTCCCTTCACCCACCGGAATTTCACGCCAGAACCGACAAACTCAGGGGACAACCCCGGAGATGGTGGCCAAGAGCCGGGGTGGATCCGGGTGGATCTCGGGATGTGGCCGGATTTGTCCAGGTGGCGGGATTCTGGGGCTGGGACGGCCGGTCCGCGGGAGGTGGGAACACCTTGTGGCGGGTGTGAACACGATATTTCCTGTGTCAGTCCACCAGTAGTTGTGTCACCATCCGGCCCCGTCCCCCGGCGGACCTGGATCTGCCAGTGCATCGGCTGCTACGCCGAATCACACCGAACCAGACCAGCCCGGGTCCACGCCGAACCCGACCAGCCCGGCACCACACCGACCAACCGGATCCACACCACCCGGCTCACAACTCCCCGCGGGATCCGCGTAGCTGCGTCCTTCCCTGGTCGCGGTGGTGTGGGTCAAGGGTCGAGGATCGCGCAGC